>JAZNAM010000075.1:0-37229 GCA_045586515.1 Eubacteriales bacterium
CAAAGCGCTTCGCGCTTGGCTGCCTTTGTTTGTATTACTCGGTTGTTCCGTATGGGAGCATCTGGTTCAAATAGTAACTTTCCTCGGCATATTCGGGGAAGCAAAGCAAAAAATAATTACATTCGTCACAACAACATTCAAAGCCCTGCTCACCGTTGCCAAGGCAAACGGTGGGTTGTCCGGGTGTGAGTTCTACGCCGGTTACATCTATTACTTTTTCTGGAATCTTGTGTTTCATATATCCCTTGACAGTATATAAAAAAGTGCGCAGCCCAGGCCACGCACCGAAAAACGCAAACCCCGATTGCTGTCACACAAAACTTAACAAGCATAGAGAAAACTCTACCCATCTGCCAAGTGGAATTTGCATTTTTGCCAAATTCATGGGTGGCGATGGGTGCACAAAACAAAGCCCTCTATAAAAATAGAGAGTTCCCCCAGTTGCTTGTTTATTAAGTTTTGTGTGACAACTTCATTATAGCACACGCTTTAAAGAAATTCAATACCTTTGCGTGATTTTGCTTGCCACCCCTTGCCAAAGCCGCTCTTTTATGTTATACTATATGATGAGAAAATATGTATAGGATGCCGCTATTGCGGCGGGAGGAAACATTGATTATTGCATTGGAGAACGCAAAGCGAGAGCTTGTTGATATGCGCGAGAAGGTCGTTGACCTCGGCAGCGCGCTGCGCATCGAGGACCTCAAGGGGCGCGTCGCGGAGTTGGAGCAAAAGACCGCAGATCCTGCCTTCTGGGGAGATCCCGAAAACTCTTCTAAGGTGTTGCAGGAGCTCAAGCAAAGCAAGGATACCATTGAGGAATATGAGGCACTTGGTGTGCGCTTGGAGGATGCCATTGCCCTTGCTGAAATCGCCATCGAAGCAGAGGATGAGAGCTGTGTGGAGGAGGTCGAGGCAGAGCTTGAAGCGATTCGCGTGGCAGAGGATACCCAGCGCATGGAAATTTTGCTTTGTGGCGAGTACGACCACAGCAACGCCATTGTATCCTTCCATCCCGGCGCAGGCGGCACCGAGGCACAGGACTGGGCACAGATGCTGTACCGCATGATCACGCGTTGGGCAGAGCGCCACAATTTCAAATATAAGCTGGTGGATTGGCTTGACGGCGATATGGCAGGCCTCAAAAGCGCCACCATTATGGTCGAGGGCAACAACGCCTACGGCTATCTCAAAAGCGAGAACGGCGTGCACCGTCTGGTGCGCGTATCCCCCTTCGATGCGGCTGGCAGACGTCAGACGTCCTTTGCGTCCATCGAGGTTATGCCCGAATTTGCGGACGTAGACAAGGTTGAGATCCGTGACGAGGATATTGAGGTCACGGCGCATCGCTCCAGTGGTGCGGGCGGTCAGCACATCAACAAAACCGACTCCGCCATCCGTATTTTGCACAAGCCCACGGGCATTGTAGTGGGTTGCCAAACCGAGCGTAGCCAGTTGCAAAACAAGGAAACCGCGATGAAAATGCTGAAAGCCAAGCTCATGGAGATCAAACTGCGCGAGCGTTTGGACACCATTGAGGAAATTCAGGGCAACAAGGTGAATATCGAGTGGGGCTCTCAGATTCGCTCCTACGTGTTCATGCCCTACACGCTTGCCAAGGATACCAGAACGGGCTTTGAAAACGGCAATATCGGTGCGGTGATGGACGGCGACATCGACGGCTTCATCAACGCTTACTTGAAGATGAACGCAAAGTAAGGGAGAACCTCATGCAACAAGACGAGAACCTGACCACGGGTATGCAGGCGGAGGAATTGGAGCTTGCCCCCGAAACGGGTGAGGAAAACGCCTCTTTCTTGGATGTTCCTGTCGAGGAAACTTCCACGGAAAGTGTTTCCCTCGAAGGCGCTCCCCCAAAGGAAACGTCCGACGAGGAACCCGCGCCCAAGGGTAAAACGCGCAAGTCCATATGGCCTTCTGGCAAAAAGGATCGCATTTCTTTCATTGCATATGCCGCGCTACTCCTAGCCTGTCTTGTTTTCCTTGGCGTTAGTGGTATCTTCCGCGGGATTGGGGAAACCTTCCTGCTTATGGGGAACGCGCACGAGGAGATTGGCAGTTTCATAGAGGCGCTTCGCAATGGCGACGGCGATCTGTTTGGCGGTGCGATGGGTGGCATTGGCGGCGCTTTTGAGGGCGGTGGCGGCGAGGAACGCGATCCCGAAAAGATCTACGACACCAACGTGCTTTTCCGCACGGCGTTTGATGAGTATCAGGAAGATTTGAGTGTTTCGCACCTCAATCTCACTTCTGACGAGCTTCGTGCCGAAGTTGAGCGCTTCCTCTTTACCAACCCCTACTATTTTTACGTCAGCACCTCTTATTCGGTGGTGTATCGACAGGATACGAACGTTGTGACCACTGTTCGCTTTACGTATCTGTATGACAAGGCGACCACTGCTGAAAAGACGGCACAACTCGAAGCGATCGTGCAAGAGATCGTGGATGCCTCGCCAAACGGTACGCAATTTGACGAGGTGTTGTATTTCCACGATTATTTGGTGAAACATTATACCTATGACCGTCGCACCCCCTCGGACGGAAAGGAAATCCGCGACGTTTATGGATTCTTTACCGAAGGGAAGGGCGTGTGCCAGGCATATATGCAGGCGATGGTACTGCTTTGCTCGGCAAGGGCGATTGAAGCGATCCCTGTGGTAAGCAAGGACATGAATCACGCGTGGAACCTCGTCCGTATAGACGGCAACTGGTATCATGTAGACGTCACGTGGGATGCGTGCAATTACCAAGATGGCGGCAATGCCTACCACTACTTTCTACTCAGTGACGAAGCCATCACCGCCAAAACGCGCGAGGGCGATTTGAACTGGGAGCAACACAAGAACTTTAACACCTGGGAAAAGGCGAGCGACAAAGCGTTTGACAATGCCGCGTGGCGCGATGCCAACACCCAGATGCTCTATACCGAAAACGGTTATTATTTCCACGTGGGCAACGTGCTCTATCGCTACGTAGAGGGCGAGGGCGAAACGCTGCTTGATGATCTTAGCGATGCACTTGCAGGGTGGCGCGTATACGGCATTCGCGCGTGCGTGGAAGATCAGCTCTACCTCACGGTGGCACCCGACTCACACAGCGTGCCCGAAACGTTTATCTACACCATTTCTGAATAAAGAAAAGACCCGTTAGCGTGCTAACGGGTCTTGTTTTATACAATGATTTCATACGCACCGCTTTTCAGCACTGCGAGCAACTGCTCGTTGGTGGTGATGGGGGTGTCGGTGAGGATGCCACTGGTGGGGTCATGCTGTGGGTGGTGCAGGTCACTGCCGCCGATCTCGCAAAGCGAAAACTTTTTCGCCCACATGGCGGCAATGTCGTTGCGCGAGTCGTGATGCGGGTGCGCGTTGTACGCCTCAATACCGTCTAGCAGAGTAGGGTTTGTCACGATGATCTTATCGCGGAAGGGGTGCGCCTGGTAAAAAAGACCGCCCGCCTCGCGCACGCGCGCCGAGAGGGTTTCGATGTCGGTTTGCAAAAGGTCGGGATGGGCACGATAAAACGCCTCGTCAAGACCGTGGATAAGGTAATCTGTTTTCGTACCGTCCAGGCATGCTTCTACGCCCCACAGTACGTGCAACTGTCCGTTTGCCGCACGGCGAAGCGCCTCGATTGCCGCAAAGTAGAAGTCAAGCTTTTCTTGCCAGTCATCCTTTCCGCGATAGTTGGTGTTGTGCGCGTGAAAGGTTGCGTGTGAGAGATGGTTGGTGAGCACCACCGACGTATAGCCGCAGCGCAGCATTTTTTCCACCACCTCTTCGGGGGTGATATTCGCACACGTGCTTACGGGTGCGCTGTGGCAATGCAACTCGGTTTTGAATTTCATACGTATTCTCCTAAAAAGGGTGGGCGGAGTTCCGCCCACCCTCGTTTTTTTACTTGATTTCGATAATGCTTTCGTCCCACATGTCGGGTGCCTCATAGCCCATGAGGTTCACCATCGTAGCGGCGACGTTGGAAAGGCCGAAACGGCCGTCGTCTGCCTTGACTGCATAGTGTGCAGCAGCATCGGTGTTGTCGTAGATGATGCAGGGCACGCGGTTCAAGGTGTGGCTCGTCTTTGCCTTATAGTTACCGTTCTTGTCTGCCTTGGGCATGCCCTTCTTGTCGGTCTCATACATTTCATCGGCGTTGCCGTGATCGGCGGTGATGAGGGCGACGCCACCCATACGGTCAAGCACGGGGAGAATTCTGCCGAGTTGAAGGTCAAGTGCCTCCATGGAGCAACGAGTTGCCGCAAGCGAGCCGGTGTGGCCCACCATGTCGCCATTGGGGAAGTTAACGCGCAGGTAGCGGTACTTGCCGCTCTCCAAGCACGCAATGAGCTTGTCGGTGATCTCTGCGCACTTCATCCAGGGGCGCTGCTCGAAGGGTACGACGTCGGAGGGAACCTCAATGTAGGTTTCAAGCTCCTCAGAGAACTTGCCCGACTTATTGCCGTTCCAGAAGTAGGTCACGTGGCCGTACTTCTGCGTTTCGGAGATAGCAAGCTGAGAAACACCAGTGTTTGCGAGGTACTCGCCCATCGTGTTCGTGATTTCGGGGGGAGCAACGAGGTAGCGCTGCGGAATGTGCAGGTCACCGTCGTATTCCAGCATGCCGGCATATACCACGTTGGGTACGCGTACGCGGTCAAATTTGTCAAACTCGCCCGCGGGTGCGTCAAACGCGCGGGAGATCTCAATGGAGCGATCACCGCGGAAGTTAAAGAAGATCACGCTGTCGCCGTCCTCGATGGTGCCCATGGGCTTGCCGTCCCTTTCGATGACGAAGGGGGGCAGATCCTGGTCGATCACGCCGGTTTCTGCGCGGTAGGTATTCACGGCTTCGGTTGCGCTTGCAAAGCGGCGTGCGTCACCCAGTACGTGGGTGTGCCAGCCAAGCTCGACCATCGACCAGTTCGCCTCGTAGCGGTCCATGGTGATGTTCATTCTACCGCCGCCGCTGGCGATAGCAGCGTCAAAAGTTGCGTCGTTGAGTTCTGCGAGGAATGTCTCAAAGGGGGTGATATATTCCAGCGCCGAGGTTTCGCCCACGTCACGACCGTCGATGAGGATGTGCACGCGCACGCGAACGATGCCTTCTTCCTTGGCGCGGCGGATCATGGCGGTGAGGTGGTCGATATGGGAGTGAACGTTACCGTCCGAGAAAAGGCCGAGGAAGTGGAGCGTGCCGCCCGTGGCTTTCACGTTGGCAACGAGCTCTTGCCAGGTGGCGCTTGCAAACATCTTGCCCGACTCGATGGAGTTGGATACAAGTTTTGCGCCCTGTGCAAATACCTGGCCTGCGCCGAGGGCGTTGTGACCGACCTCGGAGTTGCCCATGTCATCGTCAGAGGGCAAGCCCACAGCCGTGCCGTGTGCACGAAGCGATACCATGGGGCGCTCGGCAAGCAGCTTGTCAAGCACAGGGGTGTAAGCGGATTTCACTGCGTTGCCTGCCGTGTCGGGGGCAAGGCCAACGCCGTCCATTACGATGGTGAGTACGGGGCCCTTGACGCCGTCAAAGCCCGCGATCTTATTGAGTGCCTTGTTGCTCATAATTTCTCCTTTTGACTTGCGAAACAGTGTTCGTTGTGTTATACTGAATATTAGTTAGCGGCTACCAATGCTTCGGTGTCGCGTGCAATGACCAGCTCCTCGTTGGTGGGGATGAGGTAAACTGCCACGCGGGAAGCGTCGGTAGAAAGCTTCACGATGTTGGGTTGGCGCAGTGCCTTGTCGTTGACCGCACGGTCGATCTCGATGCCGAGATAGGACATCTCTGCGCACACTCTCTCGCGCAGGTAGGGGTTGTTCTCGCCAAGACCTGCCGTGAATACGATCGCGTCCACGCCGTCCATGGCGGCGGCATACGCACCAACGTACTTCTTGATCTGGTAGGCAAGCATCTCAATGGCGAGGTTTGCGCGTGCATACTGCGGATCGCTCTTGCCTCTGCCGATGGCTGCCATCAGGTCGCGCGAGTCGGAAGAGAAGCCCGATACGCCAAGTAGACCCGACTTTTTGTTCATCAGGTCGTTCACCTCGGCGGTGGTGAGGTTCATCTTGTCCATGAGGTAGGTGACGATTGCGGGGTCAATGTCGCCGCAACGCGTGCCCATGGGTACGCCTGCAAGAGGGGTGAAGCCCATCGAGGTATCCACGACTTTGCCGTCCTTCACGGCGCTGATCGAGGAGCCGTTGCCAATGTGGCAGGTCACGATCTTGGTGCCCTCGGTGCGACCGAGCAGGCGGCACATTTCGCCCGCAACGAAGCGGTGCGAGGTGCCGTGCATGCCGTAGCGGCGTACGCCGTACTGCTCATAGATTTCGTAGGGGAGTGCGTACATATACGCGCGGGGCTCCATCGTCTGGTGGAACGCGGTGTCAAACACCAGTGCCTGAGGCTTGTCGGCAAGTACCGCAAGGCAGCCCTCAATGCCCGTGATGGCGGCAGGGGTGTGCAGGGGGGCGAAATCGTGGCACTGGCGAAGCTTGTCAAGCACGTCATCGGTGAGCAGCATCGAGCCCGAGAAGAATGCGCCGCCGTGCACTACGCGGTGACCGACTGCCTCAATCTCGTCCATGCTTGCAATACAGCCGACCTCGGTGTCCAGCAGCTTTTCTACAACGGCACGCATGGCGTCGGCGTGATCCTTCATGGGGATCTCGACCTCGACCTTGGCGTCCTTGGTCAGATTTTTATGCTCGATCTTGGAGCCTGCCGCGCCGATGCGCTCGCAGATGCCCTTGGCGAACACGGTTTCCGTCGCGGTGTCGATGAGCTGATATTTCAGCGAGCTTGAGCCCGCATTTACGATCAGAACATTCATATACGATCCTCCCTAAAAAATTCATCACATAATAGTATAGCATATTTAAATTATAATTTCAAGACGCGCGCCATATTTTTTGGCGCAGAAAGGAGAGCGAATGCGCGCTGTCGGCATCATTTGCGAATATAATCCCTTGCATCGCGGACACGCCTACCACATTGCACAGGCACGCGAGCGGGCAGACGTTGTGATCTGTGTGATGAGCGGCAACTTCACCCAACGCGGAGAGGCGGCGATCCTGCCCCCCGTGTCGCGCGCCGAGATGGCGATTGCCGCGGGTGCTGATCTCGTGGTGGAGCTCCCGTTCCCCTATGCCGCGGCTTCTGCCACATATTTTGCAACGGCGGGCGTGCGTATCGCGCAAGGTCTCCTATGCGACGCGCTCTCCTTTGGCTGTGAGCACATGGATGAGCAAGCCATCAGAGAGACAGCCGCGCAGATCGCGCGCACCGAGCGTTTGCAAAGCGCGAGAGGGGAGCATACGGGCACGGGCAGTGCGGCTGCCTACTATGCTGCGTTGGAGGGAAAACTGCTCTCCAACGATATTCTTGCCGTGGAGTACGTACGCGCTATTGCGTCGCTTTGCCCCGACATGGCACTGTTGCCCGTGCGCCGTGTGGGCTCACACTACACCCAAACCGAAATTGATAGCGACTATCCCAGTGCCACGGCATTGCGCGAAGCGCTCGCACGCGGGGAGGACGTGACCGCCTATCTGCCCCCCGAAACGAAAGCAATCTTTGAGGATGCCGTGGCGCGTTACGGTATCGCAGATACCGCACGACTTGGCGCCGTTATGTTGGCGCGCCTTCGCGTGCAAAGCGGGGATGACACGCTCGCAGACCTTGGCGGTGGATTGCTTGCACATTTGGAAAACAGTGCAAGTAAGGCAACGGATTATGCCTCGCTTTGCCGTGCCGCCGCCACCAAGCGTTACACCAATGGCCGCATCCGCCGCGCGCTCGTCTATCTGCTTGCGGACGTAAAACAAGCGGATCTTGACGCTCCGCCCGCCTACGTGCGCTTGCTTGCCGCAAACGAAAAGGGGAGAGCGTATCTTGCTAAAACACGCAAGACGCGTTCCTTGCCCGTTGTGACCAAGCCGCGTGACGTGAAAGCTTTGGGAGAGCGTGCCTTGCGCGCTCACACGCTTGCCGCCAACGCCGACGCGCTTTGGTCGATTGCCGCTGAGAATCCGATCGCACCTACAAAACTCGCGGTGATACCGCCGTTTATGGCACAATAAGCACTTGACTTTTCGCGCGTTGCGTGGTATACTATTTGTGTTAGAAAAATTGCCTAAGGAGAATATCATGGCTGACGATAAGAAGAAGGTAGAGGGTAAGTACCTCATGTATCAGGGCAAGCCCCTGGTGAGAGAAGAAAACACCATCATTTACGGTGACCTCAATAATGACCCTTGCGTGCTCGTACTGGAGATCATGTCCTATAAGGAAGAGGGCGGCGAAAAAGTGCCGGATGCGGTGCTTATTCAGATCCTTGATTCCGCTGATCCCAATAACGTGTTGCAGCAGGGCAAGAAAAACGGCATGCATGATGCGTTTGCGCTCGGCATGACGTGGCTTGATCTTCGTCTCAAAAAAAGCACCCAGGAATAATGTGGCTGTGAAATTCGGCGCATAGCTTCAAAGAAAACGGACACCGCGCAGTTATTACGCGTCGTGTCCGTTTTTTCTCGCTCTGCATCCGAAATTCTTCGCCAACTGGCCACTATGGTTTTGTGCTATATCAAATTTTTCCTCATGGCTGTTATTTTCAGCAGATGGCTATGATCAGAAGAGCCTCCCTCCTGAGGGAGGTGGCTGCTGCAGGCAGACGGAAGGAGTAAAAAAGGACGGGAAAACCCGTCCTTTTTTGTCACAGCACAAACTTGATAAACAGCCACACAAGCAGTGCCGCCTGCCACAAAATGCCAAGCACATTTACGATGTAAAAGTAGGTGTGCTGCGTCTTGTGGCGGAAGGTTTTCATGGCAAGCAGTGCGCCGGGGGCGCCGCCGAGAAAGCCGATGCCAAGCAGCATTTTTTCGGGCACACGCCATGCGCCGCGCTTGGCGCGCACCTTGTCCGCACCATACAGCGCGAAAGCGATAAGAGAGAGGATGGCAATGGCGCAAAGAGCAATCCAAAACAACATAGTATGACCTCATTTCTGCTCCCGTTCGGGGGCTTTTTGTTTATTGACATTGTGGGCATGCGCGCGTCGGTAAGCCAGGGGGGAGATTCCGCGCGCTTTTTTGAATAGCGATGAAAAGTATTCCGCGCCCGAAAAGCCGCACTCCTCCGCGATGGTGCAAACGGGCAGATCGGTGTTGATCAGCATGTTGGAAGCACGCTCCAAACGCACGCGGTTAATATACTGTACGATGGTGATGCCGAACTCGCGGCGAAAGGTTTCGGTGAGGGTGGCTTTACTGCAATGAAGCCCGGCGCTGATGTCCGAGAGCGTGAGGCGCCCTTGCGCGTTGTGCTGGATATAGCGCTTGGTGAGATAGCCAAGCGAAACGTTGCCAAAGGGGAAGAGACTTTCTGCCCCGATATAGCCGCACGTGGCGCGCAAAAGAGAGGGGATGGCGTCCAGCACGTGCCCATCAAGGTGTCTGCACACCTCGATTTTTGCAGCGATACGCTCGCTTTCGTTTGGCAGGTAGGCAAGTGCGCGCGCCGTGGCGTTTGCAATTGCTTCCTCACTTTTTCTAAAAGCGCCGTCCAGTTGCAAAAAGCCGACCAGTTTGCCTGCGTCAAAGATAGGCGCGACTGCGGTATAAAAGCCAAAAGGACAATCCTGCACGAATACGTCCCCCGTTCGCTCCGCCTCGGAAAAACCAAGCGCGTCGAATGCATGACATTCGGCAATAGAGGCGGCATTTGTGTGCACGAGGATGCAAAGCGGCTGTTGCACGCCGTAGTGCATGATGGCGCGTTGCTGTTTGTCGTACAGATGTACGGCAAGTCCTGTCACGTCGTGCAGGTCATGAAGAAGCTGCTGGATGGTGGGCGTAAGCATATCCGTACCCCCTTTCACTGTCAATAGTATCATTATAAAAGGAAGGGCTCCGAATGTCAATGTGATTTCTTAAAAATCTGCAAGAAAGACGCGAAAAAATGCCTGATACACGCGCATGAGCGAGAAAATTAGTCGATTTTGTAATTTATTTTCGGTTTTCTCTATGGCGCGTTGCCCGCCGCTGTGCTATAATGGGGGCGTAAATACATTTTGGAGGTGTTTGTATGGAAAACATCAAGAGAAGAGCGCTGCTCACCGGTGTTGCCTATCACGGCAACCGCATGCCTTCGCACGTTCGCACGGATATGGAGGCAATCGCACGCGCCGACATGGACATCGTGGTACATATGCTCTCCCACACCGACTGGGAGCGTCATAAGAACATCATGAAAGAGAACATCCGCATCACCGAGCAATTCGGTATGGAGGTGTGGGTGGACAACTGGGGCATCGGCGGCGCACCCGGCGACCGTTCCCATTTCCTTGCCTACCACCCCGAAGCACATATGATCTATAACACGGGCGAAATGCACCCCTACCAGGTTTGCGTCAACCATCCCGCTTACCGTCAGTTCACCAAGGAGTGGCTGGACGTCGCCGCAGAGATCGGCAGCAAAACTATCTTTTGGGACGAGCCCAACATCCCCCGCGACAAGGTCGAGCAGTTCCGCTTCTGCTGCGCTTGCCCCACTTGCCGCGCCAAGTTCGAGGAGCGCTACGGCCACCCGATGCCCACCACGCTCACCGAGGAGGTCGAGCAGTTCCGCACCGATAGCATCGTGGACTACTTTGCAGACGTCACCGAATACAGCGCGAAGCTTGGCATGAAGAACGCCGCTTGCGTTATGCTCGGCGCACAGCACGGCATCAATCTCGATTCTTTGCATCGCCTTTGCAGCCTGCCGCACTTTGACAACCTCGGCAGCGATCCCTACTGGCACAGCAAGGCAGACAAGATGCCCGACGGCCCCTACGAGTTCGTCTACCAAAAGACCAAGCAGTCTATTGAAAACAGCGACAAGTACGGTAAGGATCACAATATTTGGATCCAGACCTACGCGCACCACCGCGGCCAGGAGGAGCAGATCATTGAGGCGACCCACGCCGCCTACGACGCAGGTGCGCGCACCCTACTTGCCTGGGGCTACATGGGTAGTGAGTCCAACGACTACGCCGCCAAGAACCCCCTGAAAACCTGGAACCTTACCGTGGAAGCGTTCCGCCGCGTCAAGGATGAGGATCGCAACGCACGCCTTGCCGAGTTGCGCGCCAAGTACGCGAAATAATGAGCGCACGCGTGTTAAACGTGGCCGTTGTGGGGCTTGGCACAGGACGCCGCTATCTCGCGGCGCTTGCTGAGCTCTCTGCGGCGCACCTGGTTGCAGTTTGCGACGTGGACAAGGCAAAGCTTGATCGCTATACCGCCGAGTACGGCGTGCGCGGCTATACGGACTATGCCGAACTGCTCGCCGCCGAAACGCTTGACGTGGTGTGCGTGTGCACCCCCGACCATCTTCATCGTGATATGGTGCTTGCCGCTTTTGAGAAAGGGCTTGATGTGCTGTGCGAAAAGCCGCTGGCGCTTCACGTCGATGAGTGTGAGGAGATGCTCCGCGCCGCAAGGGAAAAAGGGCGCGTGCTCTCGGTCGGTCAGGTCTGCCGCTTCACCCCCGCTTTTGTGAAAGCGAAAGAGATGGTGAACGCCGGCATGATCGGGGAACTCTCCTTTGTGGAGAGCGAGTATGCACACGACTACTCCCACATGGGCGCTTGCTGGCGTTCTGACCCCGCGGTCATGCGTCACGGTCTCACGGGCGGCGGCTGTCACGCCGTGGATCTCTTGCGTTTTATCGCGGGCAATCCCACCGAGGCGTTTGCCTACGCCAACAAGAAAACGCTCACGGATTGGCCTTGCGACGATACCGCCATCGGCGTGCTCAAATTCCCGAACAACGTCATTGGCAAGGTGTTCGTGTCCACGGGCTGTAAGCGTGCCTACACGATGCGCACGCTTCTGTACGGCACCAAGGGCACCATCGTGGTGGATAACATGAGCAGCACCATGTCGCTGTTTCTCGAAAAGATTGGCGATAGCGATACGCTCGCAGGCGTCAAGATGAAGGACGTTGAGATGAAACTCCCCGTCACCCCCGTCAAGCATAACGTGACGGATGAGCTGAAGGCGTTTTTCGATACCGTTCTGCACGGAAAAGTGAATATCATCGCGGGCGAGGAGGGCGCCGCCACCGTTGCCGTATGCGAAGCACTCATCCGCTCCACCGGGACGGGCAAACCCGAAGCCATCACTTACTTTGCATAAAAAAATCCCAACAGCGGTTGCTGTTGGGATTTTTTGTTTGCTTATTTTTTGCGAAACACGCCCGACGCCTTATCAAAGGAGGGGTTGAACGCGTAGAAGTTTTTGCTGTCCAGATGATCCTGCGCGATGCGGATTGCGTCGCCGAAGCGTTGGAAGTGCACCAGCTCGCGTTGGCGCAGGAACTGGATCGCGTCCTTCACGTCGGGATCGTCCGTGAGGCGCAGAATATTGTCGTAGGTCGTGCGCGCCTTCTGCTCGGCGGCAAGGTCCTCATGCAGGTCGGTGAGAATGTCGCCCTTGACGCCCACGTACTTCATATCAAAGGGCGTGCCCGACGCCGCCACGGGATAGAGCCCCGTGGTATGATCCACGAAATAGGTGGCAAACGGGCTGTTTTTAATCTGCTCTTCGGAGAGATTCCGCGTGAGCTGATAGAGGATCGCTGCCACCATTTCAAGGTGCGCGAGCTCCTCTGTGCCGACGTCCGTGAGAATACCCGTCACCTCGTCATAGGGGCTGGAGTAGCGTTGATGCAGGTAGCGCATCGAGGCGGCAAGCTCGCCGTCGGGCCCGCCGAGCTGTGAAATAATGATCTGCGCGAGTTGCGGGTTGGGGTTCTTGATCTTTACAGGGTGCTGCAATTTCTTCTCATAAAGCCACATAGTAAGTCCCCCTTAATTCGCTTCGATCTGCCACGGCCAGGGGCCTTTGATCCAGTCCCAGCTGTTCGGGTTTTTGTTATCCCACGCGGTGGTGGGCTTGCCGCATTGCGTGTGGAGCGCTTCTGCCACGGCGGCGCGCTCGGCAACAAGACGTGAATAGTACTCCAGTGCCTTGGCACAGGTGGGGTAGGCGTCGAGATAGAGCGTAGTTTCCACAATCGCAAAATCAAGCGCCTGCAAGCGCGCGTGGAGCGCGTCACAGTTCATTTGGGAGCCGTTCGGGCGGCATTTGCACGCAACCATATTCACGCCCCCCGTCCAAGAAAGGGCTTATCCAGTTCGGCAAACAGTGTGCCGCGATCAAGTCCTTTCTCCTCGTTGTAAAGCTCGCGCCATTCCTGCAATGGCGCGTATACACTGGCAAGGGGATAACCCGAAAGCCCCCACGTATGGGGCGCGGGCGCCGCGTCCTCGTCACGCCGCGGTGCGACGGGGAGTCCTGCCAGCTGCAAGATCAGTTGTTCATCAGAATACATAGCATTCGCCTTTCCACTTATATTGAGAGGGTGCCCCCTCAATACAAGATATGCCCCGTGTCGTTTTTTGTCAGTGTGTATCCTGCTCGATGGCGCAATATTTTACAAAATAGGCGCGCGATAGCAATATTTTTATATCTTTAGGTATCATTTTGTGCTATGATGGTGTCAAACGTTGCCCGTACGGGAGGATCTATCATGGAAAAGAGGAAACAGCTCACGTTTGCGTTTGAGGTGGAGGAGGCGCTCCGCGCCCCCGCAATGCGCCTTGCCGGTCTGCTCGGCTTTAACAAGGACAAGGGCATCACCGTTACCGCCGTCGCGGACGGCAAAAACGGCGTTAGTTTGAAGGACGGCAAGGCCGTCATTCATTACGCGCAAAAGCACGTGTTCTTTCGCGAGCTCGGTGTTCTTTGTGAGCACGCACGCAAGAGCGACGCATTTGAGATCTTCGAGAGCACGCATTTCGAGCAGCTTTCCGTCATGATCGACACCTCGCGTTGTGGTGTTCCCTCTGTGGAGAAGATCAACGAGATGACCGCACTCCTTGCCGTGATGGGTTACGGCATGGTGATGCTCTATACCGAGGATACGGTCACGCTGGAGGATCGTCCCTACTTCGGTTATATGCGCGGCAGATACACCTGCGACGACCTGCGCGCTGTGGACGATTACGCGTATGAGTTTGGCATCGAGGTTATTCCTTGCTTGGAGTGCTACGGTCACATGAACCGTTACCTGATCTGGTCCGAGGCAAAGCCCATCAAGGATACGCGGACCGTGTTGCTCGCACGCGAGGAGGCAACGTTTGAGTTTGTGGAGCAGTTAATCCGCACCGTTAGCGGCTGTTTTCGTTCCAAGCGCGTGCATATCGGCATGGACGAGGCGTGGGATATGGGTAGAGGCAAGTTCCTCGACAAGCACGGTTACGTGCCCCCTGCACAGATCTTTGAGGAGTATATGGAACGCCTCATTGCCATCACCGACAAGCTTGGACTTCGCCCCATGATGTGGAGTGATATGTACTACCGCGCAAGTGGCACGCCTTACGGCGGCGATCCTGACAACTACATGCTCCCCGATGAGATCGTTGCCAAAATCCCCGCGAGTGTGGAATTGGTCTACTGGCACTACGGGGAACAGCCCTGGTCTGATGAGCGCATGATCAAGTCCCACAAGGCAACGGGCCACCATGTCATTTACGCGGGCGGACTGTGGGGCTGGATCGGCCACTTCCCGGAGCATCATTATGCGATGCGCAACTGCCGCTTCGCGCTCGACGCTTGCCGCAAGCACGGCGTGACCGAGGCGATGATTACCATCTGGACCAACGACAATGCGGAGTGCGATTTGTTTGCCAACCTCTTTGGTTTGTCCTTCTTTGCCGAGTGCTGCTATAACGACAATCTCACCGCAGATGTGCAGAAGGCGCGCTTTGAGGCGTGCACGGGTGCTGATTTTGACGCTTTCTATGAGATGGCGAACTACCACAACAACTTTGATGACGAATCCCGTTTCGACGGTAACGGGGGCAAGGATTATCGCTTCCGTTACATGGGCAAGCCGCTGTTTTGGCAGGAC
Organism: Eubacteriales bacterium; assembly: GCA_045586515.1. Classification (GTDB taxonomy): domain Bacteria; phylum Bacillota; class Clostridia; order Oscillospirales; family CAG-272; genus Firm-07. The sequence goes on from JAZNAM010000075.1 coordinate 14,986, forward strand.
GTGTTGGAGGGCTTGTACGATAAGGCGCTGTGGGATTACTACCCCATGAACGGCCATTATGCCGCTTGCACCGCACGCATGAAGACGTATATGGAGCGAAACAAGGGGAGCCGTTGGGACTACCTTTACGAGTTTGCTTACCTTGTGTTTGATTATCTCACTGCCAAGACCGCTATTGCGGATCGTCTGGTGCCTGCCTACCTTGCAGACGATCGCGCCACGCTTGCTAAGATTGCCGCTACGGAGCTGCCCGCTCTTATCCAAAAGACCGAGGCGGTGCACGCGGCACATCGCGAGATGTGGTTTGAGGGCCGCAACATGATCGGTTGGTGCAATCTTGACATTCGCTATGCCGGTGTTGCCGCGCGTTGCAAGACCGCCAAGCTCTTGCTGGAGCGTTACCTGGATGGCAAGATCGACGCGATCTCCTCGCTTGCACAAACGCGTCTTGAAAAAAAGCCCACGGGCTTCTCGCATTACAGCGACATGGCAACCCCCAACGAAAAGGTATAAAACAAAAAAGCACCCCCAACGGGGTGCTTTTTTATGTATTTTAGCGTTTGAGTCACTATGTATTACTTCGCTGTCACGCGGTAAGAGGAAACGTTAAGGACCGTTTCGCCGTCCACCTGTACGGCGGTAGGTTTGTCATAGCTGACTGTGATGTCGTAGCCCGTGAGTACGGTAATATCCTTCATGGGCTTCTCGCCGTGCTTGCCCGCCGAGAATTTCGGGAAATCGAGCAGTGTGCCAAGACGGCCCTTGCCGTGGAAGATCACAACGCTCACCTTGCCGTCCTCAGCGAGGCGATCCTGATGGGGCGCGGACATCATACCGCCACCGTAGTAACGGCCTTTCATCGTGGTTGCAATCCAAGTCTTTTTGTAGGTGTAGGTCTTGCCGTCTACCACCACGGTTGCGGTCTTGGGCCTGTAATGGAACAGCAGACCTTTGATGGCAATAGAGGTATAGTTGACGGGCTTGTCGGACTTTTCTTTGAGTTTGTCACCGACCTCGCAGCAATAGCCGTCAATGCCGTAGCCAACGTTGTTGAAGAAGCGGTACTTTTTGCCGTTTACCTCGGCAACGGGGAGATTTTTGATGTATTTATCCACCTCAATGGGGTCATCACCGGGCTTCATGCCAAGGTCGTGCAAGAAGTCGTTACCCGTGCCCATGGCGAAATAATAGACCTCGCATTGTATTGTAACACCCTCGGTGTCGTTGATGAAACGGTTGAGCGTACCGTCGCCACCGCAAACGATCACGCGATCTTCTGCGGCGAGGGGGGAGAGCAATGCTGCATAGTCGGCGATCTCGGTCATGTCATACAAGGCAACCTGTCCCTCGTATTTTTGGGCGAGCTTCTGTGCGTTTTCGGCACTGCAACCGTGTCCTGCATGGGGGTTGTAAAGAATGTAGGTGATCATGTTGGTCACGCTCCTTTCCGTTTTTCCGAGAGCCGCACGCGAGCCAAACTTGCCAATCATGCGGCGGGGTGTAAAAGGGAAAATCTTGTCGATTTTACCTATTTATTATATCACACGAGCGCGGCGCGGGATACGGACAAAATTCACAAATTGACCAACTGGGCGTCACACTGTTGCAAAATTTTTTCTTTTATGATATTATGGTAGAAGCACAACAACGAAGGGAGCATTGACCCATGACAAAAACGAGAATCGTTGCTGACAGCACCTGTGATCTGGGAGCTGAACTGATTGCGCGCCACGGCGTGCGCATCGTGCCGCTGGATGTCAACCTTGGCGGCAAAACATACCTGGACGGTGTTGAAATTACACCCGACGACATTTATTTGCACTATGAGCAAAAAGGGGAACTGCCCCGCACGGCAGCGCCGAGCATGACCACGTTTTCCGATGTGTTTGCGGACTGTCTTGCCGAAGCCGAGGGCGTGGTGTGCTTTACCATCAGCGCCGAAATGTCCTCCACTTATAATAACGCGCGCATGGCGGCACTGGATCACGAAAACGTGCACGTGGTAGACACGCGCAACCTCTCCACGGGTGGAGGATTGCTCGTTCTTGCCGCCGCCGAGATGGCAGAGCGGGGCATGGAGGCAAGCGAAATTGCCGCGGCGTGCCGCGCGCTTGTCGATGCCGTTGATGCGTCTTTTGTTGTAGACGATCTGGAATTTTTGCACAAGGGCGGCAGATGCAGTGCGCTTGCGGCACTGGGTGCGAACTTGTTACAACTGAAGCCTTGCATCACTGTTGGTGGGGGTAAAATGGGTGTTTCCAAAAAGTACCGTGGCAAATTCCGCGCGGTGCTTGAGAAGTACGCCGAGGAGAGAATCGGTGATGGAACGGGCATTGTGACCGATCACGTGTTTGTCACTCACGCAGGTTGTGAGGCAGAGGTGGTGGATGGCGTGGTTGCGAAAGTGCGTGCGTTGTTGCCCGATGCTGTAATCCATGTGACGCGCGCCGGTTGCACAGTGTCCTCGCATTGTGGCAAAAACACGCTCGGCGTGCTCTTTATCAAAAAGGGAGAACCTGCATGACGATCACGCTTGGCAAACGGTTTTTTAAAATTTTTATCCCCGTGTTTGCGTCTGTGGTGCTTCTCGTGGTGGTGGCATTGCTTTGCAATGCGTATCTCTTTCACGTGGAGCGTGACGGTGTTCGCTATGAGTGGGTGCGCGGCGGGTACAGCGTCGTTGGCTACGAGGGCGAAGGTGGCGAGGTCGTGATCGCAGACAAGATCCGCAACCGCAGCGTCGTGGAGATTGCGGAGCACGCCTTTGAAAACGAGATGACGATTACCCATATCACGGTGCCCGACAGCGTGGCGCGGATGGGATTTGGCGCGTTTAACGACTGCCTTGGACTGCAAGTGCTGACCATTCCCTTTGTAGGGGATGCGGCCGAGTCGCCGGAGCAAACGCATATCGGGTATTTGTTTGGCGGCCCTGACAAGCGGGATAACGATTGCGTGATGCCACGCACGCTCACCAAGGTGAGTGTGACGGGCAATGCACCGCTTGGCACCTCTGCATTTGCAAATTGCCGCTACCTCACCGAGATCACGCTTGGCGAGGCGACCCCCAGCGCGGGCGGCTCTGCATTTGAAAATTGCGTGGCGCTCACAAGCGTTACACTCGGCACGGAACTCACAAGTCTTGGCGAAGCGGCTTTTGCCGGTTGCACGTCGCTTTCCTTGGTGACGTTGCCCGATACCATAACGCGCCTGGAAAGTGCCGTTTTCAAAGGGTGCACGGCGCTCACTGAGCTTGCCTTGCCGTCGGCACTGACGTTGATCGGCCCCTCGGCGTTTGCGGATTGTTCCTCTCTTTCCAACATTGATATTCCTGCGAGTGTAACGAGCATGGACACCTTTGCGTTTCGCAACTGCGCGCGCTTGCGCACGGTTGTTCTTCCTGCATCGCTCTCGCGCATTGGCTCCTTCGCGTTTGACGGTTGTCGCTATTTGCGCAACGTGACCCTTGAGGGGGATGCCGAGTGGCGCATTTCTGGCAGTGAGAGCACGTTTATTCCGGTTGATGGAAAGGACGCGGCAACTTGCTTGCGCGAAACCTACGTCACCGAGGTGTGGCGTCGCGTTGACTAAACAAAAAAGCAGAGAACGTTTGGCGTTCTCTGCTTTTTTTATTGCGCGTTCCACTCGGCAAGGATGTTCGAGAGGGTGACGAACTGTTCCATGGTGAGGCGCTCACCGCGCACGTCGGCGCGAAGTCCCGTTTGCTCCACCGCGGCAATGCATTGCTCTTTGGTGAGCGAAGGGTAGCCCGCTTGCAATGCGTTGGGCAACGTCTTGCGGCGTTGCTCGAAGGCGACGCGTATCGTGCGGCGGAAGATCTCCTCGTTTTGGGGCACAAAGGGGCGCTTGTCGTGCAAGCGGATGCGCACCACAGCGGAGTTGACCGAGGGCGGGGGGAGGAAATCGCCTGCCGGTACGGTGAACAGACGCTCAGCCGTGCCGTAGAAATTGAGCACCGCGGTGATGGCGCCGCAGTTCTTGCCGCCAACGGGCGAGCAAAGGCGGTCCGCCACCTCGGATTGAATCATAACGGTGATGTTGTGGAAGGGAAGACCACTCTCCAAAAGCTTCATAAGAATGGGCGTGGTGATGTAGTAGGGGAGATTCGCGCACACTGACACGCGACCCTTTTCAAAATAGGGGGCAAGCAGTGTGGCAAGGTCGCACTTCATCACGTCCTCGTTTACAACGGTTACATTGTGAAATTCGTTTAACGTGTAGCCAAGCGCGGGGATCAAGCTCTTATCAATTTCAAGTGCCACCACGTTGGCATAGCGCGCGCATAGTTCGCGCGTCAGCGTGCCGATGCCGGGGCCGATCTCCAGGATCGTTTCGTTTGCATCGTCCGTGCAGTAGTCGGCAATGTCCTCGACAACGCCGCGGTTGGTGAGGAAGTTTTGACCGAATTCCTTTCTGAAATGCAGGCCAAACGCTTGCATGATAGAGCGGACTGTTTTTTGGTCGCACAGATTCATGGGTGGTCACTCCTTTCCGTTTTCTATCCGCCAGAGATCGGATTTTGTTAAAAAGAGCGCATACCGCGGTGGCGATATGCGTTCTTTTCTAATGGTGGAGACAATAAGAGTCGAACTTATGACCTCATGCATGTCAAGCATGCGCTCTAACCAACTGAGCTATGCCTCCGTAGCTGCAACCTTTGTCGCAACGGTGGTATTATAACATACCGAAATGCAAATTGCAACTACTTTTTCAAAAAAAACGGTATTTTACAAATTTTTAACAAATATCTTTGGGAAAAGGATATCATTTTTGTTTGCTTTGTGGTAAGATAAAGTTAAGATGGGGGAGAAGGTTGTTTTTGTTCCAAAAGGCAGAACAATTGTGCAATTTCCCCAAAAGATGAGTACGAAAGTAACCGATTGGAGGTCAATATGAAAGATAACAATACGGTAGGCAGAAAGCGTCTTGCTGCGTTTTTTGACGCCGGCACATTCGTGGAGTTGGGTGCTTACGTCAAGCGCCCCGGCACGGATCACGCCGAGGGTGTCATCTGCGGCTACGGCGCGCTGGACGGACGTCTGGTATTTGCCTTTGCACAGGACAGCACAAGCATGAAGGGTGCTTTGGATGGACGCCACGCGGACAAGATCGTGGCAACCTATGAGAAGGCGCTGTCCGTGGGTGCACCCATCGTTGGATTTTTTGATTGCGCGGGTGCCGTCGTGTTCGACGGTGCAAACGCACTGGCGGGTTATGGCAAGCTGCTTTCGGTTGCATCCCGTGCATCGGGCGCCATTCCCCAGATCGCAGTGATTTCGGGCACGTGCGCAGGAACGATGGCGGCAGTGGCATCGCTGTTTGACCTTTGTGTTGTGATGGAGGGGAAGAGCCGCCTGTACGTGAGTTCTCCCTCGCTTGTCGGGGAAGAGGTTGGCGGTGCCGCCTACACCATGGCAAACGGCAATGCCGCCGTCAGCGTTGCTGACGAGGCGGCTGCGTTCGCTGCTGTACGTGGTATCATTTCCTACCTGCCTGATTGTGCGTGGCGCGAGGCACCCGAGGGCGACTGTGACGACGCGAATCGCGCCGTGGCGCTGGAGGATCGTGTAAGCGGTGCCGACGCACTTGGCGCTGTTGTGGATGGCGGTAGATACACCCCTCTCTACACGGGTACGGGTGTTGAGGTTTGTGCAGGCCTTGCCTTTATTGGCGGTGTGAGCAGCGTGGTCCTTTCGTTGGACGGTGCGCTGACCCTTGCCGGTGCAGAGAAGATGATTCGTGTGTATGACCTTGCCGACAGTTTCGGCTTACCGGTTGTATCTTTTGTGAACTGCGAGGGTATCGCATCCGACGCCACGGCAGAGCCGCGCATGGCATCCACCCTTGCAACCCTTGCCAGCGTGATGGCGAATGCAGACAATGCAAGCGTAACGGCGCTTGTCGGCGACGCGATTGGCGCGGGATTCCTCTTTGGCGGTGCCAAGCGCCTGGGTGCTGACGTTGTGTTTGCACTGCCCGGTGCAGAGGTGGCAACCATGACCGCCTCCTCCGGCGTTGCATTCCTTTGGACGGATCGCATCACCGCCGAGGTGACGCGCGACATGCTGGAAGCCGAGTGGAGAAGCGAGGTGGCATGCCCCGAGAACGCTGCGGCAACGGGCGAGATTGACGACATCGTTGCGCCTGCCGAGTTGCGTGCACGCGTAATTGCGGCGCTCTATATGCTCGCGGATAAGGAGTGATCGTATGACGTACACCGCACTTGCTATGACCTTAGGGGAACGGTTTGCGTATGCGGGGAAGATGCTGGTGATCGGTATGGGAACGGTGTTTGCCGCGCTCATCGTTTTGTGGGTCGCACTCACGCTCTTCCGTGCAGCGATTATCGCCCCCACGGGCAAGAAAAAGAAGAAGGCACCCGTCATCGTGTTGGAGGACACGCCTCCCGCCGAAGCGGTCACGCCTATTATCATTAAGGATAGCGACGATGCCATCGTCGCCGCGATCACTGCCGCCGTGGCGGCAACGCTTGCCGAGGAAAACGGTGGGGCCGTAAAGGGATTTCGCGTTGTTTCCTTCCGCCGCGCAGACCAAAAGAAATAAGAAAGGGATTTTGAGCCATGAAAAATTATAGAATCACCGTCAACGGCGTTGCGTATGACGTCACCGTAGAGGAAATCAATGAGGGCGTAGCCACTCCCGTTGCTCCCGTAGCGCCCGCCGCCGCACCCAAGGCAGCAGCTCCCAAGGCCGCTATTCCCGCGGGTGCAAACACTGCAACCGCTCCCATGCCCGGCACCATCGTGCGCGTGGATGTTGGCGTTGGCGACACCGTGAAGAAGGGTGACGTGCTTGTCGTGCTGGAAGCAATGAAGATGGAAAACGACATCTGCGCACCTGTTGACGGCAAGGTTGTTGCCGTTTCGGTGGAGAAGGGTCAGTCGGTCGTGGCGGACGAGGTTCTCGTAACGATCGCGTAAGGTACCGTCTATGTTAGAGAGTATCAGAAACTTTCTGCAAGGAACAGGCGTTGCACTTCTGTTTGAGCGTGATGACTGGTGGAAAACACTTGTCATGTACGCCATCGTTGCGGTGCTTGTTTACCTTGCGGTGGTGCGCAAATACGAGCCGCTTTTGCTGTTGCCCATCGCCATCGGTATGCTGCTGACCAATCTGCCGGGTGCGGAGATGTTCCACTTTGATATGTGGATCACAGATCCCCAACCGACGGTGGTGGAGTCGATCCGCATGGTGCTGGACAAGGGCGGCTTCCTTGACCTCATTTACATGGGCGTCAAGCTCGGAATTTTCCCCTGTCTTGTCTTTATCGGCATCGGTGCGATGACCGATTTCTCCCCTCTGATTGCAAGCCCCTCCAACCTGCTGATCGGCGGCGGTGCACAGCTTGGCGCTTTCGCCGCGTTTGCGATCGCGCTGGTGTCGGGCATGTTCAGCCCGCAGGAAGCGGCGGCGATCGGTATCATCGGCGGTGCGGATGGCCCGACGGCGGTGCTGACAGCCAAAACGTTAGCCCCTCAGTTGCTCGGCGCAATTGCGATTGCGGCGTATAGCTATATGGCGCTTATCCCGATGATTCAGCCCCCCTTTATGAAATTCTTTACCACGAAGAAAGAGCGTGCCATTCGCATGAAAACGTTGCGCTCTGTTTCCAAGCTCGAAAAGATTTGTTTCCCGGTGCTTGTTACGGTTATCGTTGCGATGATCGTGCCTGCCGCTGTGCCGTTGGTCGGTTGTTTGATGTTCGGTAACCTCCTCAACGTGAGTGGCGTGACCGAGCGCCTTTCCAAAACGGCACAAAACGAGCTGATCAATATCGTGACCATTCTGCTCGGTCTATCCGTCGGCGCAACTGCCACGGCAGAGCAGTTCCTTGATCCGCGCACGCTGCTCATCATTGCGTGCGGTCTGCTCGCTTTCTGCATTTCGACCAGCGGCGGCCTGATCGTCGCCAAGATCATGTGCTTTGCGACGGGCGGAAAGGTCAACCCCCTGATCGGTTCTGCCGGCGTTTCCGCTGTTCCTATGGCGGCGCGCGTTTCGCAAAAGGTCGGCCAGGAGGAGGATCCCACCAATTTCCTGCTGATGCACGCAATGGGGCCCAACGTGGCAGGCGTGATCGGCTCTGCAATCGCTGCGGGCGTATTCCTCTCGTGGGCGTTTTGATTTTTTGAAGGAGATTATCAATGGCACAAGTAAAAATTACGGAAACCGTCCTGCGCGACTCGCATCAGTCCCTGATCGCCACGCGTATGACGACGGAAGAAATGCTGCCCATTCTTGAAACGATGGATAGCGTGGGCTATCACTCCATCGAGGCATGGGGCGGCGCGACCTTTGACTCTTGCCTGCGCTTTTTGAACGAGGATCCGTGGGAGAGATTGCGCAAGATCCGCGACAAGGTGAAGAACACCAAGCTCCAGATGTTGTTCCGCGGTCAGAACATTCTCGGATACCGCCACTACTCGGATGACGTGGTGGAGTATTTCGTACAGAAGTCGATTGCCAACGGCATTGACATTTTGCGTATCTTCGACGCACTCAACGACGTGCGCAACCTCGAAACCGCGATCCGCGCCACCAGACGCGAAGGCGGTCACGTGCAGGCGGCGCTCTCCTATACCACGGGCCCCTGCTACACGCTGGGGTACTATGCCAAGCTTGCAAAGCAGCTTGAGGAAATGGGCGCTGACTCGATTTGTATCAAGGATATGGCAGGTTTGCTCAAACCCTTTGACGCTTACGATCTCGTAAAGGCGGTCAAGGAGTCGGTGAGCCTTCCCGTTCAGCTTCATACCCACTACACCGCAGGCGTTGCATCCATGACGTTGCTCAAAGCGATTGAGGCGGGTGTGGACGTGGTGGATACGGCAATCTCGCCCATGGCAATGGGCACCTCTCAGCCCCCCACGGAGCCGCTGGTTGCCTCTCTTGCAGGCACGCAGTATGATACGGGCATTGATCTTGCCAAACTTGACCAGATCAATCGCTATTTCTCCCCCTTGCGCGAAAAGTATCTGGCAAACGGCCAGATGAACGTCAACGCGCTCAAAGTGGATGTGAACGCGCTTCTTTATCAGGTGCCGGGCGGTATGCTTTCCAACCTGATGCGTCAGCTTGCCGATGCAGGCAAGTCGGAACTGCTCCCCGAGGTGCTTGCCGAGGTGCCACGTGTGCGCGCAGACGTCGGTTATCCGCCTCTCGTAACCCCCTCCTCCCAGATCGTGGGCACACAGGCGGTGCTCAACGTGCTTAGCGGTGAGCGTTACAAGATGGCGACCAAGGAGTTCCGTGGCATCGTAAAGGGGGAGTACGGCAAAACGCCGCTGCCCATTGACCCTGCATTCACGAAGAAGTTGATCGGTGACGAGCAGCCCATTACCTGTCGCCCCGCCGATCTGCTTGCCCCCGAGCTTGATACACTGCGCGAGAAGATCGCCGGCTATATCGAGCAGGACGAGGACGTACTTTCCTATGCGCTGTTTGAGCAAGTTGCACTCAAATTCTTTGAGGCGCGCAAGGCGCGCAAATATGGGTTGGACGCAACCGCGGCGGATGCCGCGCTGGGTGTTCACAGCGTCTGACAAAAACGGCGGAGTGCCAGTTGGCACTCCGCCGTTTTTTGTTGTTATCAAACATGGAAAGGGAAAGGGGGCCAAATTGCACGTTTTTTACAGTTTCAAAGCGGCTTTTGTCGAAAACGGAAAGGCGAAAAAAGTTTTTGGAAAACGCAAAAAATGTTTGCAAAACAGTGGGTGGGTATGATATAATTATACTGTGCATCCATAACGCGCTCACGCGCGAGGGTTGCACGCCAAAAATACACAGTACGGGGACTACCCCTTAAGGATATAGGTGAATTATGGGACAAGTTTTTGAACGGCTGTTTGACGGCGGCCTTACGCAAACCTTTTTCAGCGAGCCGTTGCGTGCCTTCGGGTTGCGTGACGTGCTTGATATACTGTTGCTTGCCGTATTGTTTTTCGCGGTTTATCGCTACGTGCGTGACCGCCGTGCGGGCAGATTGCTCATCGGCGTTGGCGCGCTTGCCATTATCTACATTGCAAGCGATGTGCTCGATATGTATGCCGTCCGCTATCTGTTTGGCAACTTCTTTGGATACAGCTTGATCGTGGTCGCAATCGTGTTCCAGCCCGAGCTTCGTGCACTTTTGGAGCGCGTGGGATCCTTCTCCTTCAAGCGTCTGAAAAACATCGCGCCCGATGCGCGCAAAAACATGATGCTCACGCCGCAGGATCTGGATGAGATCGTGCGCGCTGCCAAACATATGTCTTACTCTAAAACGGGTGCATTGATCGCCATTGAGCGCTCCATTAAGATCGGCGAGTACGCCGAGTCGGGCACCGTAGTGGATGCCGCTGTGAGCGCGCGTCTTTTGGAGTCGATTTTCTTTAAGGATACCCCTCTGCACGATGGTGCAGTAATTATGCGTGACGGCAAGGTCTTTGCCGCAGGCTGTAATTTGCCCTTGACGCAGAACACCGATCCCATCAAGGATCTTGGCACCCGTCACCGCGCGGCGGTGGGCGCCTCCGAAGATAGTGACGCCATTATCATCGTTGTATCCGAGCAAACGGGTATTATCTCGCTTGCCTGCAACGGCGAGTTGATCCGCAATCTCACGTCCGTGTCGCTCCGCAGACATTTGGCTGAGTTGCTCGGCATGCAGAAGAACCAGAACCAGAACGGGGAAGAGGGAACGAAATGAAAGAGAAAGATACCGTGAGAAAAGAGGAAACGCAAAGGGGGGGCGAGCCCGCTCGTCGTTCCGAGCATCGCCGTTGGGATTTCCCCGTGGCGCTCGTTTGCGTGTTGCTTGCTTTTCTTGTGTGGCTTTGCGTGATGAACGTGCGCGATACCGAGCACGTTTCGTTGGAAATTAAGGATGCGCTTGCAGGGTACACCTACGAGCTTTCTACCAATTCCGTTGAGATCGAGGGCAACCTCGCCACGCTCAAGCGCGTGGACGCCATTCACGTTGAGATGCCAATGCATGGCGTTGGCACCTATACCATTCCCGAGGAGAACATTTTGCTTCCCGAGGGGGTTAGTTTGGCTTCCAGTACGCGTATCACCGTGACGGTGCGAGCAAAGTGAAACAGCCCCATAACGCATGGCTTGTGCGCGATATACGAATTCCGTTTGACGCGCCCGATGAGCACGCAATCGAAATAGCAAGGACGAGAATGAAGCGCGCGGGGGTGTCACCCTCAGGGCTTCATTTTCGCGTTTATAAAAAGTCGCATGATGCACGAAAGCGTACGCAGATCCTTTCCGTTATCACCGTATTGGTGACGGCGAACGAGGGCGCTGTGCTTCGTGCAGACGCGCTCGCGCGCGCGGGCGCGACGCCCTACGCACACGCGCAACCCGAATGGGTGTTTGGGAAAGAAATGCTGGATGCACCCCCCGTGGTGATCGGCATGGGCCCTGCCGGGCTTTTCGCCGCGCTTGCCATGGCAGAGAACGGATATGCCCCCGTGATCATTGACCGCGGGGATGACGTCGCGGCGCGCGCCGCCGCAACCGAGCGCTTTGCGCGCTTCGGTGTGCTGGATACCGAGTCGAACATTCAGTTTGGCGCGGGAGGCGCGGGTACGTTCTCGGACGGCAAGCTTGTCACGCGCGTGAACGATCCGCTTTGTAACTACGTCCTCGCGCGACTTTGTGAGTTTGGTGCACCCGACGAGGTGCAAACGAAGGCAAAGCCCCACGTGGGTACAGACGTGCTTCGTGTTGTGGTGGACAATATCCTCTCGCGCATCGAGGCACTTGGTGGCAAGGTGTGCTACCGCACTTGTCTTACGGATGTGACCGAGCGCACGGACGGACTTGTGTTGCATACGACCAAGGGGGATATTGCCACCCCTGTGGCACTGCTTGCCATCGGGCACAGTGCAAGAGATACGTTTGACATGCTGATGCGCCGCGGCTATTCGCTTGCGGTCAAGCCCTTTTCTGTGGGTGTGCGTATCGAGCATCTGCGTGCCGATATTGATCGTGCGCTTTACGGCGAGTACGCAGGACACGAGGCACTCGGCCCCGCCGAATATACGCTTTCCGACACCACCGCGCGCGGCGTGTATACGTTTTGCATGTGCCCCGGTGGCGAGGTCGTGGCAGCGGCGTCCGAGGAGGACGGCGTTGTCGTCAACGGCATGAGTTATCATGCGCGAAACGGAGAAAATTCGAATGCCGCGATTGCGGTATCGGTTGACCCCACCGACGTCGGCGGCACGGTGGAGGGCGCCATTGCCTTCCAGCGCGAAATTGAGCGCGCCGCCTACCGCGCAGGCGGTGGAGAGTACGTTGCTCCCGTGCAGACGGTGGGGGACTTTTTAGGCGGCACAGTGGGAACACTTCCCACGCGCATAAAGCCCACCTATGGTGGCGGACGCGTGCGCTGTGCGGATCTGCACGACGTGCTTCCCCCCTTCGTGTGCGAGTCCCTCGCACGCGGTATTGCGAGCTTTGATCGGCGTATCGCGGGGTATGCCACCCCCGATGCCGTACTGACCGGTGCGGAAACGCGCACCTCGTCTCCCGTTCGCATTTTGCGCGGGGAGGAACGTAGCGCTCTCGCGCATCCCCGTCTGTACCCCGCTGGGGAAGGCGCAGGATATGCAGGCGGCATCACCAGCGCCGCGCTGGACGGATTGCGCTCTGCCATGGCGATCATGGCAAGATTTGCGCCCTTTAACTGAAATTCAGCAACATTACGAGAGGAAAGGAGAGAAAGCCCATGGCACGAAACGGAAAGAACAAAGTGTGGGTGCTACGCGAGTGTGAGAATACTCCCACAGCCGAGATCAACGCCCTCGCAAGGGAACTGGAGCTTTCCTCCGTTACTACGCGTTTGCTCTATCACAGGGGGTATCGCACGGCAGAGGCGGTGCGCCGCTTCCTTCGTGCGTCGGACGCACAGTTCCACAGCCCCTTTTTACTGCGTGATGTGGATCGTGCCGTGGCACGTATCCGTCGCGCGGTGGAGCAGGGCGAGCATATCGTGATCTATGGCGACTACGACGTGGACGGCGTGACGTCCGTGACCTTGCTTTACCTCTATCTCACTGAGCTTGGCGCTACGGTGAATTACTATATTCCCAGCCGCACGGGCGAGGGGTACGGTTTGTCCGTTGCCGCCATTGATAAGCTTGCGGATATGGGTGTTACCTGTATCATTACGGTGGATACAGGCATTACGGCGTGTGAGGAAACAGCATACGCCAAGTCGCGCGGCATTGATATGGTCATCACCGATCACCACGAGTGCCGTGCCGTGCTACCCGACGCCGCGGCGGTGGTTAACCCGCATCGCCCCGATTGTCCCTATCCGTTCAAAGAGCTCGCCGGCGTTGGCGTGGTGTTCAAACTGGTGAGCGCTTACGAATGTACGATTGGCGCCGAGCAAGGCGAAGCGGAGATCGAGGGCGTTCGCCGCGTGGCGAAGCGCTTTGCGGATCTTGTGGCGATCGGTACGATTGCGGACGTTATGCCTATCGTGGACGAGAATCGCCTGATCGTGACCTACGGTCTTTCGATGGTGGAGAACACGGAACGCCCCGGTCTTGCCGCGCTTGTGGCGCACGCTACGAATAAGGAGGGGGCATCGCGCCCCGCGCGCCGTCGCAAGGTCACCTCGGGCTTTATTGGATTTGGCATTGCGCCCCGCATCAATGCGGCAGGGCGTATGAAGGAGGCAACGCTTGCCGTTGACCTGCTGCTTTCCACCGATCCCGCACGCGCCGACGAACTGGCGGCAGAGCTTTGCGAGATCAACCGTGCGCGGCAGGCAGAGGAGAACAGCATTGCCGAGGCAGCATACGCTGAGATCGAGGCAAGCTTTGATCCCGACAATACCCGCGTGCTTGTGCTCGGAAACGATCACTGGCGTCAGGGCGTGATCGGCATTGTGTCCTCACGCGTGACCGAGCGCTACGGACTCCCCTCTATTCTTATCTCCTGCGAGGGCGAGGACGAGAACGATCCCGCTGCCCTCGGTAAGGGATCGGGACGAAGCGTGAAGGGGATGAATCTGGTGGAAGCCCTCACCGCGTGTGAGGATCTTCTCGTGAAATTCGGCGGACACGAGCTCGCCGCGGGTCTTACGGTGCGCCGCGATCAGCTCGATGCGTTCCGCCGGCGTATTAACGACTACGCAAGGGCGTGCTTGCCCGATGGTGGCGTGGCGGCGCATCTGGAGGCGGATCTTAAAATCGAGTTGCACCAGATCAACGTGCCCGTGTTGGAGGAGCTGTCTCGCCTTGAACCTTTCGGCATCGGCAATCCCGAGCCACATTTTATCCTTGGTGACGTGATCCTCACGAGTGTCACTGAAATCGGCGCGGGTAAGCACCTGCGACTCACCGTGAGCGACGGTGCTTCCAACCTTGTGGTGATGCTTTTTAACACCACGCGCGACGAATTTCCGCATCATACAGGGGATCATCTTGATCTGCTCGGCACGCTCAGCATCAACGAGTTCCGCGATTCGCGTACGGCACAAATGTTGTTGCAAGATTACAGAAGTGCCGCAAACGCGGGCGAGAAAAGGGAGGCACTGCTTGATCGTTACCGCGAGGTGCGCGGTGGCGGTGCGTTTACCCGCGAGGAGGATTTTTTACCCGAGCGCGACGATTTCGCGCACGTGTACACGATCTTGCGCCGCGAATTCAGACAGGGCAGAGATACGTTTACCCTGCAAGCACTGCTTGCCATGGTGAGCGCGAATGCCCCCCACCCCATCAACTACGTCAAACTGAGATACATCGTAGAGGTTTTCCACGAGCTGCGCATCTGCGGCGTGGAGGATCTCGGCAATGATACCTATCGCTTCGACGTTTTCTTCAATGCCTCTAAAACGAGTATCGACAAGTCTGCCATTTTGCGTAGACTTCGCTCCCAAATGGATAGGTAAGAGGGATAGATTCGAACTGAGTTGGGATCCAAATAAAGGAGAGCCACATGCCAAACGAAATGTATGAGGGGGCCAAGCGTTTGTTTGAAACGCTGGAGACCACCCACGTCAATATGGAGAAGATTCGCGCGGCGTACGATTACGCCGCCGAGCTTCACGAGGGGCAGTTCCGCCAAAGCGGCGAGCCCTATATTTCCCACCCCGTTGCAGTGGCGCAGATCGCTGCCAACCTGGGGCTGGATACGGACTCCATTTGTGCCGCGCTGCTGCACGACACGGTGGAGGACTGCGCCGACCGGACGGATCTGCGCGAGATTGAGAAGCGCTTCGGTGCTGACGTTGCCTTGATTGTTGATGGCCTTACCAAGATCGTGATGTTGCGCATCGAGGACAAGGAAGAGAGCCACATCGAAACCTTGCGCAAGATGCTGCTTGCCATGTCGCGTGACGTGCGCGTTATCTTCATCAAACTCTGCGACAGACTGCACAATATGCGCACGCTGGATGCCAAGTCCGAGGAAAAACAGCGCACCACGGCACTGGAAACGATGCACGTGTACGCGCCGCTTGCACACCGCCTCGGTATGCAGCGCATCAAGCAGGAGTTGGAGAACATCTCCCTGCGCTATCTTGACCCCTACGGCTATTTTGAGGTCAAGGAGGACATTGAGTCCAAATACGGTAGACACACGGATTTTGTTGAGCATATTCGAAGTGAGATCAGCGCGCGTTTGCGAGAGAATAACATTGAGTTCACGCTTGAGGGACGTATTAAGTCGGTTTACAGCGTGTACAAGAAGATGTACTCACAAAACAAGAGCTTTGACGAGATCTACGACTTTTACGCATTGCGTATCATCGTATCCACGGAGTTGGAGTGCTACACCGCGCTCGGTTTGATCCACGAGATGTACAACTCGATGCCCGGCCGTTTTAAAGATTATATTTCCACCCCCAAGCCCAACCTCTACCGCTCGTTGCATACCACCGTCATCGGACGCTACGGTATCCCTTTCGAGGTGCAGATCCGTACGCGCGAGATGCATCAGGTGGCACAGTACGGCATCGCCGCTCACTGGAAGTATAAGTCGGGCGCGCAGAGCAAAGAGGAGTTGGATAAGAAACTGGAATGGGTGGCGCGTCTGGTTGAAACCGAGAGTGAGGCACGCGACTCCGATGAATTCATGAGCGCGTTTAAAACCGACGTGTTCCAGGATGAAACCTTCGTCTTTACCCCCAAGGGCGACGTGATCACACTGCCGCAGGGCGCAACCGTGATTGACTTTGCCTATGCCATTCACTCGGCAGTGGGTAACAAGATGGTGGGCGCGAAGATTAACGGCATGATCGTGCCGATTGACCGCGTACCGCGCAACGGTGAGATCGTGGAGATCATCACCTCCAACGCTTGTAAGGGACCGAGTCGCGACTGGCTGAATATCGTCACCACCGGTAGCGCGCGCGCCAAGATCCGTCAATGGTTCAAGAAGGAGCGCCGCCCCGAGAACATTCAGGTTGGTCGCGCCCAGATCGAACTGGAGTGCAAGAAATTCGGCAAGGCATCCACCGAGGCACAGCGCGCCGAAGTCGTTGCGGCACTTGCCGTGCGTCTTGGCTATGCCTCGTCTGACGATCTGTATAATATCATCGGCTATGGCGGACTTACCATCGGCAAGGTCGTCACGCGCTTGCGTGAGGAATTTGACCGCGTGGTGCGCCCCGAAGAAAAGGAGAGCGCACCTGCGATCCTTACCGCCGAGCAGGTACAAGTCGCACCCTCTCCGCGCAATATTCGTCGCGACGGCGGTATTGTGGTGGATGGCGAAAAGGGTTGTGCCGTTAAGTTTGCCAAGTGCTGTAACCCCCTGCCGGGTGACAGCGTGATCGGCTTTATCACCAAGGGCTTTGGCATTTCCATTCACAAGGTGGACTGCCCCAATGTCGTGCAGGGTATGAAAAAGCTTGAGGATGCAGACCGTTGGGTCGAAGCGCACTGGGAGAACGGCGGCAAGGGACATACGAGCGACGTGTATGAGGCGCTCGTGCAGATCCACGCGCACGCCAGCATGACGATCCTTGCGGATATTACCATGGCGCTTGCTGACATGAAAGTGTTGCTTTTGCAGATCAACACCCAAAAGAAAAACGATGGCAGAATGGTCATCAACCTCAAAATTAGCTGTAAAAACGTCGATCATTACCACTCGATCGTGTCGCGTTTGAAGAACCTCAAAGACGTGATCGCGATTGACCGAGGCTACTCATGATCGCCGTGTTGCAACGCGCCGCACGCGCCGCCGTGACCGTAGAGGGTGCGACGGTGGGCGAGATTGGTCGCGGACTTCTCGTGCTACTCGGCGTGCGCGAGGGGGATACCGAAAGGGACGCCGAGCTGCTTGCCGCCAAGGTGGCAAAATGCCGCATCTTCACCGATGAGGCAGATAAAATGAATCTGTCCGTTGCGGATGTGGACGGCGAAGTGCTGGTGGTGTCCAATTTCACCCTGCTTGCCAATTACCGCCGCGGCAACCGCCCCGATTTCATGGATGCTGCCGCACCCGAGAGGGCGGACGAGCTCTACCGCTATTTCACCGAACTACTCGCGCGCGAGGTGCGCCACGTGGCAACGGGCGCGTTTGGTGAGTATATGCACATTGACTTGCAGGCGGACGGCCCGATCACCATTGTGATGGACAGTGAGGTTTTGAAACAACCAAAGAGAGGAGCTACCCGATGAAGCTTTATGTTACGGGTAACGTCAATGAATATTACGTGCAAACGCTCGCGATGATCTTTTTCCCGGGTGAACATTTCACCGCCGAGGAGGAGAGCGACGCGCCCGTTTTGTGGCTGGATACCACCGAGGACGCCGAGGGCGTCACGGCAAAGGCACGCCTTGCGTATCTGGGGCACGAGAAAACGGCAGAGAAAACGGTTGCATGGAGCGAGGAGAACACCGAGGATCGTACGCGCAAGATTGCCGTTGGCTATGCCGTGCTTGGCGCTGCGGGCGAGGTCATGCACTATCGCCCCTCCTGGGGCATGCTCACGGGTGTGCGCCCCTCCAAGGTCGCGATGGAGTATCTGCGTGCCGGGAACAACAAGGCGCAAACCAGAAAGCTCCTTGCTGCCAACTATATGGTGCTGCCCAAAAAGGCGGCGCTTGCCACCAACGTGGCGCGTCGCGAGCAAAAGATCGTGGGCACCCCTGATCCGCGCGATTGCAGCGTATACATCTCAATTCCGTTTTGCCCCACGCGATGCAGCTATTGTTCGTTTGTGTCCTATACGTCCAAGCGCTTGCTCTCGCTGATCCCCGACTACTTGGTGATGCTGTGCGAGGAGGTGCGCCGCAAGTTCCAAACGATAAGTGAACTGGGACTTCGCGTGCAGACCGTCTATATTGGCGGTGGCACCCCCACCATTCTCACCGGGGAGCAGCTGCGCGTGCTCCTCTCCACTGTGGCGGAGTGCACGGACGTGTCGGCACTGCGTGAGTTTACGCTGGAGTCGGGCAGACCCGACACCATTGATGCGGACAAGATGGCGGTGGCGGCGGCGTACGGCATCACGCGCGTGTGCGTCAATCCGCAGACACTATGCGAGGATGTATTGCACGGCGTTGGCAGATGCCACAGTGTGGATGATTTTTATCGCGCGTATGATATTGCGCGCCATTCGGGCATACAGTGTATCAATACCGATTTGATCGTCGGTCTGCCCGGTGATAACTTCAACTCCTTCTCCCATAGTTTTGATGAGATCATGCGCTTACAACCTGAAAATGTGACCGTCCATACCTTCTGTGTCAAGAAGGCGGCGGAAATTTTGCGTGAGGGCAAGCGCGTGTATAATCTGCGCGGCGGTGACGCAGGCAAATGCGTGGACTACTCGCAGATCCGCGCCATGGAGGAGGGCTACGTGCCCTACTACATGTACCGCCAGAAAAACATGGTGGGCAACTACGAGAACGTGGGCTTTGCCAAGGAGGGAACCGAGTGCCTGTACAACATCTATATGATGGAGGAAGTGCACTCAATCTTTGCGGCAGGCGCAGGTGCTGTCACAAAGCTCGTGGACTACGCGCCCGAGGGCAGTGGTAAAAAGACCTTTATCAAGCGTCTCGCAAACCCTAAATACCCGTATGAGTATTTGGAGAGTGATGCGGGGCTCGCACAGGCCAAGGCGATCACGGAATTCTATCGGGAACGGGGTCTTTGACCGATCCGCGCCCGTGATGAGAGGTGATCCCCCTGCCACGTGGCGCAAAAACTGAAAAAAAGACGTTGTTACGGGGCGTGCTGGTGTTACTGCCGGCCGCCCTGTTTACCAAATGTGTGGGGCTCTTTTATAAGATCCCCTTGCTCTTTATCGTGGGCGTGGAGGGCATGGCGTATTTTCTTGCCGCCTACCATGTCTACGCTACGCTGTTTGTTCTTGCCTCAACGGGATTGCCCACGGCACTCTCGTTGCAGGTGGCACGCCGCGTGGCGCGCGGAGAAAGTCCGTGGCACACGCTTTGCGCGGCACAAACGCTATTTCTCACCGTGGGGGCACTGGGTACGCTCACCCTCACGCTCTTTGCCGCACCGCTTGCGCGGATACTCGCCATTGAGGGTGCGCAGCATGCACTGCGCGCCATTGCCCCCTCGCTTTTCCTCACGGCATTCATCGGGTCGGCAAGAGGATATTTTCAGGGGCAGAACCGTATGGGAGAAGGCGCCGTTGCCGAGATCATCGAGGGTGCAGGCAAGCTTTTGCTTGGTCTTTTGTTTGCCTATCTCGCCGTGAAGCGCGGTATGAGTGCACCGCACGTTGCCGCCGCCGCGATCCTTGGCATTACTGCGGGGCTTGCGCTCTCCGCCCTCTTTTTACTGGTTTGTCTGTTGCGTGAGCCGCACACAAGGGGGGCGCAGGACACCCTGCGCCATTTGCTCTCGGAGCTCACACGCGTAGCACTTCCTATTACGGCGAGTGCCGCCGTGATGAGCGCAGTGGGGCTCATTGATACGGCGCTGATCTCTACGCGGCTGATTGCCGCGGGGGTGGATAGCGCCACCGCGCATACCATGTACAGTAGCTTCGGCAATTTGGCAGTGCCGCTGTATGCGCTTGTTCCGTCATTGCTTACCCCCGTCACACTTTCTCTCATGCCTCTCATTGGGGCAACGGATAACACGGACGTCGCGCGTAGCGCGTGGCGCTCGGCTGTGCGCCTTGTGACGCTGTTTTGTATCCCTGCGGCCATCGGACTTGCGGCGTTTGCAACGCCGTTGCTCTCGCTCATTTATGCAGGGCAAGAGAGCGCGATTGCCGTGGCGGCACCCACACTCACCATTCTGGCGCTTGCCGTGCTTCCCGCGGGGCTTTCCTCGCTCATGGGGGCGGCATTGCAGGCAAGAGGGCGTGGGCGTGTACCCGTGGTGGCCGCGCTTTGCGGTGCACTTGTCAAGCTCGTGTGCGAGTGGATATTGCTCCCGCGTGTGTTGCTCATCGGCGCACCCATCAGCACGCTCTTGTGTACTCTCACTGTGGTGGCGGTGGAATGGCGCGCACTCTCTCGCACACTGGGCACGTCGCCTGTGTTGCCGCGTGAGCTTTGGCGCCCGCTTCTCGCCGCATTACCCGCAATCTCCCTTGGGATGGGAGTGCATCTGCTTGCCGTGGCACACGGCGCATCGCGCTTTGTCACGCTGCTCGTTGTGGCGCTGGTGGCGGCACTGTTTTTGCCCATGGCACTCGCCCTTTCGGCGGTGGAGCGCGAGGATATTTTGGCATTACCCAAAGGGGAGTGTATCTTGCGTGCACTCCAACGCTTAAAACTGATAAAAGGAAGTAAAAACCATGACGATTGCACAAAAAAAGCAAGCGATTCTTGCAAAGCAAGTCTACAACGTCGATGACCTCATGACCGTGGTAGAGATCCTTCGCGCGCCGGGTGGTTGCCCCTGGGATATGGAGCAGACGCACACGTCTATCCGCAACGATTTCATCGAGGAAACCTACGAGGTGATTGAGGCGATCGACAATAACGATCCCTCGCTTTTGCGCGAGGAGCTTGGCGACGTGCTGTTGCAGGTTGCCATGCACGCGCAAATGGAGCGCGAGGCGGGTAGATGCACCTTTGACGATATTGCAAACGACGTGTGCGGCAAAATGATCCACCGCCACCCCCACGTGTTTGGCGAGGTGCAGGTAGAAAACAGCGCCCAGGTGCTTTCCAACTGGGAGGTGATCAAGAGCTCCGAGAAGGAGCGCGTCACCGTTACGGATAAGCTCAATGCCATTCCGCGTCAGCTTCCGGCGCTCATGCGCGCCGTGAAGGTGGGCAAGAAAGCGTCTGTGCTCGATTTCCCCGATGCGGCGTCGGTTGCAGCCAAGGTGGAGGAGGAACTCGCCGAGGTGCGCGACGCCATGACGGTAGGGGACAGCGCTGCCATTGAGGAGGAAATCGGTGATCTTTTGCTCACGGTTGCCTCGCTTGCGCGCAAACTTGGCGTGGATGCCGAGCGCGCACTGGGCAGTGCCACGGATAAGTTTATCACGCGTTTTTCGGCGGTTGAAAAAGAAGTGCTGTCGCGCGGGCTTGACATGTGTGACGCTGATGCCGCAACCCTTGATGAAATCTGGGAAAATCTCAAAAAAAATTAATCAAAACGCGCAACTTTTTTCCTGCTCGCTCTTGATTTTCTATGCAACTTGTGGTAAAATAGGTACAACGAATGGGAAGCATGTCATTTCCTATCGTCTAAATTAACGAAAGGACGTATTTATCACATGAACAAGGCAGAACTTATTCAGGCAGTCGCAGAGAAGAGCGGTCTTACCAAGAAGCAGGCGGAGGCAGCAGTTGCAGCTGTTCTCGATTCCATTAAGGACGCTATGAAGGCAGGCGACAAGGTTTCCCTCGTTGGCTTCGGCACCTTCGCAGCTAAGGCTCGCGCTGAGAGAATGGGCAAGAACCCCCAGACCGGCGCTGCTATCAAGATTGCCGCTTGCAAGGTTCCTACCTTCACCGCTGGCAAGGCACTCAAGGACGCTATTCAATAATAAAAATGAGGCGGGTTCACCCCGCCTCCTTTTTTCACGTGAGGAACTATGAGATTAGATAAGTATCTGAAAGTTACGCGCATCATCAAGCGCCGCACCGTCGCCAACGACGCATGCGATGCCGCACGCGTGACGGTGAACGCAAGACCTGCCAAGGCGTCCTACGACGTCAAGGTGGGCGACATCATCGAGGTGGGCTTTGGCGGCCGTACGCTGAAGATCCGTGTGCTCGAGGTGAAGGAGATTGTCGGCAAGG
>JAZNAM010000076.1:0-12692 GCA_045586515.1 Eubacteriales bacterium
GTCTTGGTATGATGGACTGCAAGAAGGCACTTGTTGAAGCTGAGGGCGACGTAGAGAAGGCTGTGAAGATTCTTCGCGAGAAGGGCCTTGCTACCGCTGAGAAGAAGGCAGACCGCGTTGCAGCTGAGGGTATCGTTGCTATTCTTTCCAAGAATGGCGTAACGGCTATGGTTGAGGTTAACTCCGAGACCGACTTCGCTGCAAAGAGCGACGCTTTCAAGGAGTTCGTGAACGGCGTTCTTGAGACGATCGTTGCAAACAAGCCCGCTACCGTTGAGGAGCTGCTTGCTATGAACTACCTCGACACCGCTGAGACCGTTCAGAAGACTCTCATTGAGAAGATCGCCTTCATCAAGGAGAACCTGACCGTTCGTCGTTTCGTTATCGTTGAGGGTGTTACCTCCAGCTACATTCATGGCTTCGGCGGCACGGGCGTTATCGTGAAGTTCGAGACCAACGTTGCTGACAAGGATGGCTTTGCAGAGTACGCAAAGAACATCGCTCTCCAGATTGCAGCAGGCAATCCTCCCAAGTACGTCAACATTGAAGACGTTCCCGCAGAGGCTGTTGCTGAGGAGAAGGCAGTTCTGATCGCTCAGATGAAGAATGATCCCAAGAACGCAAACAAGCCCGATAACATCCTTGAGAAGATCGTTTCTGGCCGTCTTGGCAAGTTCTACGAGCGCGTTTGCCTTGTTGAGCAGGGCTACGTGAAGGAGGACAGCATGACTGTCGGCGCATACACCAAGGCAACTGCCAAGGAGCTTGGTGGCGACATCAAGATCGTTTCCTTCTACCTTTACGAGAAGGGCGAGGGCATCGAGAAGAAGGAAGAGAACTACGCGGAAGAGATCGCAAAGCTTGCGGCTAACGGCGATAAGTAATTTTCTAAACGAAAACGGACACCCACGTGGGTGACCTTTTTTTCATTATAAAGTGCACAAGCATACGCATGTACGCGCACGCGAATGATATTATATTATATATTTTTTTGTTTTGCTCTTTACAAACTGGCAAAAATGGAGTAAAATAGAATAGAATATAAAATACGCGAGGTACAAAGCATGACGGCACCGAAATACAAGAGAGTATTGCTTAAGCTGTCTGGTGAAGCACTGGCTTCCGAAGATGGCATTCTCAACTTTGAGTTTATTGACCGCATTGCAGAGGTTCTGGTACGTTGTCGCGCAGTAGGTGTAGAGATCGGCGTCATTGTTGGCGCAGGCAATATCTGGCGTGGCAGGCAGGGCACTTCGATGGATCGCGCACAGGCAGATCACATGGGTATGCTTGCCACAGCCATCAACGCACTTGCCCTTCAGGACCGTTTTCTTGCCGCAGGACTTGATACTGTGGTAATGAGCGCTGTTGAGATGTCCGCTTTTGCTGAAACCTTTAGCGTGCGCGGTGCAAACCGTGCGCTCTCAAAAGGGCAAACGGTGATCTTCGCTTGCGGCCTTGGTCAACCCTTCTTCTCAACGGATACCGCCGCTGTGCTTCGTGCCGCTGAGATCAATGCAGACGCCGTGCTTATGGCGAAGAACATTGACGGTATTTACACCGCCGATCCTAAACTTGACAATACCGCTACGCGTTACGAGGAGATCACCTATCAAGAGGTGCTCGCCAAACAACTCAAAGCACTGGATCTTTCCGCAACGACCTTCTGTATGGATAATGGCATTCGCTGCTATGCATTCGCACTGTCCGACCCCAACAACATCTACCGCGTGGTCATGGGAGATCATGTCGGCACAGAGCTTCACCTCTAATACCTAATACATCGCAAGGAGAAAAACCTATGAAACTCAACACGAAGGATTTTGAAACGAGAATGAACAAGGCGATTACCGCACTTGAAAACAACTTTGACACGATCCGTGCAGGTCTTGCTAACCCCGCTGTACTGAATCGTGTAAGTTTTGAGTATTACGGCGCCCCCACGCCGCTCAACTCTATGGCCGATATCCGTCTTGCTGATGCGAGAACGCTGGTGATCAAGCCTTACGACGCGTCTACGCTGAAGGCAATGGAGAAGGCGATCCTTGCTTCCGAT
Organism: Eubacteriales bacterium; assembly: GCA_045586515.1. GTDB lineage: Bacteria > Bacillota > Clostridia > Oscillospirales > CAG-272 > Firm-07. Next base: position 2,057 of record JAZNAM010000076.1, read on the forward strand.
GTTGGTATTACCCCTGCTAACGACGGCCAGGTAATCCGTCTGTCCTTCCCCCAGCTTACCGAGGAGCGTCGCCGCGATCTTTGCAAGCAGGTTACCAAGATGGCAGAGGAGGCTAAGGTTGCCGTTCGCAACATTCGCCGCGATGCCAATGATACTGCGAAGAAAATGCAAAAGGATGGTGAGATGACCGAGGACGAGGGAAAGGCTTCCGAGAAGTCCGTACAGGATCTTACCGACAAGTTCATCAAAATGATCGATGCAGCCGCAGCTAAGAAGCAGAGCGAGGTTATGGCAATTTGACAACGAGGGGCGGCACACTCCGCCCCTTTCGTGTTCCTCTTGCCTACAAGATAGATATGAGTGAAATGAAGGGAACACTTTCCCACATCGCGTTTATTATGGACGGCAATGGACGCTGGGCGCGCCAACGAGGACTTGCAAGGGCGCAAGGACATGCGTTTGGTGTAAAGGCGTTTCGCAACGTTGTGCGTCATTGCAAAAAGCGCAATATCGATACAGTTACCGTCTATGCCTTTTCCACAGAAAACTGGAAACGACCGCAAAAAGAAGTAACCGCCATTATGGAGCTTGTTGACGTGTATCTGCTCGACTATGAAAAAAACATGGACGAGTACGATATGAACATCCGCTTTCTTGGCGATAAAACACCGTTTGCGCCGCGACGTCGCGCCAATATGGAGCGGTTAGAGCAACTGACCGCACATAAAAAACGCACGCTGAACATTGCGCTCAATTATGGTGGCCGCGATGAGATCGTGCGCGCTTGCAATCACTTGCTTCAAAATGGTGCACGTGAGGTAAATGAGGCAACCTTCGCCGCGGCGCTGGATACTGCGGGTCTACCCGACCCCGACCTTATCGTGCGCACAGGCGGAGATCTTCGTATTTCTAATTTCCTGTTGTGGCAATCAGCATACGCCGAGTTGTATTTTACCGACGTTCTCTGGCCCGATTTTGGCGCAGAGGAGCTGGATGCTGCCATTGAGGAATTTTATAAACGAAAACGTCGTTTTGGCGGCGTTTGAGAAGGAGAGCTTATGAAAAAGCGAATTATTACGGCCATTATTGCCGTGATCGGTATCTTCCCGTTCTTCTGGTATTCGGAAGCGCTGGAGCCGACGAACCCTCTCACCTATCTGTTTCCGCTTCTGTTTGCGGCAATCTCCTTTGTTTCTGTGTGGGAGATGCTCTATTGCCTGAAGCTCAACAAGGTGTATTTTATCAGCGTGCCGCTTTATTTTGTGGCACTTGCATTTCCGATGCTGGCGCGTGTGATGCGCGGTGATATGCAGGGATATTTGCGCATTGCCTTTTTTGTGGCGTTGGTGCTGATCCTGTATTACTTTGCCTGCATCGTGTTCCATTTCGGCAAAGTGGATGTGGCAAGAGTTGCACTTCTGTATATGGCTTCCCTGTATATCATTGCCGCAAATTCCGGTGCTATCCTTCTGCGCGACATTGAGATCGTGGGACGCTTCGTTTATCTGTTGCCCTTTATTTGTTCTTGGACAACAGACACCTCGGCATATTTTGCAGGACGTCTGTTCGGCAAACACAAGCTCATCGAGGCAGTCAGCCCCAAGAAAACGATCGAAGGCGCTATTGGCGGATTTTTGTGCTGCTCCGCCGTGATTATGCTGTATGGTTATATCGTTGGCAGAATGTTTGGCGTCGTGCCCAACTATTTGGTACTTGGTATTGGCGGTGCGGCATTCGGAATCGTGGCGCAGATTGGCGACCTTATCATGTCCGCCATTAAACGCGAATACGGCGTAAAAGATTTTGGCTGGATGTTGCCTGGGCACGGTGGGTTACTTGACCGATTTGATTCAAGCATGGCGGTCACTGTGATTATGCTGATCATCTCGCAATACTTCCCGCTCTTTAGCGTATGACAGAGTTCCGTTTTCAAAGTGTTGTTATCCTCGGCTCTACGGGGTCGGTGGGCGTGCAGGCACTTGACGTAGCCAGACAACAAGCCATTCCCGTCGCGGGACTCGTTGCTTCAAGTAACTGGAAGCGCGTTGCTGAGCAGGCAAGGGAATTTGCCGTGCCCAATGTGGCAATGGCAGATGAAGCCGCCGCCCGCGAGCTTCGTGTGGCGCTTGCTGATACCAGTACGCGCGTTTTCGCAGGCGACAAGGGAATTGAAACTCTTATCCGCGAGTGCGGTGCCAAGGTGGCACTCAACGCCATTCTCGGCAAGGCGGGGCTTGTTCCTACGCTTACAGCGTTAGAGTCCGGCATGGACGTGGCGCTTGCTAATAAAGAATCCCTGGTGGTTGCCGGTGATATCGTGATGCGTACCGCACGCGAGCGAGGATGCCGCATCACCCCTGTGGATAGCGAGCATAGCGCCATTTTTCAGGCGTTGCGGGCAGGTTCGCACAATGAGATCAAGCGTTTGATTCTTACCGCTTCGGGTGGCCCCTTTTTCGGTCGCGCACGCGAGGAGCTTGCCAATGTGACCGTTACTGAAACACTTGCGCACCCCACGTGGCAAATGGGTGCCAAGATTACCGTGGATAGCGCTACGATGATGAATAAAGGATTTGAGATCATCGAGGCGGCGCATCTGTTTGATTTGTCTGCCGATAAGATCGACGTGGTGGTACACCGCGAGAGTATAATCCACTCTATGGTGGAATATATAGATAACAGTGTCATTGCGCAGATGTCTGTGCCTGACATGCGTCTTTGCGTGCAATATGCACTCACAGCGCCCACGCGCACACATGCGGTGATTCCGCCGCTTGATTTGCTTTCTGTCGGTACGCTTTCTTTTTACGCGCCCGACGAAAACGCGTTTCCGTTGCTGGCTCTTGCCAAACGTGCCTTACGCCTTGGTGGGGCAGCACCCGCCGTGCTTAACGCGGCAAACGAAGTTGCCGTTGCAAAGTTCCTTGCGGGTGACATTTCCATGCTGACGCTCTTTGACACAGTGGAGCGTGTGGTAGACGATATGTCGAGCGCCGCAAGGCTTTCCACGCTTTCTGATATTCTCGCGGCGGACCGCGAGGCAAGAGAGCGAGCAACTGCCTATTAAAAGGAGTATACATGACGATACTTTACGTTCTTCTGGCCCTTCTCATGTTCGGGCTGTTGATCGTGTTTCATGAGCTTGGTCACTTTCTCATGGCACGACTTTTCCGCGTGACGATCAATGAGTTTTCCATTGGTATGGGGCCGCGCCTTTTTTCCAAAAAAGACAAGAAGCACGGAACCTCATATTCCTTGCGCGCTTTGCCCATCGGCGGATATGTCAGTATGGCGGGCGAAGATGAGGAAAGTGATGACCCCAATGCTTTTTACAAAAAGCCCGTATGGCAAAGAATGCTCATTGTCATCGCTGGCCCTGTTGTCAATATCTTGCTTGGTTTTTTGCTCATGCTCATCATGGTGCTTTCCACTGCACGCCTTGCCACCAACGTGGTGGGGCAATTCGATGAGGGCGCAATCAGTGCTCAGCACGGTCTTATGCTTGGTGATCAGATCGTGTCGGTCGGTAACGTGCCCGTACACACGGGTAACGAAGTGGTCTATGAGATTATGAACCAGGGTGTTGCTGAATCTGCCGAGGGTGTCGTTGCCATCGACCTCACGGTGCGTCGCGACGGAGAAAAGGTGTATCTGCCCGGTGTGCAGTTCCCAAGTCAAGAGGTGGAGGGCGTGCTGTTCGGTTCAGTTGACTTTAAGGTAAGTGGTGAAAACAAAACGGTTACGTCCGTTGTGAAGCACACCTTTTACCGCTCTTGCTCCACGGTGAAAATGATCGTGGATCAAATACTGGATCTGCTTGGCGGACGATATGGGCTAAACGCCGTTTCAGGTCCCGTTGGCATTACGCAAGCCGTGGCAGATGCCGCAAAGCTTGGTGTCATGAACGTGCTTTATCTTATGACTGTCATCACGGTCAACCTTGGCGTGTTTAACCTCATTCCATTTCCCGCATTGGACGGCGGACGCTTCATTTTCCTCTGCGTTGAGGGAATCACCCACCGCCCTGTAAACAAAAAAATAGAAGGATATATCAATATGGCAGGGCTCTTGCTGTTGCTCACGCTGATGCTTGTGGTCTGCTGTAAAGATATTGCAGTATTATTTATCAAATGAACTATAATCAGTTGCGCCGCGTGACGCGCTCCGTTTCGGTGGGAGGCGTCGCTGTCGGCGGCACCGCCCCTATCGCGGTGCAATCTATGACCAACACCGATACGCACGACGTAGCGGCAACTGCCGCACAGATTCGCGCACTTCGTGCTGCTGGCTGTGACATCGTCCGCCTGACCGTCCCCGATCTGGCGGCGGCAGACACGATCACGGCACTGAGGGAAATGGATCTTGGCATTCCACTTGTTGCTGACATTCATTATGATTACCGCATTGCACTGGCATGTGCTGAGCGCGGTGTAGACAAGATCCGCATCAATCCGGGTAATATCGGTGATTTTGATCGTGTACGCGAGGTGGCAAACGCTTGTCGCGCCAAAAAAATCCCGATCCGCATTGGCGTGAACGGAGGATCGCTTGAAAAAGAGATCTTGGCGCGCCACGGTACTCCTACTGCCCAAGCACTTGCCGAGAGCGCGCTCTACCACGCGTCGCTTTTGGAGCGTTGCGATTTTGAGGATATTGTGCTTTCTGTCAAGTCCTCCGATGTGTACACCATGATCGCGGCAAACAGAATACTGGCAACGAAAACCTCCTATCCGCTTCACCTCGGCGTTACCGAGGCAGGCAGTGAAGAAATGGGCACAGTAAAGGGTGCGATCGGTATCGGTGCATTGCTTGCAGACGGCATTGGCGATACGTTGCGTGTATCGCTTACGGCCGATCCCGTGGCGGAGATTGCAGCAGCAAAGCGTATCCTTTCCGCTCTACACATTAAGGGGCAAAGCGGCCTTGATATTGTAAGCTGTCCCACCTGTGGCAGAACGAAAGTTGACCTTATTTCACTGGTGGCGCGCTTTGAGCGCGCGGCGCGTGAGGAGGGGCTGATGGATCTGCCGTTGCGCGTTGCGTTGATGGGATGTGCAGTAAACGGCCCCGGAGAAGCAAAGGAAGCCGATATTGCCATTTGCGGCGGTGTAGGTGAAGCATTGCTCATCCGAAACGGCGAAATTTGTCGTAAAATTCCCGAGAACGCCGTTATCGATACACTTGTCGAGGAATTAAAAAAAATAAAAGAACATAACAATTAATGGCGGATTACCGAGTATTTGCCCTGTGATCCCGCCATTTTTTCAGCCAATAGAGAAGGGAAACAACCATGGCAAAGACTTTTTTTGAGATCTTTTCAAAATATGAGCCAAGCGAACAAATTGCAAATTGGTTACGTGACGCCAGTGACATTCGCATGCGTGCCGATAAGGAAAAACGCATGTTGGAGATCAGCGCCGCATTTCCGACCCTGCACACAAAGGACGAGCTGTATGCCGTAGAAGCACAGATTGCCGCCGCGTACGAGCTTTCCTACGTGCGCCTTCTGCCGCGCTATCCCGCCGAGCTTTTTGACAAAGACTACATTCCGCAAATCATCATGGAAACCGAGCGAATCGGTATTGTGGCGCGCGGCTTTTTCCATCTGTATTACGCCACGCTCACAGGGGACGAGTTGATCATTGAATTACCCTTTGTGGACGAAAGCTTGCTTCTTATGAAGCTTGGGCAAACGCACGAGGTGATCGAGGGCATCATTCGTAGCGAATTCGGCCTTAATTATCGCGTACAGATCAAGCATTCGCCCGCTCTTGCTTCCGAATATCGCATCGACCACGATGCTGAGATTGCCGAGTGGCAGGAGCGTCTTCGCCGCAGTAGCGAGGAGAAGGAACGTCGCCGTGCCGAAGCAGACACTAAGGCAAGCAACACCGCCCCCGTTGCAACAGACCCCGATAGAACGCGCGTGATGTCCTTGCTTGGTGAGGTGGGAGATGCGGTCATTAAGGATGGTATTTGCAGTGTTGGCGCCTATCGCTTTGATATTTCCGAGCCGCAATTCGTTGCGGACAAGATCTTTGACATTACGCCCGTGCCGATCGCGCGTGTCGACAGACAGATGCGCGGTGTGGTGATCTGCGGCGAGGTGTTTGCCTACACCGAGGAAACCACACGAGCAGGGGATAAATATAACATTACCTTTGGCCTCACGGACGGTAACTCCTCAATCACGGTAAAAAAATTCGGTGTGCCGCTCGACGAGGCAAAGTCGCTCTCCAAAACTATCGGTGACGGCACCGCGCTCGCTTTACGTGGTTATGCCAAGCACGATGTGCGCCATGACGTGGTGGATGTTGACGTCACCTTCTACTACTCGGAAATGGCGATCATCAAACGCGTGCAGCGTGCCGATCATGCCGAGCAAAAACGTGTAGAGCTGCATCTGCACACCACCATGTCTACCATGGATGCGATGATCCCGCCCGACAAGGCAGTCAAAATGGCAAAAGCGTGGGGACACCCCGCAATCGCCATCACCGACCATGGCAACGTGCAGGGCTTTCAAGAAGCTATGCTTGCTGCCGAAAAAATCGGTCAAAAAGTTATTTGGGGTATGGAAGCATACTTCGTAAACGACACCGCTAGCGCGCTGTATGGCAAGTATGAGGGCGGCTTTGACGATGAGTTCGTGGTGTTCGATATCGAAACCACAGGCCTTTCCAACCGCACCTGTGCCATCACAGAGATTGGTGCCGTCCTTGTAAAGAAAGGCGAGGTGCTCGCGCGCTATAACTCCTTTGTCAACCCTCAAATGCCTATCCCCGAAGAGATCACCAAACTCACGGGTATTAGCGACGACATGGTGAAAGACGCAAGAACGATTGACGTTGTTCTCCCCGAATTTTTGGCCTTCGTAGGGGATCGCCTGCTTATCGCACACAATGCTGACTTTGACATTGGCTTTATCCGCGAAGCGGCAAAAAGATGCGATCTCCCCTTTGAAAACGCGTACCTTGATACCGTGGCGCTCTCTCGCCACATCAATACGGATCTCAAATCCCACAAGCTAAATATACTGGCAGAGTACTTTAATCTCGGCAATTTCAATCATCACCGCGCCTCGGATGACGCAGAGATGCTTGCCGCTATCTTCTTTTGCATGCAGGAAAAGATGCGCGAAATGGAGCTTCGCAGCTTCGTAGAATTGCAAAACGAGATGAGCGCTTCTGCTGATCCATTGACACTGCCACCCTATCATCAGGTCATTTTGGTGAAAAATCAGGCGGGGCTTAAGAACTTATATAAGCTGATTTCTTACAGCTACTTAAATTATTATCGTCGTTTTCCGCGCGTGCCCAAAACGGTGCTGGAAAAGCACCGAGAGGGACTTATTATCGGCTCAGCGTGTGAATCGGGCGAGCTGATGCGCGCGATCCTTGATAACAAATCCGAAACAGAGATCGAGGAGATCGCCAAATTCTACGATTATTTGGAGATCCAGCCCATTTGCAACAATCGCTTCCTTGTAGACGAGGGCAAAATAGCGAGCGAGGAAGGCCTGCGCGACCTCAACCGCCGCGTGGTGGCACTGGGTGATAAGCTTGGTATTCCCGTTGTGGCAACGTGTGACGCGCACTTTATGAATGACGAAGACGAGATCTACCGCAAGGTGCTTGTCAGCGTTAAATTCAAAGATCAAGATAAGGATTCTCACCTTTACTACCGTACCACCGAGGAAATGCTCGAGGAATTCTCCTATTTGGGCAAAGAAAAGGCATTTGAGGTCGTTGTAACCAACACCAACCGCATTGCCGACATGGTAGATGCGAATATCCGTCCGTTCCCCAAAGGCACGTTTACGCCCAATATGGAGGGGGCGGAGGAGGACCTGCAACGTCTTTGCTACGATCGCGCGAAATCCATGTACGGCGATCCGCTGCCCGAAATTGTAGAAACCCGTCTTTCTAAGGAGCTCACCTCTATCATCAAACACGGCTTTGCCGTGCTTTATATGATTGCACAAAAGCTCGTGTGGTACAGCGAAAGCCAAGGATATCTTGTCGGCTCTCGTGGCTCTGTTGGCTCCTCCGTCGTTGCCTCTATGTCAGGCATTTCCGAGGTAAACCCCTTGCCGCCACACTACTGGTGTCCCTCGTGCCAGTATAGTGAGTTTTTCACGGATGGCTCTGTTGGTTCGGGCTTTGATTTGCCCGACAAACTGTGTCCGCGTTGCGGCAAAAAGCTGAACGCCGACGGACACGATATCCCCTTTGAAACCTTCCTTGGGTTCCATGGCGACAAATCGCCCGATATCGACCTGAATTTCTCAGGTGAAGTGCAGGGTAGAGTACATAAATACACCGAGGAATTATTCGGTGCGGAAAACGTGTTCCGCGCGGGAACAGTCGGCGGTGTAGCGGACAAGACCGCCTACGGCTTTGTGCTCAAGTATCTGGAAGGAAAAGGGCTCTCCATTCCACGTGCAGAGATCAACCGCATTGCCGCCAACTGCATGGGTGTCAAGCAGACCACAGGTCAGCACCCCGGTGGCATCGTGGTTGTGCCCAAGGAATATGAAATCTACGATTTCTGTCCCGTACAGCACCCCGCAGATGACGCAAGTTCCGGCATCATCACCACGCACTTCACCTTCAAATATCTGCACGATACGCTTCTCAAACTCGACGAACTTGGACACGATATTCCGACAAAATATAAATGGTTGGAAAAATTCAGTGATACAAGCGTGATGAACGTTCCCATGAACGACAGGGCCGTTTATGATCTGTTCCTCTCCACCGCACCCCTTGGCATCTCGCCCGAGGATATTGATGCCAAACTCGGCACCTTTGGTCTACCCGAGTTCGGCACACGTTTCGTTATGAAGATGGTAGAGGAGGCCAAGCCCACGTCCTTCGCGGATCTGTTGCAGATCTCGGGACTTTCCCACGGCACCGATGTATGGACGGGTAACGCGCAGGACCTCATCAAAGAGGGAATTTGCGACATTTCTCACGTAATTGGATGTCGTGATAATATCATGAACGACTTGATCCGCTATGGCCTCAAAAATGAGCTTGCTTTCACCATTATGGAGTCTGTTCGTAAGGGTAAGGGCTTAAAGCCCGAGTGGGAAGATGCCATGAAGGAAAGCAACGTGCCCGACTGGTACATGACCTCTTGCAAAAAGATCAAATACATGTTCCCGAAGGCGCATGCGGCTGCATACGTGATGTCCGCCATCCGTCTTGGCTGGTACAAAGTACACATGCCTCTCGCATTTTACTCTGCCATGTTCACGGTCGCACCCGGTGGTTTTGACGCAGAAACCGTGATGAAGGGAAAAGCACACATCGTCGCCACCATTAAAGATATTGAAAAGCGCGGCAAGGAAGCATCCCCCAAGGAGCACGCCTCTATCCCCGCCTTGCAGCTTGCTAACGAGTGCTTGGCACGCCGTATCCGCTTCTTGCCCGTTGATCTCAACAAGTCCGATTCTCGTGCCTTCCTGCCCGAGGGCGGTGCGATCCGCATGCCGTTCTCCGCACTTGGCGGCGTCGGTGAAAATGCGGCAGAAAGCATCGTGCGTGCAAGGAATGAGGAGCCCTTCTTCTCCGTAGAAGATCTCCAAACGCGCGCGGGTCTAAACAAGAGCGTGATTGAAACGCTCCGCCACGCAGGCGTGCTGGACGGTATCAACGAAACCGATCAGCTCTCCTTCTTCTAATACCATGAACATTCATTATTTTGAAACGTTGCCATCTACCGGCATCACCGCGGCAGAAATGGCAAAAAAAGGCGCCCCGCACCTTACTGCAGTAGTGGCAAAAACGCAAACCGCAGGACGGGGAAGACTGACGCGTCAGTTTTTCTCGCCCCGGGGCGGTTTGTACGTGACGGTTATACTGCGCACAGCGCTCTCTCCTGCGCAGTATGGCGCCATCACGCCTTATGCAGCACTTGCCGTTCATCGCGCCATTCGCCGTATCTGTGGTGTCGAAGCACAGATCAAATGGGTTAACGACCTTTTGCTTGACGGTAGAAAAATTTGTGGGATCCTTGCAGAATCGGGCACCGACCAAAATAACGTGCCCTATATCTTGCTTGGCATTGGTGTCAACACAGGGGATACTGTTTTTCCACCCGAGCTCGCACAGATTGCAACAAGTATTCCCACATGCGATAAGGAGGCGTTACTATACGCCATTTTGGAGGAGCTTGACGGCGCTGAACGCGCGGTATATAGCGGCGACTGGTTAGACGAATATCGCGCCTATTCCGCCGTAATCGGACGCGAGGTAGATGTGATACAGGGCGAACATACAACGCGCGCCACGGCGCTGGATATTGCCCCAAACGGCGCGCTTATTGTTCAATTTCAAAATGGTACAAATAAGGAACTGTACGGCGCTGAAATTTCACTTCGTCTGACACAATAAAGCAAAAAATGACATATTCTTTAGTGAGTGCAAAAACCGCTTCGGCGTTTTTTGCTATAGCCGAAGAGAGTCGAACTTGGAAGGTCTTGACCGGCAAACGAACGCCACCGTACCGTGGAGTCCGTTTACTCCGTCAACACTGCGCAGCACCTCTCGGTAAGTTGCCGAGAGGCTACCAAGTTCGGCTCTTTTCGGCTATAACGCGAGCAAAGGATACTGTCATACTATGAATGAGA
>JAZNAM010000077.1:0-20033 GCA_045586515.1 Eubacteriales bacterium
TTGGCCTCCGACTTCCCCCGTGCCTTTCGGTTTTGCGAGAGGTGAGCGCGGATGCGCGGTATAAAAACGTGAACTTGGCAAGGGAATTGCCGAAAGATTGAGCTGTATTTTTTGTAGTATCATCGCGAAAAAGCACGGAAGCGGCGCTTCCGTGCTTTTTCGCTTTTTTGTGATACACGAGGCAAAATATGTCGGAATTGGTACTTCCGACTGCTTCTGCGCTTTCCTAAAACGAAAAAATATCCGTTTTTGGAAAGAAATTTCGCCAAACCTCTTTACAAAAACGGAAAAGTGTGCTAAAATGATGTCAAATACGGAAACGCGAGGTGCAACATGGATTATATCAAGCGTATTAAAGAGATCAAAAACGAGAAGAAAATGACGAATGATGAGCTTGCCGAGCGTACGGGTATCCCCGGCGGCACGCTTGCCAAAATCCTGGCGGGTATTAGTGAATCCCCCAAGCTTTGCAACATCGTGGCGATCTGTGAGGCGCTCAACTGCTCGCTTGATTACATTATGTACGGCGTGGAGGAGAACACCAACAACTACACGCTTGACGAGGACGAGATTGATATGGTGGAGCGCTTCCGCACGCTTGACGAGCGTGGACGCGAAACGGTGCTTTCTGTAATCGAGCAGGAGAGCACTTATACTGCCGCACCTCGTGCAACTGCACGTGTGCCGCATCGCAGTGCGCGTGTGATTGAGTCCCAGTCTCTTTCTGACCGTCTTGCTGCGGCGTATGCAACCAATGACAACGGCATAGGTCGTCGCACGTTGCCCTTGTACGATCTGCCTGTTTCTGCGGGCGTGGGCGTAGCGCTTGACGATGGACATACGGATGAGATCACGGTGCGTGACAACAGCAGAACGCGTGAGGCAGACTATGCACTGCGTATCAGCGGCAACTCAATGGAGCCGCGCTATCACGATGGTGACATTCTGCTTGTGCAGGAGTGCGAAATGCTGGAGTTTGGTGAGCTTGGTATTTTCATCTTGGACGGCAACGGCTTTTTCAAGGTGTACGGCGGTGATCGTCTGTACTCTTTGAACCCCGAATACGGCGATATTCTCCTCAAGGATTTCGATGACGTGCGCATTACAGGCCGCGTGATTGGAAAGCTACGCAAGAGATAACAAAAAAAGAAGCACCAAGGCGATTCGCCTTGGGGCTTCTTTTTTTGTTTGTTAGTACATACCGCCCATACCGCCGGCACCGCCCATAGCGGCAGCGGCAGCAGCTTCTGCTGCGGGATCCTTCTTGTCGGCAACCACGCTCTCGGTAGTGAGAACCACGGAAGCGATGGAAGCGGCGTTCTGGAGTGCGGAGCGCGTAACTTTCGTGGGGTCAACGATGCCTGCCTGAACCATGTCGCAGTAGACTTCGTTGTACGCGTCAAAGCCGTAGCCCTTCTTGCCGGAGGAGAGGATCTTGTCAACGATGACGGCACCGTCAAAGCCAGCGTTTGCGGCGATCTGACGGACGGGCTCCTCAAGAGCCTTCACCACGATGCGAACACCCGTCTTCTCGTCACCCTCAACGGTGTCGATGAGTGCCTTCACATCCTCAATGACGTTCAGGTAAGCGGTACCGCCGCCTGCCACGATGCCTTCCTCAACGGCGGCACGGGTTGCATTGAGTGCGTCCTCGATGCGGAGCTTCTTCTCCTTCATCTCTGCTTCGGTTGCAGCGCCAACCTTGATCACGGCTACGCCGCCTGCGAGCTTTGCAAGACGCTCCTGCAGCTTCTCGCGGTCGAAGTCGGAGGTGGTGGTTTCAATGGCGTTACGGATCTGAGAAACACGCGCCTTGATGGCGTCGGGGTTGCCGGCGCCGCCCACGATGATGGTGTTTTCCTTGTTGATCTTGATCTGTCTTGCACGGCCAAGCTGCGCAATGGAGGTTTCTTTTAGCTCAAGACCGAGGTCGGAGGAAATGACCTGACCACCCGTGAGGATGGCGATATCTTGCAGCATTTCCTTGCGGCGATCACCAAAGCCGGGAGCCTTGACGGCAACGCAGGTGAACGTGCCACGCAGCTTGTTGAGCACGAGCGTGGTGAGTGCCTCACCCTCTACGTCCTCCGCAACGATGACGAGCTTGCGGCCTGCCTGAACGATCTGCTCAAGAACGGGCAGAATCTCCTGAATGTTGGAGATCTTCTTATCGGTGATCAAGAGGAGTGCGTCGTCGATGACAGCCTCCATCTTATCCATGTCGGTTGCCATGTAGGGGGAGAGGTAACCGCGGTCAAACTGCATACCCTCAACCACCTCGGAGTAGGTGTCGGCAGACTTGGACTCCTCTACGGTGATCACGCCGTCGGCGGTGACCTTTTCCATTGCGTCTGCGATCAAACGGCCGATGACCTCGTCGCCGGCAAAAATGGTGCCAACGCGTGCGATATCTTCCGTACCGTTGACCTTTTTGGAGTTGGCAACAAGGCACTCCACAGCGGTGTCAACTGCCTTCTTCATGCCCTTGCGAAGTACCATGGGGTTGGCACCTGCGGTCACATTCTTCATGCCCTCGCGCACGAATGCCTGTGCAAGCAGGGTTGCGGTGGTGGTGCCGTCGCCTGCGGCGTCGTTGGTCTTGGTTGCGACCTCGCGGACAAGGCGTGCGCCCATATCCTCAGCGGCGTTTTCCAACTCGATCTCCTTGGCGATGGTGACGCCGTCGTTGGTGATCAGAGGTGCGCCGAATTTCTTGTCAAGCACCACGTTGCGACCCTTCGGGCCAAGCGTGATCTTCACGGTATTTGCAAGCTTATCAATGCCGCGGCAGAGTGCGTCGCGGGCTTCGATTCCGTACAGAATTTCCTTTGCCATTGCTCGAATTCTCCTTTACTCTACGATTGCCAGGATATCGCCCTGGCGCACGATGTTGTACTCCACACCGTCGCACTTGACTTCGGTGCCTGCGTACTTGCTGGTGATCACACGATCACCGACCTTCACGATCATCTTGACCTCGTTGCCGTCAACGAGCCCACCGGGGCCTACGGCAATCACTTCTGCCACCTGGGGCTTCTCCTGAGAAGCGGCGGTGAGAAAGATGCCCGACGTCGTCTTTTCTTCTGCCTCCACGAGTTTCACTACTACGCGGTCAGCAAGGGGTTTTAAGGTCATGGTTTGCCTCCTTATTTTGGACCTTTGGTCCGTTGTACTTTGTTGAATTTTGGCACTCATAACGGGCGAGTGCTAACTCATAAGATTATTATACTACATTTACATAAAAAATCAAGCAAATTCCACATTGTTCACATAATGTTAATAATTTCAAAAAGAGGGAGAAATTGCCATGGTTGCACTGCTATCAGGGGTGCTTGTTCCTGTGCTTTTGCTGCTCGCAGGGGGATATTTTGCGGTGCGTCTTACGCCGCTTTTGCTTTGCCGACGAGGGGCGTATGAAAAGGGGAAGGGCGGCGGGCTTCGCGCGCTTGGTGTTGCGCTTGCCGGTACGCTTGGGGTGGGGAATATTGCAGGCGTTGCGGTGGCGATTGCGCTTGGTGGTGCAGGTGCGGTTTTTTGGATGTGGGTATCCGCATTTCTTGCAATGCTGCTCAAATATGCTGAGGTGGTACTGGCGCTTCGCACGCGTATCTATGATGAAAAAGGCATGCCGCACGGCGGCGCACCTTACTACATCAGGCGTGCGTTCAAGGGAAAACTCGGGCGTGTGCTTGCCGCTGTGTTTGCGCTGCTTTGCCTTGGGTGTGCGCTCACGCTTGGATCCATCATGCAAAGCGCCGCGGCAAGCGAAGCAATGGCAAGCGCCTTTTCTATCCCCCCGATTCTGACGGGGGCAGTGCTTGGCGTTGCGGCACTTATTGTTCTCGCCTTTGGCGCGGTTGGGGTGGAACATGCGTGCGGCGTGGTCGTGCCGCTCATGTGCGCGTTCTTTACGCTCCTTTCTATTGTGGCGCTACTCTTGCGTCGTCAGGCCATTCCGGAAGCATTCGCACGCATTTTTAGCGAGGCGTTTTCCCTGCGAAGCGGTGGTGCGGGGGTGTTTGGCTTTCTTACGGCGGGGGCAATTCGCTATGGTGTGGCAAGAGGATTGGTGTCCAACGAGGCAGGGTGTGGCACTGCACCCATTGCACATGCGTCGGCCCCTTGTACTTCGCCCATGCGGCAAGGGCTGCTTGGCATGGTTGAGGTGCTTGTAGATACGATTCTTTTGTGTACGCTCACCGCATTGGTGATTTTGGTGAGCGGTGCGCCCATCGCATCGGGTGGTGGTATGCGCTTTGCATTGGACGCATATGCGGCGATTTTAGGACCTGTTGCCATTCCCGCCATTGCGCTTTCCGTCTTGCTTTTTGCGTTTGCCACGGTGCTGTGCTGGTCGCATTACGGTGCGGAGAGTTTATATGCACTCACCGGGCGCAAACGCGTGCCGCGCCTCTATCTTGTCGCTATTGCCGCTTCTTGTGTATGGGGAGCTGTTGCCGCACCCCAGATGGTGTGGGATGCGACTGATATGGTGCTTGCTCTCATGACGATTCTCAACGTGATCACGTTGTTTGCCTTGCGCCGCGACGTGTTGGAGGAAACCAAAGAATAAAGAAAGCACCGCCGTTTGGCGGTCCTTTCTGCTTTTTACAGTACGCGGATGCGCGATACGAGCGTAAGCCCTGTTGCGGCAGCGGCTTTTGCAGCGTCCGTCTCGGTCATCACGTCACTGATCACGGCGATGCGATCTGCCACCGTCACGGTCGTGGCGTCACCGAACACGGCGGCAATCTTTTCAGCAGCGCCCGCCTCGTTTGCAAACGAGAAGCAGGAGCGGCATGCGTATGCGTCAAAGTCGGCGTAGTCTGCATCGGTTGCAACGGTGAACACAGGGCTCTTGACCTCAGTATTCATGTGTGCCACGATGTCGATGATATCGGCAACCACGGCGCTTGCGGTGGGCAGCTTACCTGCACCCTTACCGTAGAACATAACCTCGCCCACCATGTTGGCGTCAACGAGAATGCCATTGAACACGTCCGATACGCCAGAGAGCGGGTTGGAGGTGGGAATCATACGGGGAGATACCATAGCCAGCACACGGTCGTCAACCATTTCGGTGTGGCCAATGAGCTTGACGGAGCAGCCGAAGCGCTTTGCCGTTTCTGCATCCTTTTCAGTGATGGCGGTGATGCCCTCGCAATGGATCTTATCGGGGGAGAGCAGTGTGCCAAAGGAGAGTGCCGCAAGAATGACGATCTTGCGTGCGGCGTCAAGACCCTCTACGTCAGCGGCGGGGTTTGCCTCCGCGTAGCCCTTCTTCTGTGCGTCGCGCAGTGCATCTTCATAAGCGGTGCCATTCTCCAACATCTGGGTGAGGATGTAGTTGGTGGTGCCGTTCAGGATACCGCTTACCTCACAGATGGCGTTGGATGCAAGGTCGTTGACAAGGGGACGAAGGATCGGAATGCCGCCGCCCACACTTGCCTCAAACAGATAGCGCACGCCGTTTGCCTTTGCAAGCTCCAGAAGTTCTGCGCCGAAGCGTGCCACGACCTCTTTGTTGGAGGTCACCACGCTCTTACCTGCTTCCAGGCATGCTTTGGTGAAATCGTATGCAGGATGAGAACCGCCCATCATTTCAGCAACGATGGAAATGTCGGGATCGTTTACGATCTCGTTAAAATCGTGTGTAACAAGGTGCCCAAAGGGGCTGTCGGGGAATTCGCGCAGGTCAAGGATACGCTTGACGGCGACGGTGGTGCCCAGCTTTTTTTCAATAACGGCACGGTTGTCAGCAAGTACCTCGGCAGCGCCGCTGCCCACTACGCCGAAACCGAGAATGGCTACGTTTACCATGGAAATGATTCCTTTCTCATTGTGATACCCTATCATTATACCATAGTTTTTTAAAGAATGCAAACAAAGTATTGAAAAAAACAGAAAAATATGATAAAATGTGGGGGACACCACACGAAAAGGAGGGGAAAACAGATGGGTTCTACGATCGGTGGCATGAAAAACGTTAAAATTTTCGTGCTCTACCTCATGCAAAACGTCGGCAGACCGCTTTCCTTCGTCACCCTAAATGATATTGTGATGCAGACGGATTTCGTCATGTATTTGGATTTTGCAGAGGCGTTTCACCGTATGCTCGACGACGGACTTGTAACCGAGCAAGGCGAAGAAAACGGCGATACGGCGTATGTTATCACCGAGCAGGGAAGAATGGTTGCCGAGTCCCTGTCCAGCGACATTCTTTCTTCGATTTTGGAAAAGAGTCTTGCGGCGGCACTCCGCTATCTCGATTTTAAAAAGCGCGGTGTGAGCGCGGCTTGCGACTATGCGCGTCGTGCAGATGGGCGGTATGATTTTTCTTGTTCTCTCACGGAGCGTGGCGAGGTCATTTTCTCCACCACTGTGATCCTTGATTCCGAGACGCGCGCGCGTCGCCTCAAGGAGAATTTTTACGACCGTCCTGAGGTCGTTTACCGTGGCGTACTGGCGCTTCTTGCCGGGAATATGAACTTTCTTCTCGACGATTGACAGACAATGTGAACAAAATGTAAACTTTGGGTCGGATTGCGCAAAATCCGACCCGTTTTGCGTCAAAATTCAGTAAAATTGCAAAAAAGAGTTTCACATTTGTATTGACAAATTGTAAATTTATGTTATAATTATGTTAACTGTGAAGGTAAAATATCACAGCAAGTGAGGTATCATGGAAACGAAAAACAAGCGTGAACACTTGCATGCGTGCATTCTTCGGGTGCGCGAGGGGGATCAGGCGGCATTTGCCGAACTCCTCTCGGAGTACAATCCCCTCATTGGGGCGGAGGTATCCAGGCGCGGAGAAGGGTTGCAAGTTTGCGACCTTGAGGATATGCGTCAGATCGCTATGATCGCGCTGTATCGTGCGGCACTTGCGTATGACTTGGGTCAAAGCGAGGTTGAGTTTGGGTTGTACGCCAAAATCTGCATTGGTAACGCACTCGTTTCCCAGTTGCGTGCTTTGCGCCGTCGCGTGCCGGAAGTTTCCTTTGAACTCGTTGCCCCCTTAGAGGAGCCTTGTGAGGACCCTGCTGCCCGCGTGATGGAAGCGGAGGCACTCGAAGCGCTTTACGCCCGCATTCGTTGCCATCTGTCTCCCTACGAGAATCGTGTATGGGGGTTGTATGTGGCGGGGCATTGCGCAAGGGATATTGCTACCATGCTGGAAAGAGATACCCATTCCGTTGAAAACGCCGTTTCCCGTATTCGTCGAAAGCTCCGCACAGCGCTCGGCGGTCAGTGAAACGGAGTTGATATACCCCAATAGCTTAACACAGAGCGTTGAACTTTCTCAAAGGTGTCGGTCACAGTCCGTCTGGGGGTAAAAACCATCTATCTGCAAAGAGAGGAAAAAACAATGAACGAAGAAGTAACCATGGTTGGCGCAACCGACGAAATCTTTGAGGACAAGACGCTTGTATGCAAAGAGTGCGGCAATGAATTTGTATTCACCGCTGGCGAGCAGAAGTTCTACAAGGAAAAAGGCTTTTTGAACGAGCCGAAGAGCTGCAAGCCCTGCCGCGATGCAAAGAAGAACGCGGGCAGAGCGCAGAGAGAGTACTTCATCACTACGTGCGCAGAGTGCGGCGGTGAGGCGAAGGTGACCTTCCAGCCCTCCAGTGACAGACCCGTTTACTGCAGCGCTTGCTTTGAGGCAAGAAAGAACGCACAGTAATCTGTAATAGAGAAGACCGCCGTGTGGGGCGGTCTTTTCTATTTTGCTTGTATTTTTTCGCCAAACGTGGTAAACTAAACGTATGATTCTATCTGTTCGTGATTCTACAGAAAGGGGGGCGTATGGAGTTTCGCATCGAAGAAAAGGACGAGGGCAAATTGTTGCGCCAATATTTGTGCGAGCGCGGCGTGTCGGCGGCACTTCTTGCTAAACTAAAGCGTCACGAGCGTGGCATTTTGCTTGACGGCGTACGCGTTACGGTACGTGCAGTGTTGCACACGGGAAGTGTGCTTATCCTCGCCGTAGAGGATGAGGAGGTAGGAGGTGTTGTGCCGCGCAATCTGCCGGTCGAAGTGTTGCTACGCACTCCCGACTTTGCAGTCTTAAATAAACCCTCCGATATGCCTACACATCCCTCCCACGGGCATTTTGAGGATACGCTTGCCAATGCACTTGCCTATCATTTTGCAAAGGGCGGTGTGCCATTTCGCCCCCGCTTTATCAATCGCCTTGACCGCAACACCACGGGGGCAGTTCTTGTTGCCATGCATCCCCTTGCCGCCGCCGCGCTCTCGCGCGCGATGGTTGATGGTGAAATCGAGAAAAGGTATCTTGCCATCGCGCATGGTGAGATGACGAAGCCGTGTGTTGTGCGCACGGGTATTCGTCGGCGGAGGGAAAGTATCATTTTGCGCGAAGCGTGTGACGTAAGCGAGGGTGATTTTTCCGAAACGCTTGTAGAACCGCTTGTAGCGGGGCAAGGACTCACACTTTTGCGTCTTTCGCCGCGCACAGGACGCACGCATCAACTTCGCGTACATATGGCGCATATGGGGCATCCGCTTCTTGGCGACGAGCTTTACGGTGTGGCGGATGGCTTTGCGCGTCACGCGCTTCATGCCGCAACACTGGCATTTCCTTCCCCTGTGGATGGCTCGCGTGTGGTCGTACGTGCGCCATTGCCCGATGATATGCGTACCGTCGTTGAGAAAAACGGTTGGGAGGTGACGTTGCTTGACGCCAAAATGGAATAAACTGCGTTTGCCCATGTGGTGCCTTGTTTTTTACGGCGTTGGCGCCATCTCGGTTTTCTTGCTTTTTGCTTCGATGATCAGTGCGCGGTTTGCCAATTTTTACAATGCTACGCTTGGTGCGTTGTTGCGCGCAATGACAGCCCATGCGACTTCGCTTTTGCCGTTTTCGCTTGCGGAAATACTGTTGTACGCGTTGCCCTTTGTGGCAATTGGGCTTGGCATCTTCGCAACGCGCCGATATAGTGAAACCTGGCGTGACGTTGTACGCTTTCTTGCGATGGTTGGGGCGGTGGCTGCGCTGATCCTCGCACTGTTTTTGCTCTCACTTGGTATCGGATACCGTACCGCTCCCCTTGATGAGCGTCTTGCGTATACTAAAACGGAAGTGAATGTCGAAACGCTTACGGCAACAACGCAAACTCTCGTCAATGAGGTGAACGCGCTTGCTGACGAGATCGACTACGGTGAGGACGGTTTTTCCATCATGCCCTACCAGCTTTTAGAGATGAACGAAAAACTTTTAGATGCGTATGTACCTGTTTGTGAGCGTTATGATTTTGTTCAGTCGCTTCGCAGTCGTGTCAAACCCGTGCTTACAAGCCGCCTGATGTCCTACACGCACATCACGGGCGTGTATTCCTTCTACACGGGCGAAGCCAACCTTAACACACATTTCCCTGATTACACCTTGCCTTACACCGCGGCACACGAACTTGCTCACCAGCGCGGTATTGCGCGCGAGAACGAGGCGAACTTTATTGCCTTTTTGGTGCTTTGCGAGTCGGATGACGCTTATATTCGTTACTGCGGTTATCTCAATATGCTGGAATACGTGTCAAACGCCCTCTATTATACGGATGCGGATGTGTATAATAGCGTGATGAGCGGCTTGGATGCGCGTGTGATTGGAGAACTGCGTGCCTATGCGGGCTTTTTTGAGGAGTTCGAGGATAGCGCGGCGGCAGACGTATCAAACGCGGTCAACGATGCGTATCTCAAAGCAAACGGAAACGCGGCAGGCACCAAAAGTTATGGTCTTGTGGTCGAACTTGCCGTTGCATACTATCATCAGTGAAGAGAAGGACCCCAACGTCTGGCGGCGTTGGGGTCCCTTGCATATACTTGAAAGGGAGTTATTTTTTTCGGGGGTGCGTTATGAATCGGGTGATTGTGAGTGGCGGCAAACGACTGTCGGGTGAGATCTCGGTGGGCGGGAGCAAGAACGCGGCGCTTCCGCTACTCTTTGCGGGGATTCTTACAGGGGAACAGTGCACGTTCTCCAACTTGCCGCGCGTGAGTGACGTGCTACGAACGTTGGAGATCTTGCGCGCACTTGGTGCGCGTATCCATTTTTGTGAGAATCGTGATGTTTGTGTGGATTACAGCACGGTTCGTCCTGTGATGGCACCGCCCGCACTCACGGGGGTGATACGCGGCTCAACCTATCTACTTGGTGCCATGCTGGGGCGATTTGGTACGGTGCGCTTTGCGCGTTCAGGCGGCTGTGATTTTGGTGTGCGCCCTATCGACCAGCATTTGGCGGGCTTTGAGGCGTTAGGTGCGGTGGTTGCACAAGGCGATGTGCTAACGGTGGTGGCACCGAATGGGCTTTCAGGGGCTTGTATCACGCTTGCGATGCCGTCGGTGGGCGCTAGCGCCAATTTGCTGCTTGCGGCGTGCACGGCACAAGGTGTAACCGAAATTCACAACGCCGCCGCTGAGCCGCACGTGGCGGCACTTGCGGAGTTTCTTTCGGCGGCGGGGGCGTGTATAACGGGCGTTGGAACGGATACGCTACGCGTTTCGGGCGTGTCGCGCTTACACGGCGTTTCGCATCGAATCATCCCCGATATGATTGAGGCGGGTACGTATCTGTGTGCAGGAGTTGCGTGTGGCGGACCCGTGTGCGTAACGGACGTAGAGCCAAAACATCTTGGCGCTCTGTTCGACATTTTTTCACAAATGGGGGCAGAAGTGTCGGTGCGAGAGGGAAGTGTCACGGTTACCTGTGAAGGGGTGTATCGCGGTGTATCATTGCAAACAGGGCCTTACCCTGCCTTTCCCACCGATTTGCATCCGCAGATGACGGCGCTTCTCTCCATTGGCGGGCGTTGTGCATCAGGAAGCGTAGTGCGTGAGTGCATTTTTGCTTCGCGCTTTGGTTACGTCGCGCCTTTGACGGAGATGGGCGCACGTATCACGATAGCAGGGGATAGTGCTATTATCATACCGGCGCCTTTGCACAGGGCAAGGATGATTTCTCCCGATCTGCGCGGCGGCGCAGCGCTTTTGCTTGCCGCTCTTGCCACGGATGGCGTGAGTGAAATTCACAATGCCGCCACCATTGCGCGTGGCTACGAGCATCTTGGAGAGAAGCTTGCACGGCTTGGCGCCGAGGTGACGATTAAATAAAAAAGAGGCAATCACAGATTGCCTCTTTTTTGTTATTCTGCTTTTTCAAACAGTACGCTTCCGTTCTCGGCGCGTGCCAGTACACTGTCGCCCTTGGCGAACTTGCCTTCCAGCATAGCGGTGGAGAAACTGTCTTCCACAAGCCGTACGATGGCGCGGCGCAGAGGACGCGCGCCATATACATCGTCAAATCCTTCTTTGGCAACCAACTCTGCCACGCTTTCGTCAAGCGCGATATGAATACCAAGCGCCTCGATACGGCGCGTTACGTCACCAAGTAGCAGTGTGGCAATGGCGCGGATGTCGTCTGCCGTGAGACGGTTGAAGACGATCACATCGTCGATACGGTTTAAAAACTCAGGGCGGAAGGTGGATTTGAGTGCGTCCATCACGCGCTCGCGCGCAGTCGCATCCTGGCTTGCTTTGCTATCTGCGGCAAAGCCGATTGTGCCGCGCGATTTGCTCGTGAGAGCAGATGCGCCTACGTTAGAGGTTAAGATCACAATGGCGTTCTTAAAGTCCACGTGCCTTCCCTGGGAGTCGGTCAGCACACCGTCTTCCAGCACTTGCAACAGCAGATTGAACACATCCGGGTGTGCCTTTTCGATCTCGTCGAACAACACCACGGAGTAGGGCTTGCGACGAATCTTTTCAGTAAGCTGTCCGCCTTCCTCGAAGCCCACGTAACCAGGAGGAGAGCCGATCAGTTTGGATACGCTATGCTTTTCCATATACTCAGACATGTCCAAACGGATCATCGCGTTGCGATCTCCGAACAAAAGGTCGGCAAGTGCGCGGCAAAGCTCCGTTTTACCTACGCCCGTAGGGCCTGCAAAAATGAAGGAACCGATGGGGCGTTTGGGGTCCTTGAGTCCCATGCGTCCGCGGCGGATCGCTTTTGCGACTGCCTCGACCGCCTCGTCTTGTCCGATTACACGAGCACGAAGCAGTTCGGAAAGATGCAGCAATCTCTCGCTTTCCTCCTCAAGCAAGCGGTTCACGGGGATGCCCGTCCATTGCGTCACGACGTCTGCAATTTCTGCTTCGCCTATGGCAAGCTCCTTGTCGCCTACACTGGCTTCCCATTTCGCTTTTTGTGCTTCATATTGCTCGCGTAGTGTTTTTTCCTTGTCGCGCAATGTGGCGGCGCGTTCAAAGTCTTGTGCGAGGATCGCTTCTTCTTTTTCGCGCGTCAGCGTGGCAAGTTGCTCCTCTGTGTCGCGTAGATCGGGGGGCGAGGTGTGCGCACTGAGGCGCTTGCGCGAGGCGGCCTCATCCACGAGATCAATCGCCTTGTCGGGCAGAAATCTATCGGCAATATAGCGTGCAGAAAGATTGACTGCCGCTTCTATTGCTTCATCGGTGATGCGGAGCTTGTGATGTGCCTCGTATTTATCGCGAAGTCCTGTGAGGATCTGTATTGCCTCGCTTTGCGTGGGCTCGCCAACCGTGACGGGTTGGAATCGGCGCTCCAACGCAGCATCCTTTTCAATGTGCTTGCGGTACTCGGAGATAGTGGTTGCGCCGATGAGTTGCATCTCGCCACGAGCAAGAGCTGGTTTGATAATGTTGGCTGCATCCACGGCGCCCTCGGCGGCACCTGCGCCCACGATAGTGTGGATTTCGTCGATAAAGAGGATGATGTGCTCGTTTTTGGCGACTTCCTCCATCACACTTTTGAGGCGTTCCTCGAACTCACCGCGATACTTGGCACCTGCCACCATAGCGGCGATGTCAAGCGTCACGATTTGTTTGTCTTTTAATGTCTCGGGCACGTTTCCGTCTGCGATACGCTGTGCAAGTCCTTCCACAACGGCGGTCTTGCCAACGCCGGGCTCACCAATGAGGCAAGGGTTATTCTTGCCGCGTCTGGAAAGAATTTGGATGACGCGATCGGTTTCCTGATCGCGCCCAATGATGGGGTCGATCTTACCCTCACCGGCCATTGCGGTGAGATCGCGCCCATACTGTGCCAGCGTGGGCGTGTCTTGCAAAGAGGAACTTTTTTCAGCGTTGCGGCGCTGACTCTTTGTCGCGCCCTCGCTCTTTTCTCCTTTTTCGTCAAGTGCGCCAAAGAAGGCGTTCAGGTCACGGCGAAGCTCGTCCGTGGTGACGCGAAGCGTTTGTAGAATACGGCACGCCACGCTGTCCTCCTCGGCGATGAGCGCTGAGAGCAGGTGCTCGGTGCCAATATAGTTTTGACCTGTGCGGTTTGCCTCCACAAGGGAATGTTGGATGATGCGTTTGGTGCGCGGCGTCATATCCGCGGCGCTCACGTTGCTACGCTCTCCTTGCCCGACAAGGTCTACGATCTGTGCGCGAATCTTGTCCGGGGTCACACCGCGTCTTGCAAGGAGTCTGGCGGCGGCACATTCGCTGTCGGTGGCAAGTGCGAGGAGCAGATGCTCCGAGCCGATATAGGTGTGGCCAAGTTCCGTGGCAAGACGCAACGAATCGTTGAGCGCGCTTTGTGCTTTTGCGGTAAAGCGGCTATTCATGCGTTTGATACCTCCATTGCTTTTCTAATAAACGAGGCGCGCGCTCTGTCACGTGCGAGCGCATCTCCAGCCGCAATGTCTTCGCCAATGGAGAGGGTGGCGGGCTGAGAGTGGATGAGCATGGTGCTCAGTGCCTCGTGTGAGAGCGTGGTGATCACGCCCGTAGCGATGCCGAGCTTTAACTCGGCAAAGATGCTGAAAAATTCGTCTGATGTGAGAAGTGTCGCGTAGCGAGCCAAGCCCTCTGCACGATGGACGCGGTCGGCGCGGCGTTCCGCTGCCTCGCCTGTGACGCTGTTGCGCAACGCGCGTTCTTTTTCTGTGATCGTGCGGATCGCCTCGGTGAGTTTTGCAAGCAACTCTTCCTCGGTGGGGCCGAGCGTAATTTGGTTGGATACCTGGTACAGATATCCTGCGCTTTGCGAACCCTCCCCATAGATGCCGCGCATGGTAAGGCCAAGCTTGGCAAGCTTTTGTGCAAGGGTCGGGATTTGTCCCACTTCCGTGAGCGCGGGCAGGAACAGCATCACAGATGCACGCATGCCTGTTCCCAAATTGGTGGGGCAGTGCGTGAGATAGCCGAGCTGCTCGTCAAAGGCGATGGGAAGCGATGCGTCAAGTGCATCGTCACATTCCTCGGCAAAACGAAAGGCGTCCTCAAGTGCAAGACCGGGCAGAATACACTGCACGCGGATGTGATCCTCTTCGCAGACCATCACATTTAGACTTTTATTATCGTTGGAAAAGAGTGCGCGCGGTCCTTTTGCAGTGGCAAAATCGTGGCTGACGAGGTGTTGCTCAACAAGAGAAATAGCTTTTTGCTGTGTAAGCGCCTCCATATCGGTGCGGACAAACGTGTCGCCGAGCGCATCACCAACGCGGTTGATGATCTCTTTTGCGCCCTCGGCGCAGAGATGATTGCCAAAGGCGTAGCCCGATATGTTGCGTGCAAAACGGATGCGGGAAGAAATGACGACGTCCCCTTCACGGGGCTTTACGTTATACCATGCCATGTTATGCCCCCTCCTTTTCCAGTGCGCGAATCTGGTCGCGCAGTTCTGCTGCTTTTTCATATTGCTCACCGTCAATGGCAGAACGCAGGTCGCGGCGCAGTGTATCCAAACGCGTTTTTTTCTCGCGTTTGGAGCGAAGTCCCGCAGGGGCGCGCCCCGTGTGGGTCACTCTGCCGTGCAGAGAGTGGATGGTGGGGGTGAGCTCTTCACGGAAAAATTCGTAGCATTGAGGGCAGGAAACCTTGCCTTCGCGGCGGATCACGGCGAAGGTGGCAGCGCATTTGGGACATGCCTTGCCCGTGGTTGGCAGGCGATGTGGTGCGGTGAATCCAAACAGGTCGCCGAACAGATCCGCGCCAAAGGGGAAGGGAGCACCCTCGAAAAGGCCTTCTTTTTTAATGGTGGCGGCGCAGGTCTCGCACAGATGCATAGACTTGCTCTCACCGTTTATGGTTTGTTCAAGGAAGACATTGGCTTCCTTTTCGTTGCATTTTTCGCATTTCATGGTTTATTCTCCTTTCTTTTTGGAGCAGTGGACAACGTATCTTATATCAAGGATAGTAGGATATGCTTGAAAATATTCGCGCGGACGATACTTCTACCCGCGGGGGTTACGTCTGACAGTGCCGCATCCGAGATGGCGGCGACGATCATTTTCGCCTCCCTCGTGCTCACAAACCCATTGCCTTCCAGATTTTGCACGTAGGCGAGTGCTTCGCGTTCGTCAATGGCATCGCCAATGGCGTAGAAGAAGTGCATCAGGTATTCGTTGCGGTGCATCTGCTTGCGCACAATGCGGATGTAACCGCCTCCGCCGCGTCTGGATTCGATGATGTAGCCGCGCTCAGGGGTGAAGCGAGAAGTCAGCACGTAGCTGATCTGGCTAGGCACGCAACCGAGCCTGCCTGCCATTTCGTTGCGTTGCAGTTCGAGCGAGCCGCCTGATTCCTCTAACATTTCCTCTATCATTTTTGCAATTTGATCTGCTAACATGGGAAGCCTCCTTTGACCTTGTTTGACCTTTGTGTTTTCATTGTAAAACAAAAGTCAAGCAAAGTCAAAGTCAAAGAAAGACAAAAACAAATCGGCGCAACCGATTAGAGGCGGTTACGCCGATTTGTTCTATGATTTGCTTAATTTTTCTCGCATTTTCACTCTCTGTTATATCCCGCGAATTGTGCGTTGTAAGCGTTAGCAAGCGCGTTCCAGGTGGCTCTGTCCACGCCGCCCGTGGCAGGCAAACGGTTCTTTTGTTGAAATTGGCGAACTGCTGCTGCCGTGGTTTCGTCGTAGATGCCTGTGATCGGCACATCAAATCCCCAATCGTATACTGTGTCCAGTTCCGAGAGCGCGTGTTGAATGATCTGGACGAGGAATTGTTGCTCGCCAAGCTCTACCGTGTAGTTTTCGGGCAGGCGAGGGAAGTGCGAGATGCGCGCGGGTGCATCGCGAAACGCGCGTTCTTCCAGATAGCGCTCGTATAAACGCTCCCACGTTGTGGAATCCACGCGTCCTGTAACGGGTAGCCCGTACGCCGCCTGAAAAGCGCGCACGCCGTTTTCGGTGGCAGTGTCGTAAATGCCGTCAATCGGCACGTCGGGGATGCGGTCATCAAAATAGGAGAGCGTGCGTAGATATCGTTGCAGATTGCGCACGGCCTCGCGTTCGTTTCCGTTTGCCATAGTCACCTTCCTATCTCAAAGCCGGGGAACTGCCCATCGCTTAGTGTTGCGCCGTTATACAGGTCACTGTAAATGTCGGTGATCGCCTCCCATGTAATCGCGCCGACCTGCCCGTTTGCGGGTAAGCCGAATTGCGATTGAAAGGCAATGACCGCTTCGCGCGTACGCGGCCCGAAGTAGCCCGTTGTGTCGACAGAGGGAATGGATGGGTAGGAGATCGCGATATAATTCAAATACTCCTGTAACAGGCGCACATCATCCCCTTGCGCCCCAATGCGGAGTAATACACCCGGGAATGGTACGACGTTTCCCTCGATATAAGTGAGCGGGATGGTGCCAACGATGCCCAAATATGCATCATAGATGGCGCGCCAGGTAAGCTCGCCCACAATACCGTCTGCGGGCAGCCCGAAAGTGTTTTGGGCGTCAATGACCGCTGCGCGTGTGCCTGCGCCGAACACGCCGTCTACCCCAAGAGGCGGTATGGTTTCATAAAAGGCAGAGAGATAATTGAGGAAGAATTGAAGATTGGCAACGCCGATTCCCGAATCACCTTCCCGTAGCACACCGGGATACTGTGCAGTGACCTCTTCAAGCGCCACCCCCTCGGAGTCAATGGCGTTCAGACGCTTGACTGCGTTATAGATACGGCGGATATAGTACCACGTACCGGATCCGATCACGCCGTCAACTGTGAGCCCGAAGATTTCCTGGAAACGGCGTACAGCCGCTTCGGTGTCTGTGCCAAACACGCCGTCTATTAGTTCGATTTTAGGGATGGATGGATAATTTTTTGAGATGCGGTTGAGACGGATCTGCGCCACACGCACATTGTCGTTTACACTACCAAGGCGAAGGGGAACGGTGGGTGCAGTTTCCTCCAGATTGCCGACGGGCACATCGCTCACGATCTGTATGTCATCACCGTAATAATATTGTAAAATTTCAAATGGGGTAAGTCCTTGTTCGGCAAGATCGACCGTCCCCCATTGGGAAAGCCCGTCACAACTCACGCGCACGCCGTCACAGTATGCAGTGAACAATGGTTCTACATTTCCCTCGCGCACGACATAGCTGTCAAAAATTTCGGCGGCAATATTGCGGATGTTGTCAAATACGTCCCGCCCCTCCACGAAGGATTGGTCAATCGACGTAGACGATGTGATATCAAAATCATAGCCGCGTGAGCGATAGTACTCCGTGTATACGCGATTGAGCACAAAAGAGATCTGCGCATACATGTTTGCGCGGATGGCGCTCCCGGGCCAGGTGGGGTAGATCTCACTGGAAGCAACGTTGGCAACATAGTCTAAAAACGGAAGTGTGACGTTGCGAGCGTTTTGTTCTGGTCTGCCCAAATGTACCGTAATGGTATCGGGAATGATGGGTTCGCTTGTCGGCATACATCCTCCTATAAGCCAAAATCGATCTCTGCGTCAAACAGCTGCGGGGCGTTTAGCGTAAAATCGTCGGTGTAGCCTGCTTCGGGTAAAGGGATGAGGTTGGCTTGTTGAATAGCGGTGATCCCGTCAAAAACAGGGACGGCGTTATAAACTGCGCCTTCATATCCTTCTCGCGACACCTCAATGCCGTAGGCGGCATAGGGTTTGCCATTGTCGGGTGAGAGCGACATGGTGCGGGCAGGCGCGGGGAGAGCAATACGCTCCGTTCGTCCGTCCGGACCGGACAAAAGATCATAAAGAACCTCAAAATTTCCCTCGTCCGCGCGTGAAATGCGTACGCGTGCCCCCTCTAATGGGATTGCCGTGTTGGCGGTGGTGACCTGTACGATGACGTAGCCCATGCCGTTACGCACAATATTATTTTCGTTCATAGTAACCCTCCTTTCACTTTGTATAGTCTATGCAAAGGGCACTTTGAGCGTGCTTGTTTGACTTTTTTTATAAAATGCAAAAAAAACACTTGATTTTCTCACACAAGGTATGCTATAATAGACGCGTTCGCCGGAATGATGGAATTGGCAGACGTGCTGGACTCAAAATCCAGTGGTAGCGATACCGTGCGGGTTCGACCCCCGCTTCCGGCACCAAAAAAGGGCGCGCCTTCGGGCGTGCCCTTTTTTGGTGCTTAGAGAGTGGGGGGGACGCCGCAAGCAGAACGAAGGGATAAAAGGTTGCAAGGAGCGGCGTAGAAGCGAAGCGGTTTTCTTTGGGAATGGTGGCGTTTAGCCACCAAGCGAGCTTCATACCTCGCCACGCGAGGTTGAACGCATTCCGGCACCAAAAAGGGCGCGCCTTTTTACGTTTTTTGCGCGATTATATAGAACGAATATATAATATAAGAAAAAAATCAAAAAAATCAAAAAAGGGCTTGACAGGGGGCTTGTTTCCGTGCTATAATTATTTGCCGCTTGAAAAGGGCTTTTTAAGTATGCCGTCGATACGTCGTGCGTCATCGCCTGTGAGTCAGCGAGTCTATGAAGAAAGAGAGGTGCTTTTCGTGTTTGCTATTATTGAAACCGGCGGAAAGCAGTACAAGGTCAACGAAGGCGAAGTTATCTTCGTCGAGAAACTCGATGCCGAGGTCGGCGCTACTGTTGAGTTCGACAGCGTCAAGGCACTGTCCAAGGACGGCGCTCTGAAGATCGGCACGCCCAACGTAGACGGTGCTAAGGTTACTGCAACCGTACTTCGTCAGGCAAAGGCCAAGAAAATCTACGTGATCAAGTACAAGGCAAAGAAGAACGAGAAGAAGAAGATCGGTCACAGACAGCCCTACACCAAGCTTCAGATCGTAACGATCGAGGGCTAATTTAGGATGACGACCATCACGTTTTTTAGAAGCGAGGGTATGTTCTACGGCTTTGAGGAGAGAGGCCATGTCGGCTACGGCGATTGGGGAGAGGATCCCTTCTGCGCGATGCTTTCCTCGATTACCATGTACATCATCGACGCAGTCGAGGATGTTTACCACGGTAAGGTCCATTACGACATTAATGAGGATGATACGGTGATCACCGTCCGTTCCCCCTCCGCGCTGCCTGCTTTTGAAGCAGATGAGCGCGTGCGCTTCGCAGTATCGGGTCTGTTTCTTACCTATTACATGATGCTTGAGGATATGATCCTACACGATGACATGTATGAGTTCACTAAGGACACGGGTTTTACCGTGAAAGTCGTGGACAAGGATTACGAGTGACCCGAAATCGCCCTATGGGGCAACCAATAATTTAAGGAGGATACAACGATGTTAAGAATTAGCTTGCAGTTCTTCGCCCACAAGAAGGGCGTTGGTTCTACCAAGAACGGTCGCGATAGCGAGTCCAAGCGTCTTGGTGTGAAGGCAGCCGACGGTCAGACCGTTAGCGCCGGCAGCATTATCGTTCGTCAGAGAGGCACTTCCATCCACCCCGGCAACAATGTTGGCATCGGCAAGGATGACACCCTGTTCGCTCTGATCGAGGGTAAGGTTAAGTTTGAGCAGAAGTCCAAGGACAAGAAGCAGGTCAGCGTTTACGCTGTCGAGGCATAAGTCAAGGACGAGCAACATAACGGGGTCGGTAAGCCGACCCCGTTGTTCTGCAAAAACTACCAAAAAAATCGAGAAAACCCCTTGACAAAGGACGGCTTTTTTGGTATCATAATAAGGTCGCATGGAGAGATGGCTGAGTTGGTCTAAGGCGCACGACTGGAAATCGTGTGTAGGCTAATACCCTACCGAGAGTTCGAATCTCTCTCTCTCCGCCA
>JAZNAM010000078.1:0-47350 GCA_045586515.1 Eubacteriales bacterium
CTCAACTCCTTGGCTCACAGAACGACATGGCTACGATCCGACTTTGCTTATCGTTGTTCTGATGCAGACCGGCAAGGACAAGCGTTTGTCCGGCACAATCGGCGGCGGCAGCTCTGGCACCTACTACGGTCAGAACAAGGGCAAGTCCCGCGACAGAGTGCTCGCTATTCTCACCCCGGTTGTTGCGATTGGTTTCCTGGCATTGGTGGTTGTATTCTACGTACTTCAGGCGTAAGCCATTATAAAAAAGGATGAGCGTTGCTCGTCCTTTTTTTATGCCAAAATGAGAGGGGCGAGTGCTTCGGCGCCATCCACCAAACGCGTGGCGCCTGCCGCGCGAAGGCAGTCTGCATCGCGAAAGCCCCAGGTGACGAAGATGCCGTCCGTGCCTGCGTTTTTGGCGGTCAGCACGTCCACATCCGAGTCACCGATAAACACTGCTTCATCAGGTGTTGCCCCGAGCGTTTGGAGCACGTGATACACCATGTCGGGGGCGGGCTTGCGAGGGATCTCGGCGCGCTCACCGAGCGCTACGTCGAACAGCCCCTCAAAGTAGTCTTTCGCCAGTGCTTGCACAGCAAAGTCCGCTTTATTGGAAACCAGCGCCGTTTTTACGCCTGCCGCGCGAAGCGTGCGGAGCATATCAAGCACGCCTTCATACGGTTTGGTGTATACCGCGCAGTGGGTGGCGTAGTAGGTGCGGAAGGTGGCAAGCGTGCGTGCCACGGTTTCTTCATCTGTACCCTGTGGTACGGCGCGCGCAATGAGCTTGCCGATGCCGTTGCCCACGTAAGCGCATACGCGCTCTCTTGTGTGCGTGGGGAAACCCTCGCTCTCCATGGCGTAGTTCACCGCCGCGGCGAGGTCATCAAGCGTATCCAGTACGGTGCCGTCCAGGTCGAAAAGTGCTACGCGGTAACTCATGCGCGTGCCTTCGGCACAAGCGTGCCGTTCTCAATGCCTTCCACGATGTCCGCGATTAGCCCCTCTCCGCAGGAGCAGAGCTGGTAATCGGCGATTGCCTTCACCTTGTTGCAGGCGTTTGCGGGGCAAACGGAGATGTCTGCTGCTTGCAGCATCTCGATGTCGTTTTCAAAATCGCCGCAGGCGATCACGATACGCTCACCTGCATCCTTCATGGCGCGGCGAAGCTTTGCAACGCCGAACGCTTTGTTGCAGTCCTTGTGCTGCACCTCCAACATGCGTGGGCTTGATGTGGTAACCACAAAGCGGTCGCCAAAGCGTGCATAAAACAGGGGGCGCAGTTCGGCAAGCCGTTCCGGCGTTTCGCGCAGAACGAACTTATACACGTGCGATAACGGCCAGTCCTTGGTAGGGGAGAAAAAGACTGTGCCGGGGGCAGAGGGCGCTACGTAGTGGCGGATACGCTCGGTTTCGCCGTTAAAAAACATACCCTCCCTGGCAGAGAGTTGCAGAATCGCGTTTTTGCAATGTTCCTCAAAAAACGAAGCAATTTCGCGGCAATCGTTCTCAGCAAGGAAAGTTTCGTCAAAGCACTCACCCGTTCCAAAATCGTAGAGCAATGCGCCGTTAGAAAGCACCGCGGGGGCGTTCAGCGTCTCAGGGATCAACGGAATATTCGGATGAATGGTGCATGCGATGCGTCCCGAAGAAATGGTGAAAAGTCCACCTCCGGCGCGAAAGCGCGCGATGGCATCCAAATTGCGTTGCACAAGCGAGCCGTCGGGTGCAATATACGTGCCGTCAATGTCGCTTGCAATCAAATAACGGGAAAAATCTGCCATTATGTGTTTGCCTCTCTTCGCAGAATTTCAAGTAGTGTGGAAAAATCCGAGGGGAGCGGGGCGGAGAAGTGCATCTCCTCACCTGTGCGCGGATGTAGGAGCGCGAGCTCGCCTGCGTGCAGACATTGTCCGTGCAAAAGCTTGCGGTGCTGCGCTTCAAATCTCGTGCCATTGCCACCGTAGACGGGATCACCGAGCAAGGGGTGACCGAGGGAAGCCATATGCACACGGATCTGGTGCGTGCGCCCTGTTTCGAGCTTGCAGCTAAGATAGGTAAAGGAACCGTAGCGTTCCAACACCTCGTAGTGTGTGATTGCGTCCTTACCTTCACCCTCTCGACGCGTGATCGCCATGCGCTTGCGATCGGTAGGGTGGCGCCCGATGGGGGCGTGCACCGTGCCGCGATCCTCGCGCAAATTACCGACGGCAATGGCATAGTAGATGCGACTGACCGTATGTGTTTTGAGTTGCTCGGCGAGGGCGTTGTGTGCCGCATCGTGCTTGGCAACTACCAAGAGCCCTGACGTATCCTTGTCGATGCGATGGACAATACCGGGGCGCTCCACACCACCCACGCCCGAAAGCGAGCCGCGGCAATGGTGGAGCAGGGCATTGACGAGGGTGCCGCTTTCGTTTCCGGCGGCGGGGTACACCACCATGCCGCTTGGTTTGTTAATCACGATAATATCCGCATCCTCGTACACCACATCCAAGGGAATATCCTCGGGCAGTGCTTCGGCGGGCACGGGGTCGGGGAGTGTGACTGAGATCTGCTCACCACCGCGCAAGCGGTAGTTTTTGGCGGCGCTGCCACCCGTAAGCGTCACGTTTCCTTCCTCGAGCAAACGCTCCACAGCGGAGCGTGATACGCCAAGCGCGCTTGCCAAATAGGTGTCAAGACGCGTGCCGGCGTGCTCGCACATCACGATGAACTCACTTATTTGTGCCATCGTCCGTGTCCTCACTTTTCATTGCCATCTTTTTTTCTTTCGCGGCGCGGATCTCTTTGACAAGATCGCGTGCAAGGTCGAAGATGAAGAGTGCGGCGCCGACGCAAACCGCGGCGTCTGCAATATTAAACACCCAAACCCAAAGGGAGGGAAATGCGCAAAAGTCAATGAAATCCACCACGAAGCCGCGGAAGATGCGGTCGATCATGTTGCCGATGCCGCCGCCGATAATCAGCGAGAGGGCAATACGGCCAAGCGTGGTTTTTTGATAGAAGTAGAGATAAACGGCGACAGCACTGATGCCGATGACCGACAGCACCATGAAGATCCAGCGGTGATCGGAGAGCATGCCGAACGCCATGCCCGTGTTCTCTACATAGGAAAAGCGGAGGATGCCGGGAATGATTGCCACTTGCTGGCCGTACAAGTATGCACACACCAGTATTTTGGAAATCTGGTCAAGCACAATGATGCCAACAATGGCGGCAAGATAGGGAATAACCCACATAACGTCTCCTTTTGAAAAAGCCGCAAGTGCCACACGGCACTTGCGGCATCGTTTTATGTGTTACAGGCCAAGTACGGCGCGGCAACGGGGGCAGAGGCAACCGTCCTCACCGTCATGGAACGCGTCAACGGCGTAGTTCCAGCAACGGTCGCACTTTTCGCCAAGTGCGGATTCAACGGCAACGCTGATCACAGCGTCCTCCTCGGTCACTGCCTCGGCGGGAGCGGCACCCTTTACAAGGGATACCTGCGATACGATGAACAGCGTGGGCAGCTCTGCCTCAAACGAAGCAAGGAGTGCGTATGCGTCATCGTTCTCGGTGTATACGGTAACCTTGGCATCAAGCGACTTGCCGACGCGCTTCTCCGCGCGAGCAAGCTCAAGTGCCTTCATCACGCTCTCACGCAGTTCGAACAGGGCGTTGTAGCGAGCGGTGACTTCGGGGAAGGAGAGTGCTGCATCGTATGCAGGCATCTCGTTGAGGAACACGCTCTCCGTCTTGTCGGCGGCGCAGTGGGGCATTGCCTGCCAGATCTCTTCGGAGGTGAAGGCAAGCAGGGGTGCCATGATGCGCGTCATAGCGCTTACGATGTGATACATGGCGGTCTGCGCGCTACGACGGGCGCGGGAGTCTGCTGCTTCGGCATAAACGCGATCCTTGGTGATATCAATATACAGTTTGGAAAGGTCTACCGTGCAGAAGTTGCAGAGTGCGTGGTAAAGCGTGTGGAACTCGTAGTCCTCATACGCGCGACGCGCGGTAGCAACCAGATCATTCATGCCTGCAACGATCCACTTGTCAATATCGTACAGCTCGTCCATGGGAACGCTGTCGGTGTCGGGGTTGAAATCGTACAGGTCGGCAAGCAGGAAGCGTGCCGTGTTACGGATCTTGCGGTATGCATCGGAGAGCTGTTTGAAGATGGCGTCGGAGGTGCGGATGTCCACATGGTAGTCGCTGGAAGCAACCCACAGACGAACCAAATCTGCACCATATTTCACGATCATTTCTTCGGGTGCAACGGAGTTACCAAGCGACTTGTGCATTGCCTTGCCCTCGCCGTCTACAACCCAACCGTGGGTCAGCACCGTGCGGAAAGGAGCGCCTTCGCCCTTTGCGCCAACAGCGGTCAGCAGAGAGGACTGGAACCAACCGCGATACTGGTCGGCGCCCTCCAGGTAAACGTCCGCAGGGAAGTGGTGACCGTCGCGCTGTTCCAGCACGTAGAAGTGGCTGGAGCCCGAGTCGAACCAACCGTCAAGCGTGTCGGTTTCCTTGGTGAAGTGCTTGCCACCGCAGTGAGGGCAGGCGAAGCCTGCGGGCAGAATGTCCGCTGCGTCGTCCTCATACCATGCATTGGAACCCTTCGCGCCAAAGAGATTGGCAACGGCGTCGATCGTTTCGTCAGTGCAAACGGGCTTGCCGCAATCCTCGCAGTAGAATACGGGGATGGGAAGACCCCAGTGGCGCTGACGAGAGATGCACCAGTCGGCGCGCTCACGCACCATGGACTTGATGCGCTCTCCACCCCACTCGGGGAGCCACTGCACCTTCTCGCAAGCGGCTGCTGCCTCGTCCTTGAAGGCATCGACAGAGCAGAACCACTGCGGAGTTGCGCGATAGATGATGGGAGCCTTGCAGCGCCAGCAGTGAGGATACTCGTGCATGATCTCCTCGGATGCGAACAGCGCGCCGGTCGCACGCAGATCGTCAAGAATTGCCACGTTGGATTCATCGTAGCGCATGCCGGCGAACTTGCCCGCGTCTGCGGTTTGATAGCCGCGATCGTCTACGGGCACGATGATGTCAATGTTATAACGACGGCAGGTGAGATAGTCGTCTGCGCCGAAGCCGGGTGCCGTGTGAACACAGCCCGTGCCGCTTTCCATCGTGACATAGTCGGCGCAAACCATGACGGACTTGCGGTCGATGAAGGGGTGAGCCGTTTCCATATACTCGAAATCCTGACCCTTCATGTGGGCGAGGATCTCGTACTCGTTGATGCCGCCTGCCTGCATGGTCTTCTCGCACAGTGCCTCCGCCACAACGTAGTTCTCATTGCCTGCGCGTACGATCACGTAGGTTTCTACGGGGTTCAGGGCAATCGCAAGGTTGCCGGGAAGTGTCCAGGTCGTAGTCGTCCAGATAATGACGTAGGTGTTTGCAAGGTCGCACACACTGGAAAGCTTGCCCTGATCGTTGGTCACGCGGAACTTGACGTAGATAGAGGTGCAGGGATCGGTTGCATACTCGATCTCTGCTTCTGCGAGAGCCGTTTCGTCCTTTGCGCACCAGTAAACGGGCTTGAGGCCCTTGTAGATGTAGCCTTTGCGGTACATTTCACCGAACACACGCACCTCACGCGCTTCGAAATCGGGGGACATGGTGAGGTAGGGGTTCTTCCAGTCACCGGACACGCCAAGACGCTTGAACTGCCCCATCTGTACCTCTACGAAGTTCTGTGCAAAGGCGTGGCACGCCGTGCGGAACTCGGGGATGGACATTTTCTTGCGATCAATTTTATTCTTCTTAATGATGGCGCTCTCGATCGGCATGCCGTGGTTATCCCAACCGGGTACGTAGGGCACGCAAAAGCCCATCATAGAACGGGATTTGTTGATGAAATCCTTGAGGATTTTGTTGAGCGCGGTGCCCATGTGGATGTTGTTGTTAGAGAAGGGAGGGCCGTCATGCAGGATGAAGGTGGGTTTCCCCTCGTTCACAGCGACCATGCGTTCGTAGAGTTCCATTTCCTCCCAATAAGCGAGCATCTGAGGCTCTCTTTTGGGAAGCTCTGCGCGCATGGCAAACGTCGTACTGGGCAGGTTGAGTGACGAACTATAATCTTTTGCCATTGTTAGTTTACTCCTGAATTTATAAACGATGATATTGATTTCATAGGTATTTGTCCGCTTGTAGGCGGAAGCGTCCCTTTCGAGTTTGCTCTGATAGGGAACGAATAATGAACTTTCCCTTGCCGCGGATCACAATGACGGCACCTTCGGTGACGGGGGTGTCTTTGTCACATATGGGTTCATAGTCAATTTCCACCGCCCCGGCACGCAACAGTGCGCAAGCGCGCTCGCGTGAAAGATTGGCAAGTGCCGCCACCACGCTATCCGCGCGGGGAGATGCCACTGTGTCTGTGATAGGCGCGAAACGTCTATCTCCGTCAAAGTCGGCGGGGAGAGTCCAAGTGTCAAGGGTCACCGCGTCGTTTGCCACGCGGTGGAGATTTTGTGCGAGAAAATTGACAAGCACGCGATCGCAAAAAAGCACCGCGCTACGCGCGTCGATTACGCACAGATCTCCGATGTGGGCGCGCTCAATGCCAAGATTTAGGATGGCACCCAGATAATCCTTGTGCATAAGCTCGCGAAAGCCGCTTCCTTGTATACGAAGCGCCACGAGACATTCATCGCGCACGTCGGCAAGCCAAGCATTCGCATCCGTTTCGCTTGCGCCCTCGAACCAAGGCGGTAAGCAGAAAAGACGTTGCCGTTCGGCGCACGAATAGCCACCGTCAAAGCGCATTTTTTCTCGCGCGCCGAAAGCGCGCGTGATAATGCGTTGCTCTTGCGGTGTGAGAAAGGCGGTGTAAGTTACCTCACCGCTCGCGGCGCGTGCGAAAAGATCCCCGACGTGCGCGAGAAGCAAGGCGTGCTCTTGTGGTGTACTCATCGAGTAGGGATTACGCCTCCTCGCTCGCGAGCTCCTCTTCGGTTAGAATGCCTTTGTTGGGAGTGAGGACAAAGGTTGTCTTGGTTACGCGGCGAAGTTCGCCATCCAGCACGTGCAGTGCACCTTGCAGGAAATCCACCAGACGAATCACAACTGCGCGGTCAAGTGCCTCTATGTTCATCACGACGGTGAAGCCGTTGATGAGGTAGTCTGCAATTACCAGACCGTCCTCGGGCGCATGGGGCTTTACGACCTTCAGCGCACCTGCACCTGCGGGTGCCGACTTCTGAGGCGCTGCTACGGGAGCGGCTTCCTCTACGACGTCGCCGACTGCGCCCTCGTCGCTGTCAGCACGATAGAAATCTCTGTCATAGTTGTCGTCGTAGTCGAATTCTTTTGCTTTTTTGGAACTGAAAATGCTCATTTGAATGAACCTTCCTTTCGTTTTGGCTGTATGTTTATTTTTTTGTTTTCAATCGTTAGTCTGCTCAGGGCGCCCTGCAAACAGGCATCTGCCCACGCGCACCCAAGTGGCGCCTTCCTTGATAGCGGCGGAAAAACTTTGGGACATGCCCATAGAGAAGGCGGGCTCGCCGGCAAGACCAAGGGATTGCCACAAGGCGTTGCCGAGCGCGACGGTTTCTTTGAAGTACGTGCGGTACTCCTCCTCGCTCTCGCACACGGGTCCCATGGTCATGAAGCCTGCCAGTCGCAAATGAGGGAGAGTGAGCGCAGTGCGGCATAGTGCGAGTGCTTCCTCGGGGAGTACGCCGCTTTTGCTTTCCTCGCGACCGCTATTGATCTCAACAAGCACGTCGATCACACGTCCTTTGGCGGCGGCGCGTTTCTCAATTTCCAATGCCAGGCGCTCACTGTCCAACGAATGGATCACATCCACGCGATCGACAATGTATTTGACCTTGTTGGTTTGCAGAGAGCCGATGAAATGTACACGGCATGCGCGGCTTTCGTAAAGCGGAAGATTGGCGATCAGCTGTTGTACGCGGTTTTCGCCTACATCAGTGACACCCGCATCGAGCATGGCTTCAATCTCTCCGTCAGTTGCATATTTTACGGCAGCAAGCATAACCGTCTTGCCTTCGCGTGCCGCCTCTCGCTCGGCGTCGGCAATCTGTGCGCGTACTACCGCGAGGTTGTTTTCAATGTAGGTTGCCATCAACTCACGACCTTTCCGTCATGGATGCGACGTGCGCCGAGTAGCACACGATCGCCCTCTTTGAGTGCACCTTCCGCGCTCGACAGCGCCACAAGACAACAGCCGTTTTCGCGCACGATGGGTGTAACCTTGATCTCTTTTGCCACACCATCCGTTTCCACGAAGACGGTATCCTTGTCCGAAAGCGCGGATAAGGGGATGCGAAGACCTTGGATGCTTTCGCGTTCAATAGAAACGTTTTGTCTGCGGTCACAGATGAGTGCTTCGGGCAAATCGGTGCCACGCAGGATAAGGAGCGCTTCGCCGCTTGCGTCGGTTGCGATTCTCTCTAACGTGAGCGGGATGCGAAGTCCACACTCGGAAAAGCGCACCATATAGGTGTTGTTCGTGGAATATGCGGCGGCACTGCCCTCAGCAATGGGAAACACCAAATAGTAAGTGCTCGTTCCAATCACGCGTCCCACGGTGTCGGCAACGGTGGTGGGGGCAGAATTGACAAAATCCTTGAAATCGGAGGGGGTGACATAGTCCATGGACGCCAGGTCAAAGGTGCGTTCATATCCGTCGGTGTTCCGGTAGAATACACCGCTCATTCCCGCCGTTACCGTCTCGGGCTTGTCCTCGTGGAGGATCAATGCTTCAATTTCGGCGTACAGCGCGTCGATTTCATCGCGCAACGTTGCGGTGATTTCTTCACTGCGAGAGGTGTCGCGGCGCACAAGCGTGTTGCCTACCGTGCCGACTGCTTGCTGTGCGGTGCGTAGGTCGCCACCCGCGAGGGAGGACATGAGATCGGTGTAGGAAAGCACGTAGTCAAATGTCCATTCCGTTTCGGACTCAGCAAGTGCGGCTTCGCGCAAGGCGATCTGTCTGTAGAGCTCAGCTGCTGTTGCACGCTCGTCCGTGCCCGTATCGTTGCCGTACACGTGTGCGATCAACGTATCGGAGTTCACAAGGGCGCCATCTGTCACAGCAAAGGACATTGTGCCTGCGTTCATCGTGGTGATTACGTTTTCGTCACGCACAAGATAACCCGTACCCTCGTCGTCACGTGTGTAGGTGGCGATGACGGCGGTGCGGCGTGTAACGGATTGCTGAGAACGGGAAAGTTCGGTGGCAACCATTGCGCCGAGCAAAGAAAGAACGAGGAGAATACAAACGATTTGGCCGAAAATCTCGCGGCGACGTAGCTGCTTTTTCGTCGATGCATGTTGGGATTTTTGCGGGGGTGGCTCGGGGTACTCGCCTTGTGCATCCTCGGCGGAAGTTGTTGCGCTTGCGGTGTGAGAGGACCAGATATCTTGATCTGCGTCGGCTTGTTCCGTCGTGGTTTCCGCGTGACCAAGAGAAGTGCGTGCTTCGGCAACAGTAGTCTCCGTTTCAACAGGGGATGTTTCTGCCTCAATGGCGTCAGCCGGGTCTATATTCGGTTCTTCCGGGGTGCCAAATTCGTCAAACATACTGCATCCTCCTTCCTACACGCGTGCGCGCGAAAAAATAATATACAATATTATAGCATACTCCACGCGTTGCGTGCAAAATCTATCGCATTATTTACAATTTCTTCACTTTTTCGAAGGTTTCCGCTCTCGTCCACGCACAGAACACGCACGTAGTCCTTGGCAAGAAACCAAGTAAGTTGGCGCTTAGCATAGCGTCTGGTGGCGGTTTTGAGATTGCAAACGGCATCTGCGAGTGTTGCGTCGCCCGCCAAATAGGGAAGTAGCTCCTTGTAGCCGATTGCGGCGGCCGCCGTGGGGGAGCGCTCAAACACCCCTGCGCTTGCAAGTTGCTTGGCTTCATTTGGTAGCCCCTGTGCGAGCATGGCGTCTACGCGACGTTCAATGCGCTCATAGAGAAGGGAACGATCCGTGAAAGAAAGGCAGATGACCGCTGCGTTGTAGCGTGTAGGAAGCTCACGAGATCGTTTGTCCCACTCCGTCTTGGTGATACCCGTCAGGCGGTATATCTCAAGGGCGCGTATGACGCGGCGTACGTTGCTTTTATGTGTGGCGGCGGCGCTTTGGGGGTCAATTTCGGCGAGCATTGCGTGTAGGGCGTCTTCGCCCTCGCTTTGGGCGATTGCGTAAAGCTCTTCGCGCAACTGCGCGTTCGCACCGGGTGTTTGTGCGAGCCCGCCGCGCAAAAACGCATCAAGGTACAGTCCCGTTCCGCCGCAAAAAATGGGCAGTTTGCCGCGCGAGAGGATATCTTGCACGGCGCGCTCTGCCAGTGTGACGTAATCCGCGACCGAGAAAGCCTGGTCGGGATCGGCTATGTCGATAAGATGATG
The DNA here is from genome assembly GCA_045586515.1 of Eubacteriales bacterium. GTDB lineage: Bacteria > Bacillota > Clostridia > Oscillospirales > CAG-272 > Firm-07. The sequence goes on from JAZNAM010000078.1 coordinate 10,377, forward strand.
GGGCACCCCATCACGTTCCGCTATGCTCGGCTTCGCCGTGCCGATGTCCATGCCGCGATAAACCTGCATAGAGTCAGCGGAAACGATCTCGCCGTCCAGGGCGTGTGCAAGGGCAATGGAAAGGGCGGTCTTGCCGCTTGCCGTAGGGCCAACAATGGCTAAAATTTTTGGTTTTTCTAACACCGTTATGCCCCCTTTCCGAACAGTTCGGCAAATGAGGGAATCTTGTCGCCAAGTCCGCTCATCATTTGCACGATGCTATGGTCGGAGAAAAGAAACCACAAAACAAAAGCAATCACCACACCGATGATTACGTACTTTGCAATTTTGCCAAGCAGCTTAATGGCAAGATACGCGGCAAGTACTGCGATGAGTATGGCAATCGCACCGTAACCGATGGCAGTGAAAATCTCTAAGTTCATGGCGCACTCCTTTCTCTAATTTGTTGTTAATATACCCGTTGACGGGTATGGTTATTCGCGTGTTATACCAAAAGCATCGCGTCGCCGAACGAGAAGAAGCGGTACTCCTTTTCCACGGCGGTGCGATAGGCGTCCAATACGGCGTCGCGGTTGTAGAACGCGGACACCAGCATGAGGAGCGTGCTCTCGGGCAGATGGAAATTAGTGATAAGAGCGTCTACCGCGCGGAAGCGATAGCCTGGGTAGATAAAAATGCCCGTATCCCCGCTAACGGGGTGAATTATGCCGTTTTCATCCGCGACGCTCTCCAGTGTGCGGCATGAGGTGGTGCCCACGGCGATGATGCGACCGCCTGCTGCACGACGTGCGTTGATAAGATCAGCGCTTTCGCGCGATACCGAGATAAATTCGGTGTGCATGACGTGCTCATCCACGCGCTCTGCCTTTACGGGGCGGAAGGTGCCAAGTCCCACATGGAGCATAACGGGGGCGATTGCGACGCCTTTTTCTCTCGCTTTTTCGAGCAGTTCGGGCGTGAAGTGCAATCCTGCGGTAGGCGCGGCGGCAGAGCCTTCCTCGCGTGCGTATACCGTTTGGTAGCGGCTGTTATCTTCGAGGCGTTCCGTAATGTAAGGGGGGAGGGGCATCATGCCGATGCGGTGCAGAATATCGTAAATGTTTGCACCGCCCTCTCGGTTGTAATCGAAATGAATGAGGCGGTTGCCTTCCTCTACAATATCGGTGACCTCGCCCATAAGTAATCCGTCGCCGAACACCATGCGTGCGCCAAGTCGTGCACGCTTGCCGGGTTTTACAAGACATTCCCACGTGTCAAGATCGCGCTGACGAAGGAGCAAAAGTTCGATCTTGGCGTCGGGTCTATCCTCGGCGTTGCCGTATAGACGGGCAGGAATCACCTTGGAATCGTTGATGACGAGTACATCTCCTTCGCGCAGGTAGTCCACAATATTGTAAAAATGCTTGTGCTCCATGGTGTTGTTTTCGCGGTCAAGTACCATCAGGCGCGACGCGTCACGCTGCTCCATGGGGTGCTGTGCAATACGTTGTTCGGGCAGGTCATAGTAAAAATCAGCAGTTTTAAGGTCGGTGGGGCTGAGGGTGTTGCGGATCGTTGCCATAATACTCCTTTTCGGCGTTTTTTTCAAAAACGGTTGACATTCGCCGTATAGTGTGATATAGTAGGGATGACGAAGTTCGTCGGAAAAACATAATATATTGATAGAGGTGCATGTTGTGACCTCGCATAGGGCAAGGGTGCCGTACCCGCTTGAGCCCGTGTGGGAGCGTGACGTGCCGAAGTGAAAGGTCTACGGTGGGCGTTTTGCTGGTTCACACGGTTCAGAGCTGTGGGACTGTCGTCAGTTTTGATGGAGAGCTATCTGTATGTTGCCAGGCGGGAATTTGCCCTGCTACTATTATAGTACAACAACAGCTGGTTTTCAACCAGTTTTTTTATTTTCTCTCATGTTTTTCGGTGCGGGCAATTTTGGTTCTGAAGGAGAACAGTATTATGAGTAAGCAGAAGAAGACGATTTTCACAGGTGCTGCAACCGCTATCGTGACACCCTTCCGTAATGGTGGTGTGGATTACGAAACGTTTGGCAAAATGATCGATGGTCAAATTGCGGGTGGTATTGACGGCATCGTGGTAGCAGGTACTACGGGTGAGGCGGCAACACTGACGCATGAGGAGCACTGCGAGTTGATTCGTTACGCAGTGGAGAAGGTTGCAGGTCGCGTGCCGGTTATTGCCGGTACTGGCTCCAACGATACGGCGTATGGCATTGAACTTTCTCAGTACGCGTGCGAGGTTGGTTGCGATGCACTCCTGCTTGTGACTCCTTACTACAACAAAGCAACCCCCAAGGGACTTATTCAGAACTTCCTTGCAACCGCCGAGGCAACCGATAAGCCCATTATTCTGTACAATGTACCCTCCCGTACGGGTGTGAACATCACGCTTCCCGTATATCGCGAGCTTGCTAAGCACGAGCGCATTGTTGCCGTCAAGGAAGCATCGGGTAACCTTTCCGCGATCGCAGAGCTGATCAGTGAGTGCGGAGACGCGTTGGACGTATATTCCGGTAACGATGATCAGATCGTACCCATCATGTCGCTTGGCGGCAAGGGTGTGATCTCCGTTTGGTCGGGCATTCAGCCTCGAGAGGCACATGATCTGTGCGCCGCTTGCCTTGCGGGCGACTTCAAGACGGGTGCCGAAATGCAACTCAAGTACCTCAAGCTGATCAACGCGCTGTTCTGTGAAGTTAACCCCGTGCCTGTGAAGGCGGCCAGTGTGTTGATGGGACTTTGTGGCCCTGAGATCCGTCTGCCTCTTTGCGAGATGGAGGAGGCAAACCATGAGAAATTGAAGGGTGTTTTGCGCACCTATGGTTTGATTTAACCAACGGAGAGGAAGTTAAAATGCTGAACATTATTCTTTGTGGTTGTGGTGGACGCATGGGCGCTGCCGTTGCGGCGGCGGCTGAAATTGCGGGTGATCGCATTGTAGCGGGGGTTGACATTAACCCTGCGTCTGCAAGCCCTTATCCTGTTTATCACAATCCCGCCGAGTTTGCAGGTCACGCTGACGTGATGATCGACTTTTCGCATCACAGTGCACTTCCCGCACTGCTGGACTATGCGGTAAAAACGGGCACGCCTCTTGTTGTGGCAACCACGGGTCATACCGAGGAAGAAACGGCTATGATGCGTGAGGCGGCAACCAAGATTCCCGTATTTTTCTCCCGCAATATGTCGCTTGGCATCAATTTACTTATCTCCCTTTGCCGCCGCGCTGCGGCAACGCTTGGCGAGGATTTCGATATCGAGATCATTGAGAAGCATCACAATAAGAAACTGGATGCTCCTTCGGGCACCGCGCTCATGATCGCGGATGCACTTGCCGAGGAGGGGGATCACCCTTACGTATATGACCGCCATGCAGAGCGTCGCGCAAGAGCACGTGGCGAGATCGGTCTGCACGCGGTGCGCGGTGGCACGATTGTTGGCGAGCATGAGGTCATGTTCTGCGGCAAGGATGAGATCGTGACCCTCTCGCACTCTGCCGCTTCTCGCGAGGTTTTCGCGACGGGCGCGCTCCGCGCCGCACGCTTCCTCGTTGGAAAGAGCGCAGGATTTTACAACATGGACGACGTGGTCAACGAGCTTTGACGAACGCAAAACACCCTTGGTGGTTGCCAAGGGTGTTTTTTTTTTTTACTCTGTTGCGATATGTCTGTATGCGGTCACGCTTTTGCCCGTGTGGCGGCGGAAGGCGGTGCAAAAGTAGCCAGCGTCACTAAAGCCGCAGCGCTCGGCAATTTCGCACGTGCTGTAATAGTTGGTTCGCAAAAGCTTTTCTGCGTGCTGGATGCGCAAACTGTCGAGGTATTGCTTGGGCGTCGTGCCGTAACGTTCGGCAAAGCGTCGGCGAAAGTAGGCGGGGCTGATGTGTGCGCGTCGCGCCATCTGCTCGATGGAGAGGGACGCGTTTGAGAAATGCTCCTCCATATACTGACGCGCTTTCGCAAGATCGTCCTTTTTGTTTGCTGCTTGCTCCATGGGGGCTGCTACCTCGGCAAACAGCTCGTAGAGAATGGCGGAAACGCGATAATAGTATCCAGGGGCTTGCTCTTGCCAAAGGGCGAGTGCCGTTTCAAATTTGTCACGGTATGCCGCAACGTCATCCACCTTAAGCACGCGGATCTCGCGCGGCAGGAGCGGCGTGGTGTCAAAGTGAAATACGTAAATATCTTCGGCTACGTTCTCCCGCGCAAAGGCCACGTCGGCAGGGATGAGGCATAGAGACCCTGCGGGCTGCTCTATCAAAACACCCTCTGATATATAACGTCCCGCAGTGGTTGGTTTGAAAGAGAGTGCGGTATAGGTGCGGGGGGATATGTTTAATTTTTCGTTCTTCTGCTTATACACAAATACGTCGCGCAGAGTAAGCTGAAAATGCTTTGTCATGGGATCACTTCTTATTCAGTATATCACAAAAGTAGCGAAAATCAAGTGTCGGATAGCGGTTTTTTGCTTGAATTTGTAGCGAAAATTATATAAAATGGAGTTACAAACAAAAAGGAGGCGTACCATGACCTACCAAGAAATTTATGATTTGTACATGAAGCCCTATATTGAAGATGAGGTGCTTGTTTCTCGTATTGAAAAGGGTATTGAAGAAAATCGTAAGGGTGATTGCCGTGTGCGCCTCACGGACGCTGCGGGCAAGCCGCTTGCCGGTGCGCGCGTTGACGTGAAGCAGACCTCGCACGAATTCCGCTACGGTGCGAACATGCTGATGTTGGACGAATTCAAGGAAGATGCGCTTAATGTCGCTTACCGCGACACCTTCCATCAGTATTTCAAACTCGGCACTGTGCCGTTCTACTGGAATACGCTTGAACCCACGCGTGGAAAGCCGCGCTACGCCGCGGACAGCGAAAAGGTCTATCGCCGTCCCGCGCCCGACCTTTGCGTAGCGTATTGTGAGGAAAAGGGGATTGAAGCAAAGCTTCACTGCCTTGTATACGAAGCGTATGTACCCAAGTGGCTACAGGAACTTTCCCTTGACGAGGTCAAGGCGGAATACGAAAAGCGTTTTGCCGAGATCGCGGCGCGTTATGCGGACAAGATGTATGAGATCGAGGTCATCAACGAGGTGCTTTGCATCCCGGATGTGATTGCGCGTACCACTCCGCTTGCCAGTGCCCCCGAACTGGTTCCGTGGGCGTTTGAGATGGCAAACAAGTATTTCCCTAATAGTACGTTGGTGTTTAACGAAACGGTTCGTTGGCACAGAATCGGCAAGAGCCTGTGGACCGACAAGTATCCGTTGCTGTTGGAGAATGCGATGCTAAAGGGTGCACGTTTTGATAAGATCGGTATTCAGTCGCATCTGTTTGTTGGCTGCAAGGCACGCAACGCGGAAGAGTACGACAAAGAGGTGCGCGGCCTTGTGGCACACGGCGACGTCAAGAAGATGATGACCTCGCTTGACGTGCTGGGCAAGTTCGGTCTTCCATTGGAGGTTACCGAGGTGACGATCCCGACCTTTGGCGAGGGAGAGGAGTACGAGCAGTTGCAGGCAGATATGCTGAAACTTTGGTACAGCGCCTATTTCTCGCATCCCTTGGTGGATACGGTGGTGTACTGGAACACCGCTGACGGACATGCCATGGGCGTGAACAATGATTACGACGAGAATCGTTGCCGCGGCGGTCTTTTCCACAAGGACATGACGCCCAAAAAGAGCGCTTTGATGCTGAAGCATCTTTTTGAGGAGGAGTGGAACACTTCACTCACGCTCCAGGCGGATGCCGACGGCTATATTGATTTCCGCGGCTTCTACGGCAATTACACGGTCAGCAGCGAGAACGGATCGGCAACATTTGCACTTAAAAAGGGGAAGGCGGGCGCAGACACGCTCGTGATCGCCTAATCACACACCGCGTGGCAGTTTGCCACGTGGTACTACTTCGTGAACGTATTGAAAATAATTTTTAAGCGTGATATAATCGAGAAAGAAACCCGAAAGGAGCGTTTCAATGGAGAAGCAAAGACTGATCGAGGCAAGACAATGGATCAAAGAGGAGCTTGATCGCTGCGCTGCGTTCTGGCTTGAAAATGGTATAGATAAAGAAAACGGCGGCGTATATACTTGTCTGGATCGCACGGGTCGCGTATTTTCCACCGACAAGAGCGTGTGGATGCAGGGTAGATGCGCTTGGACGTTTGCCTGGCTTTGCCACACGTACGGCATGCGCCCCGAGTGGCTTGAGGCAAGTCGTAACTGCCTTGACTTTATGGAGAAGTACTGCATTAATCGCGAGGCAGAGGACCGCATGTATTTCACCGTGACAGGCGACGGCAAGCCGCTGCGTCAGCGCAGATATTTCTATTCCGAGTCATTCTACTGCATGGCCAATGCAGAGTATTACGGTATTACGGGTGACCGCGCGTGCCTAGAGCGTGCACGTCGTGCATATGAGACTTATTGGGATCTGTGGCATGGTGCAAAGGACCCCACGGGCCTTGGCCCTAAGGGTATCCCCGAAACGCGTTCCGGTCGTGCCTTTGGTTACCCGATGATTTACCTCAACGTCACATCCGTGATGGCACGCGTAGACGATGAGCGTGCGGCACTCTATGCTGAGCGTGCAAAGGCGTGCGTGGACGATATTTTCAAGTATCACTACCATCCTGAGCTGAAGGCTGTGCTGGAGAATGTAGGCGAGAACGGCGAAGCACGCCTTGACTTTACTGAGGGGCGCGTGATCAATCCCGGTCACGACATTGAGGGTGTGTGGTTTTTGCTTGAATATGCACGTGCAACGGGCGATGACAGCATCATCGAAAAGTGCGAAAACATTTTCAACTGGGCGTTTGAAGCGGGCTGGGACAAGGAGTACGGCGGACTTTTGTACTTTATTGACGCATGTGGCAATCCCCCCGAGAGCTACGAACACGATATGAAGCTTTGGTGGCCGCACAACGAGATTCTCATCGCTTCGCTGATGCTTTACCGCGATACGGGAAAGGAACAGTATCTGGATGCGTTTTTCAAGACGCTCGATTATTGCAAGACATATTTTGCAGATCCCGCATACGGTGAGTGGTACGGTTATCTGCGCCGTGACGGCAAGCCCACCGAGCCGCCCTGCAAGGGATCGACCTTCAAGGGGCCCTTCCACGTACCGCGCTGCCTGTCGATGGTAGACTGTATGCTTGGTGAACTGATCGAAGCATGTGTGAGAAGCCAACATTTATAAAGGAGAAAAACATGAAAAAGTACGAAGGAATTTTTCCGGCATTTTATGCTTGCTATGACAAAAACGGTGCCGTTTGTGCCGAGACGGTGGAGCGCTATACCGAGTGGCTCATCGAGAAGGGCGTGAAGGGCGTTTACGTTGGCGGATCGTCCGGCGAGTGCATCTACCAAAACGTTGCGGAGCGCAAACTGGTGCTCGAGCACGTGGTAAAGGCGGCACGCGGACGCTTGGTCATCATTGCGCACGTTGCTTGCAACAGCACTCGTGATAGCATGGAGCTTGCAGCACACGCCGAGTTGCTTGGTGTGGATGCGATCGCCGCCATCCCCCCCATTTATTTTAAACTTCCCCCTTATGCAATCGCAAAGTATTGGAACGATATTTCTTCCGCTGCCCCCAACACAGACTTTATCATTTACAACATTCCGCAGTTGGCCGGCGTAGCACTTACCGTGCCGTTGCTTCGCGAGATGCTGAAAAATCCTCACGTGATCGGTGTCAAAAACAGCTCCATGCCCACGCAGGACGTTCAGATGTTCAAGGACGAGGGTGTGAGGAGCGGACGCGACTTCGTGGTGTTCAATGGTCCCGACGAGCAGTTTATCGCAGGCCGTATGATCGGTGCGGATGGTGGCATCGGCGGTACGTATTCCGCAATGCCCGAGCTGTTCCTCAAACTCAACGCGCTCTTTGAGGCGGGCGACGTCGTCACCGCGCGCGCCCTGCAATACGATATCAACAACATCATTTACAAGCTTTGTTCCGGTACGGGCAATCTGTATGCGATGATCAAAGAGGTGCTTCGCCGTCGCGAGGACATTGACCTCGGTGGCGTGCGTGAGCCGCTGTACAATATGGTTGAGGGCGACGAGGTGATCGTTGCCGAAGCAGTTGCCATGATTGACGCTGCTGTTGCCAAATACGCTGCCTAAAGGGAGATCGACATGAAAAAGCATATTCTTTGTTTTGGTGACTCTAATACGCACGGTTACTGTGCCGAGCCTTGGGATACGGAAGACGGCGGTAGCCGCTTCACCGAAAATGAGCGCTGGACTTGCCTGCTTCAAAAGGCGCTTGGCGACGAATATCTTGTGATCGAGGAAGGACTTGGTGGTCGCACTACGGCATTCCGGGATCCCGCGACTGAGGGCCTTTCCGGTCTTGACTACATTTACCCTTGCATGAAGTCGCATGCACCGCTTGACCTTGTGATCGTTATGCTTGGCACCAACGATACCAAGGAGCGCTTCTCCGCAAACGCAGCCTTTATCGGTGCGTGCATGGAGCGCCTAGTAAAGAAGATCAAGCAGACCAACGCTTGGGATGGAAAAGAGCCCAACGTGCTTGTCATCGCTCCGCCACATCTTCTGGAAAACTTTGATTGTGTGGCAATGGGTGGCTACTCTTGCGTTGTAAAATCGCGCGAGGTCGCCAAGTACTATGCTGAGATTTGCAAGAATCAGTGTTGCGCATTCTTAGATGCTGAGGGCATTGCGGAGTTCAACAAAACGGATGCGACGCATCTCACGCGCAAGGGTCACGCTTCGCTTGCCGCAAAGCTTGCCGAGATCGTCCCCACACTTGTATAAAAGTAAAAAAGATCCCCGTTGCACATTCGTGCAACAGGGATCTTTTTATGTTTTCTCTCGTGTTAGTCTTACTTCGTTGAACAAGGAAGATCCAAGAATCAGTACACCGCCTGCAATTTGCCAAATGGTGATCGGTTCGCCGAGAAAAGCAACCGATACAACAACGGCAACAAGCGGGTCGATATAGGAAAGGATCGCTACTTCTTGTCCGGGCAAGCGCCACAGCGCCGAGAAGTATAAGCAATAGGTGACACCCGTGTGGACAAGTCCCACCACGAATAGGCAAACAAGGCCTGTCGCGCCCAAGTGGCGCAGCGGAAAGCCGCCGTCAACGATCAGTACGTAGGGGAGTAGCACCGTGATGGCGGCGAGAAATTGCAAAAACGTGCGGGAAAGCCCTCCCACGCTTTTGATCGTCTTGTTGAGCAACATCACCGTAGCATAGAGTGTTGCGGCACCAAGTCCGAAAAGGATGCCAAGTGCGTGATTGCCACCGCCTACGCCGCTTACGCCCACGATCAGCACCAATCCTGCTGTGGAAGCGACGAAGCATAGCACGCCGCGTGCGTTCATGCGCTCACGGAATAAAATCGGTGAGAGTAGCGTGACGAGCACGGGGGCGAAATAGTAGCAAAGTGTGGCAAGGGACACGGTGGTGTAGCGATATGCCTCAAAGAGTAAGATCCAGTTAAATCCCATTGCCGCACCCGATGCGAGTAGCAACACAAGGTCGCTTTTTTTCACGCCTTTGGCAGGATTGGTTCGTTTTATGAGTAGATAGAAACCGAGCAGTGCTGCGGCAAGCACGGCGCGCGAGAGGGCAATCTGCGCGCTGGTGAGTGCAATGTTGCGAACGAACAGTGCGATGGTGCCGAACACCAGCATGGAGAGTGCAAATTGTATGCGTGTAAATGCCGTGCGATTCATTTGGGGAGGACCTCGCGACGTCGAGGGACAAAGCCTTCGAAAATGGGGGCGACACCCTCATCAAGATAGCGGTTATACTCTGCCTCGTCGCGCACCGTATATACGACGGACGCAGCGCCGAATAAACGGATGCCTACATGCAGTGCGAGGCGTTTCGGATACTTTCTATCCCACGCGTGGAAGGCAGGTCGGCAAAGGAAGGTGAGAAGAAGGGCAGAGAGCGCTGCGTTCAGACCAAGTGATCCAGGACGGCGCTCACGTATGAGATCGGTAGAGAGCAGACCGCGCACCACGCGCTCGTCCATGCGTTTGACGGCACCGAGCAAAATGGGATTGAAGGACTCAATGCACCATTTCCCCTCGTAGCGTGAAAGCTCTGCGAGCACGCGAGGGACGAGAGAGGTGTCAGTCCCTTCGCCCTTAAGTTCAATGAGAAGCGGTACGCGTCCTGCCACGGTGCGGAGCACATCACGCAACGTAGGGATGGGTTCGGCGGTGTCGCCCAGCGAGAGGTTTTGAAGCGCTTCGTATTTTAAATCGTGTAGTTTGTAGGGCACACCACACATGCGTTCCAGTGAGTAGTCATGGAAGACCATGACCACGTTATCCGCAGATAGTTGAACGTCCAGTTCAATGGCGAACCCCTCTTCGGCGGCACGACGAAATGCAGTGAGCGAGTTTTCAGGTACGCCTTCCCCCCACAGCCCGCGATGGGCGTAGGGGCGGATAAAGGGGCGCATCTCTCTTTTGCGCGCGCGGGGCGCGATCAGGAAGATCCAGATGCCGACGAGTGCCACAAGAGCGACCAGTACCAGCAGCGTAATTTTAATGGCAAGTGGCATCAGTCGTCACCTCCCGCGGCATCCAGTGCAACCTGTACGGCATCGGGGCGGGAGTCGCCATGGCGGACGAAAAACATCGTTACAAAGGCGAGTGCCACGAACACGGTGGCATAGGGGAACAGGGTGCGCATGCTGATGTTGTCAAGGAAGATACCGGAGAGCACCGGGGTGATCACTTGCGCTGCCATGCTGGCAGTGTAGTAGTAGCCCGTGTATTTGCCCACGTTTGAGCCGCGCGAAAGTTCGACGACCATGGGGTAGGAGTTGACGTTGATGGTTGCCCAACCGATGCCGGCGAGTGCGAACAGCACGGGCATGAGCGTGCTCTTGACGAGCGCAGGACTGCCTGCGCCAAGGAAGGAGGCAAATCCAAATGAAGTGGCAAGGATCACCACACCCGCGAGGATCATCTTTTTTCTGCCGAGCTTAGAGGAGAGAAGACCGACGGGGAGGTATGCCACGATGGCGGCGGCTTGCGCGATAAGCAGCGTCATATTATAATCCACGTCAAGCACGTTTTTGGCGTAGACGGAATACTTGCTGGTTACGGCATTGTAGCCCATAAACCAGAACACGACAGAAGCGAGAATGAGCAAAAGGGAGGTTTTTTCGGCGTGCGAGAGCTTGCGCTCGCTTTCACTCTTGTCGTCAACAGGGACGTCTAAGCCCAGGCGCTCGCTCTCTGCTTGCATTTCTGCCGCCCATTTGGGCTCACGCACACGCCAGATGAAGATGGCAAGTCCCACCAACATAAGGCCTGCAACGCAAGCAAAGAACGTGGTGTAGGACATCAAGGCGTTTACTGCTTTGCCCGTGCCGAACACCTTGCCGAGTAGTAGTACGATAATACCGCCCGCCGTGCCCATCAAATTGATGACGGCGTTTGCCTTGGAGCGAAGCGGTTTGATCGTAACGTCGGGCATAAGTGCTACCGCAGGGGAGCGGAACGTGCCCATGGCAACGAGCGTGAAAAGCAGCAAGGTCATAAAGATGATCAGCGGTGTGATGTTTTGCGCCGTCGCGCGTGCAGCACACGCCTGTCGTGCAGGCACGACGATGTTTTGGTAGTCTTCATTCGTTACCGTTTTGCCCTCGTCGTTGGTGGTAGTGATAGGGATCGCGGTGAAGTCCTCACGCGAAATAATGTCCTGCAAGGGCTTCTTTTCGCTGTTCAACTTTCCAAACAGGGAAGAAAGAAGGGTGTCGCCCTTTTCTTCGTCCTCGGTCCAGTCCTTCACCTTGGGATTTTGATCGTAAATGTTTTCCAACGACTGCACGTACGCTTCGCCCTCTGTCGCGGAGATATCTTTGATATTGGCGAGTTGTGCATTATCGGGAATGGAAAGGGATACGAGCAACACCGCGGCTACGATCGCACCGATCACGATGAAGGGGGTGCGCTTGCCGTGGCGGCTATTCACCTTATCAGAAAGTGCGCCGAATACAGGAAGCAGGAACAGGGCGAAAATATTATCCAGTGCCATGATCGCACCCGACCAGGTCTGTGAAAGACCGAATTTATCCGTCAGGATCATAGGGATAACGTTATCGTATGCCTGCCAGAAGGCGGTAATCAGGAAAAAGGCGAAGCCCACGAAAATGACGCGTTTGTAGTTCAGTTTCATACGTGTTTTCCTTCCTTTTGTAGAAGCTCGCGCACCTTAAGGATGGCAAGCTGCGTTTTGCCGTCGGGAATGTTGCCGGCCATCACTTCTTCCACGGCACGGGAGAAGGGCATCGTGAACACTTCTAAAAATTCGTCGCTGTCGAGTTCCTGTGTGCCAAAGGAAAGCCCGCGTGCGAAAAACATGCGGATGCGCTCTCCCATAATGGCGGACGAGCCGTAGTAGTCGCCCAGATCAATGAGTTCATGGGGGACAATGCCGGTTTCCTCGCGGAGCTCGCGTAGGGCGGCCTCGCGCAGATCCTCATCGGGAGCATCCAATTTGCCCGCAGGGATCTCCACAAGCACGCGTGCGAAGGGGTAGCGGAATTGACGCTCCAACACGATCTCTCCTTCGTCGGTTAAGGGTAGTACACATACAGCGCCCACGTGTTTGATATATTCCCGTATCGACGTGCTACCATCAGGCAGTTCCACCTCGTCTCGGTATAGATGCACTACGCGCCCATCGAAAATGAGTTCGGAGCGCAAGGTTTTTTCAGTGAGTTCCATAGGGCTTCTCCTTACCATATATTAAATATAGTATACCCCAATTTGCGTAATTTGTAAAGGGGAAGCGCAAAATTTGCCCGTGTGAGAGGGGCAAAAAAAGAGAGCTGTGACACGTTTTGGAAGGCGACAAAAAGCGCCCAAATTGTGAACGAGTTTTTTGTGCATTTTTTTATTGAAAAATACCTTTACAAGCCACGGCATATATGGTATACTAATTCTTGCCGACACAAGATATGGTGTTGTGTATGGAAAATGTAAACAAAATATAGGGGTGCTCGCAAGGCACCCTTCTTTCACGGTAAAGGGAGAAAAAGCATGAAAATTATCAAGAGAAACGGCTCTGAAATGGTATTTGACCGCGATAAGATCGTGCGCGCTATCCAGAAAGCCAACGAGGCTGGCGAGGGAAAGCCCGAGCTCACTCAACGTCAAATCGACTACATTTCTTTTTGCATTGAAGACTATTGCAATGAGATCGACAGAGCACTTTCCGTCGAGGAAATTCAGGAGCTTGTCGAGACGCTGATCATTCAGCAAAACGCACCCGAAACAGCGAAGCGTTACATTCGTTATCGCTTCACTCGAAACTTGGCGCGTCGTGCCAACACCACGGACGAGAATATCCTCTCTTTGATCGAGTGCAATAACGAAGAAGCAAAGCAGGAGAACGCCAACAAGAATCCTACCGTCAACTCCGTACAGCGCGACTATATGGCAGGCGAGGTTTCCAAGGATTTAACGCGTCGCGTGCTGTTGCCCGAGGCGATCGTGAAGGCGCACGAGGAGGGAATTATTCACTTCCACGATGCAGACTACTACGCACAACACATGCATAACTGTGACCTCGTTAACCTTGAGGATATGCTCCAGAACGGTACTGTCATTTCCGGCACACTTATTGAGAAGCCGCACAGTTTCTCTACTGCTTGCAATATCTCCACACAAATTATTGCGCAGGTGGCAAGCAATCAATACGGTGGTCAGAGCATCTCGCTCACGCATCTTGCCCCCTTTGTACAGGTATCCCGCGAGAAGATCGCGAGACAGGTGCGCGCAGAACTTGAAGATTTGGGCGTTGCGCCTGCTGAGGCAAAGGTTGCTGAGATCGTGGAAAACCGTCTGCTTGACGAGATCCGCCGTGGTGTGCAGACCATTCAGTATCAGGTCGTGACGTTGCTCACTACCAACGGACAAGCGCCTTTCATCACCGTGTTCATGTACCTTGGCGAAGCAAAGGACGAGCAGACGAAGAAGGATCTTGCGCTGATCATTCAGGAAATGCTGGAGCAGCGCATCATGGGCGTGAAGAACGAGGCGGGCGTTTACGTGACCCCGGCGTTCCCCAAGCTTATTTACGTGCTTGAGGAGGACAACATTCACGAGGGTTCTCCCTACTACTATCTCACCAAACTTGCCGCTAAGTGCACGGCAAAGCGCATGGTGCCTGACTATATTTCCGAGAAAGTTATGAAAAAACTTAAGGTTGACGACAACGGGGATGGCCAGTGCTACACCTGCATGGGTTGCCGCTCCTTCCTCACTCCTTGGGTGGATGAGAATGGCAAGGCAAAGTATTACGGTCGTTTCAATCAGGGCGTGGTCACGATCAACCTCGTTGACGCTGCTTGCACCGCACGCGCGGAGGGCGGCGGAAAGGAACGCTTCTTTGAGATCCTTGAGGAGAGATTGGAGCTGTGCCATGAGGCGCTTCAATGCCGTCACGAAAGACTGGAGGGCACACTTTCCGATGCAGCTCCTATCCTTTGGCAGTACGGCGCGCTTGCTCGTCTTGACAAGGGTCAGCCCATTACCGAGCTGTTGCACGGTGGTTACTCCACCATTTCTCTTGGCTATGCAGGTCTTTGGGAGTGCGTTTACGCCATTCTTGGAAAGAAGCTTACGGAAAAAGAAGGCGAGGCGTTTGGTCTTGAGATCATGCACCGCCTGAATGCCGCTTGCAAGCGCTGGCGCGATGCAGAGAACATCCACTACTCGCTCTACGGCACCCCCCTTGAGTCTACCACCTACAAGTTCGCCAAGTGCTTGCAGAAGCGCTTCGGCAAGATCCCCGGCATCACCGATAAGAGTTATATCACCAACTCCTATCACGTGCACGTGACCGAGGAGATCGACGCGTTTGATAAGCTTGCGTTCGAGTCTAAGTTCCAGGAGCTCAGCCCCGGCGGCGCGATCAGCTATGTCGAGGTGCCCAATATGCAGGATAATCTGGACGCCGTGCTTGACGTGATGAAGTTTATCTACGACAACATCATGTACGCAGAGCTGAACACGAAGTCCGACTACTGCCAGGTGTGCGGCTTTGACGGTGAGATCCAGATCGTCAAGGACGATGGCAAGCTTGTGTGGGAGTGCCCCAACTGCCACAACCGCGACCAGAACAAGATGAACGTAGCAAGACGCACCTGTGGCTATATTGGTTCTCAATATTGGAATCAGGGACGCACGCAGGAGATCCAGGAGCGCGTTCTCCACCTTTGATATGAATTACGCTGCGATCAAAAAACGCGATATTGCCAACGGTCCCGGTGTGCGAGTAACTCTCTTTGTTTCGGGCTGCACGCATCATTGCCCCGGTTGTTTCAATGCCGACACGTGGGATTTTTCCTACGGCGCGCCCTTTACGCGCGACGTTGAGGACGAACTGTTGGACATGCTCAATTCTGACTACGTGGCGGGGCTGTCGTTGCTTGGTGGTGAACCCTTTGAGCCGTGTAATCAGCGCGCGCTCGTGCCGTTTTTAAGGCGCGTCAAGGAGCGCTATCCGAAAAAGACCGTGTGGTGTTATAGTGGCTACACGCTGGAGGAGTTGACGGGGGAGAGCCGTGCTCGTTGTGAGGTAACGGATGAAATGCTCTCCATGCTTGATGTATTGGTGGACGGTGAATTCGTCCTTGCGAAAAAGAATATCAGACTCCGCTTTCGCGGATCTGAAAACCAGCGCCTGATCGACCTGAACGCCACGCGCGAAAAGGGCGAGATCGTGCTGTGGGACAACTGAAAAAAGCCCGTGCCGTTTTGTGCGGCGCGGGCTTCTTGTTTCTGTAAGCGGAATTTTGAGAGCGCAAGCAGAAAACTTAAATGCTGTTAATAAAAATATTTTTCCGCCTTTGGAAAAAATATGCTTGACAACGAGCACGGAAGGGTGTATAATAGGGTCAACGACAGAAAAGCGGAGGATCATACAATGGCAAAAACGACGATCGGTAAGAAACCCATACCCATGGGCGGCGCAGAGCAAGCAGACCGCAAGAAGGCGCTGGAGACGGCGCTCAAGCAGTTGGAGCGCGAGTACGGTGCAGGCACCGTGATGAAACTTGGTGAGAACACGCACATGGAGGTGCAGGCGGTACACACCGGCTCTCTTTCCCTTGACATGGCGCTTGGCATCGGCGGTGTGCCGCGCGGACGTATCATCGAAATTTTTGGTCCGGAGTCTTCCGGTAAGACTACGGTAGCACTGCATATCGTGGCTGAGGTGCAAAAGACAGGCGGTCAGGCGGCGTTCATCGACGCAGAGCACGCGCTCGATCCCGTTTACGCCAAGGCGCTTGGCGTGGATATCAACAACCTGCTCGTTTCCCAGCCCGATTGCGGTGAGGACGCGCTCGACATTACCGAGGCGCTCGTGCGCTCTGGCGCGGTGGACGTCGTTGTCATCGACTCGGTGGCGGCACTCGTTCCCCGTCAGGAGATCGAGGGCGATATGGGCCAGTCGCAGGTCGGCGTGCAGGCACGCCTGATGTCGCAGGCAATGCGTAAGCTTTCGGCGGTGATCTCCAAGAGCAACGCGGTGGTGATCTTCATCAACCAGCTGCGCGAGAAGGTCGGCGTGATGTACGGCAACCCCGAGACCACTACGGGTGGTCGCGCGCTTAAGTTTTATGCGTCTGTTCGTATTGACGTCCGCAAGACCGAGCAGCTCAAAAACGGCAACGACATTTACGGCAACCACGTCAAGTGCAAGATCGTCAAGAACAAGGTGGCGCCTCCCTTCAAGGTGGCGGAGTTCGATATTCTGTACGGCAAGGGCATCTCCCGTGCGGGCGAACTGGTTGACATCGGTATTGCGCTGGACGTGATCCAAAAGAGCGGCTCGTGGTTCTCCTACAACGGAGAGCGTCTGGGTCAGGGCAAGGACAACATCCGCAAGCTTCTGGAGAACGACGCTGCTCTCTTTGACGAGATCGACGCCAAGATCCGTGCGCGCTTCAGCGAGGTGGACGCGACCGAGGACGCCTTTGACGTAGAGGATGAGGACGAGGAATTCGATCTTCGCGCACTTGGTATGGATGACGATGAATGAGAAGGATAAGACCCTCGCAAGGGTAAAAAGCGTGCGCGCCACCGACGGTGGCGCGCATCTCGTCCTTGTGGTGGAGAGCGGCGATGGGGAAGAACTGCTGCGTGAAACGCTCACGCTTTGCACCGCGCGCCTTGGGGCGTTGCCCGTTGTGGGCGAAATAGACGAGGAAACGCTGGACTATTACCGCCGTGAGAGTGAGATGGCAAAGGTGCTTGCCGCTGGGCTTCGCGCGATCAGCTATGCCTACGGCTCTGCCGTACAACTAAAGCAAAAGCTGCGTGCCAAGGGTTTTTCCAAGGACGCGGTGGACGAGGTGGTGGCAGAGCTGGAGCGGCGCGGACTCTTCTCGGAAACAGAGGGTGCCGTGCGTGAAGCGGAACGCTGCCTTGCAAAGCTTTGGGGCAACAGACGCATTGAGCTACATTTGCAGAGCAAGGGGTATTCGGAGGAAGCGTACGGTGCTGCCTACCTGCGTATGCTGGAGGAGGACGGCACACAGCGTTGCCGCCGCCTGTTGCAAAAGCGCCGTATTACGGCGCTGCCCACCGACAAAAAAGAGGCGGGCAAGCTCGTTGCCATGCTGATGCGCTACGGTTACAGCAGCGTCGAGATCAAGGGTGCGTTTGCTGACGATGAGGAATAAAAAAGCATTGCCGAGTGCGCTCGGCAATGCTTTTTTTATTTGTGATATTTCGAGCCGTGTAGGATCGAGAGCGAGCGGTACACCGTTTCAAGCAGCAGTACACGCATGAGCTGATGGGGGAAGGTGAGTGCGGATACGGACAGGAGGTAATTTGCCGCTTGTTTTACACGCGGCGAAAGTCCGTGTGAACTGCCGATGATCAGCGTAAGATCCGAGGAGCGCGACATGGCGTCTTCGAGCAGTGCGGCAAGCTGCTCCGAGGAGCGCTGCGTGCCTTCCACGCAAAGTGCCACGGTATAGGCGCGCGGTGGGATGGCGGCAAGGATGGCGTCCGCCTCCTTTTCCAGCGCGGCAGAAATTTCAGCGGGACTGGGGTTGTCCGCCACGCGGATTTCCTTTAGCTCCGCAATGTCAACCGTGCCGTATGCCGAGAGGCGCTTTTTGTATTCCGCCACGGCGTCGCGCAGGTACGCTTCCTTCAGCGTGCCGACGGTGATGAGCTTGATGTGTAGCATAGTGTCCTCACAAATTCGTGATATGTACGGGGTCGGCGGCGCGGATCTGCACGTCAAAGCCCGCGAGCGCCGACGTCACCTCGCCGAGTGCGAGGTCGGGGAGGTTGTTGGTTTCGGACAGATGAGCAAGGAGCAGCCGCTTCATGCCGCACGCTGCCAGTCGCACCGAAAAGGCGGCGCAGTCGGGGTTGGAGAGGTGTCCGTTGCGCGAAGCAATGCGCTTTTTGAGTACGTAGGGGTAGGGGCCTGTCATGAGCATGTCGGGGTCGTGATTGCATTCCAGCACGACTGCCTTGCAGCCAAGCAGCCCTTCCTCTACGGCGCTCGTCACGCTGCCAAGGTCGGTTGCGTAGCCGATTTCGTGCGTGCCGTCCTCGTCCGTTACCGTGATGCGGTAGCCAACACTTTCGTCGCTGTCGTGGGGTGTCGCGAAGGAGCGAAAGGTGAAAGGTCCGGCCGTTACTTCAAAGAGTGGCGGATGGGAAACGAGCGAAGCGCGGAGCGCATCACTACCAAGACGCGTCAGCTTGTCCGCCGAGCGCCCCGCTACGTGAACGGGCGTGGGGTGATGCTTGAGGAAGACGTCAAGCGCCGCGGTGTGATCGCGATGCTCGTGCGTGAGGAAAACGGCAAGCAGAGCGTCGGGGCATACGCCCGCCTCGCAAAGTGCTTGTGTTAGCGTGCGCGCAGAGCGTCCTGCGTCGATCAGTACTGCCTGATTCCCCAGCGTGAGAAGTGCGGCATTTCCATCTGAGCCGGAATAGAGAAGTTTCAGTGAATATTTCATGGCGTTATTAGAAAACGAGGTCGAACACAAACAACTCAAGTGCGTCGACGAGGAATGTGAACAGCAGCGGAATGATGATGAGCAACATCCATTTGGAGCGCTTTAAGCGATACGCGCCCTCTGCAAGAAACGCATCCTTTTCCTCATAGGTCATCGTGTCGGGCAGGTTGTCGTGTGTGAGCCCCTTTTTGTAAAAGAAACGGTTATAAATGAGATAGGCAAGCCCGAAGCCCAGTAGCAACGCAAAATAGACGAGCATGACCAAAAATGAAGGGAACGCATTCTCCGCCATGGTGGCAAAATGGAGCATCGTACGGTACAGCGCAAAGGCAATGACTGAGTTGACGATAAGGAGAACTAGATACGTGATGCGTTGTTTTTTTGTCATAGGTGTGTCCCTCATATTAAACCAACGCGATAGCGCCCTCAGGACGTACGCAAAGTGGAATGGTGGCGCCCTTACCGAACACACTGTCCATCAATGCGCAGAAATCCGTCACGTCAGTGTGCTTTACATACACCTGAATGGTGCCCGCAAAACCGCCGCCGTGTACGCGGCACGCCCCTTCTTTTGTGGCAAGGAAGTCTTCGGCAAGGCAAAGGGCAAGCGAAAGGCCCTGTTCTCTTACGTTGGAGGTGGTGTAAACGTTTTGCAGATAGCAGAAGGAGGAGCGCCCAGAAGCACGTACCAACTCGAAATATGCGGAAAGATCATCCGAAAGCAGGGTGCACTTTTGTTTTTCCACACGTGCGTTTTCATTGTAGAAATGCAGAGCGCGGAGCAAGGCACGGTCACCCACGCAGTTTCTAAGTGTAGGCAGTGCCGAGAGAAGTGCCTCCTTGTTGCTTTCGCGCAAGACGCTACCGCCAAGCGCGGTGGCTACGGCACGCATCTCAGCAGGAACAGCAGCGTAATCGGGAGTAAGGTCTGCGTGGTTTCCGCCTGTATCTACAATGCAAAGGGAAAAGCCGTGTGCGGAGAGATCAAAGTTGATCCGTTCGATCACGGGAGCACCTACTGTTTCAAAATCAATCGCAACAATGCCGCCTACGGCACAGGCGACTTGGTCCATCAAACCGCAGGGCTTGCCAAAAAACTCACTTTCTGCGTATTGGGCAATTTTGGCGATCTCTACGTTGTCCACTTGACCGTTGTTGTATAGATGGTTTTCAATGTTGCCGATCATCACCTCAAAAGCGGCAGACGAGGAAAGGCCGGATCCTTTGAGGACGTTTGAAGTGGTATAAGCGTCAAAGCCACCGACGGCGTGGCCATCCTTACGAAGACCCGCGCACATGCCCGCAATGATCGCCTCCGAGCGTGCAAAACACTCGGTACGAGGGGCAGTATAGGTGGCGATGTTAACGCAGTCCTCGGGGAACCCCTCGGAAAGTACAGTGATGGTGCTGTCGGTACGCAGCGATGCTACGGCGATTACGTCCAGATGAATGGAGGCAGCAATTACTGCACCGCGATTGTGATCGGTGTGATTGCCCGACAACTCACTGCGACCGGGAACAGAAAAAAGGCGCAGGTCGCGCGTGTCACCAAAGCGAGCACAAAAGGCGCGAATGGCGGCAATGTAGCGCGCTCGTTGTGCTCGGACGCTCTCCTTGCCGTAAAGTAGAGCAAGGCGCGCGTCAAGCGCGCCTTGCTCGATAAGTTCAATCAGTTGAAACTGTTGCATGCGTACTCCTTATTGTGTGCCGCCCATTTGCTCCATGAGTTTGCGGTTGAATTCTTCAGCAGTATTATATCCCATTTTCTTTTGGCGATGATTCATGGCCGCGACCTCCAGAACGATGGCCATATTCCTACCGGGCTTGACGGGAATGGTAATGCTAGGGACGTCAATGCCAAGAATGTCAACGGTTTCGTTGTCAAGACCCAATCGGTCGTACATTTTACCTTGCGCCCAAGGCTCCAAATTTACGACCAGATCGATACGCTCGGTGTTCTTGACCGCACCCATGCCGAACAGGCGGCGCACATCCACGATACCGATGCCGCGCAATTCGATGTAGTGGCGGATGATCTCAGGGGCACTGCCCACCAAGGTGGTGGCAGACACGCGTTTGATCTCCACGGCATCATCCGCGATTAAACGGTGGCCGCGCTTGATGAGCTCTATGGCGGTTTCACTTTTGCCGACACCCGAATCGCCAAGCAACAGCATGCCCTCGCCGTATACTTCTACCAGAACGCCATGTCGCGTGATGCGAGGCGCCAGCTGGACGTTGAGGAAGCTGATCAATGCCGCCATAAACGGGCTCGTTTTTTCCTTGGTGGAAAGCAAAGGTATGCCGTGGTTTTTTGCGGATTCTAGCATATGGGGGAAAGGCTCGTAGTCGGTGGAGAATACCAACGCAACGGGCTTGTGACACAAAAATTCATCAATTTTGGCGTTGCGCTTCTTTTCGCTTTGGCCACACAGATAGTTATATTCGGCTCTGCCGATGATCTGGATGCGCGTGGGCTCGAAATTTTCAAAAAATCCTGCAAGGGCGAGCCCGGGGCGATTGACCTCGGGATTAGAGATCTGGATCTTTTCAGCATCCGTGGGAAGATAGGGGCATTCCAGTTTGAATTCATTGATAACACGGGCAAGCGTGATACTGTACTCGTTGTTCATAGAAAGTCCTCCTGCCGATAATGTAAGTTTATTATATCACAAAAAGCATCTATTGAAAAGATGTTTTCGTTCTATTTTCGTTAAACTTTGTGCCCAAGCGCGCTCGTTCACGAAATATTCACATTTGTGTTGTATGATATAGGACAAGAATACTTCGCTGTGAGGTACGTATGAAGAAGAGAACAATAATACGCGCCCTTTGCGCTGTGCTTGCTGTGCTGCTTGCCTGTTCGCTTGTTGGCTGTGCGGGTAAGAGCTTGCACGCAACGCCCAAGGCGAGCAAGACGGTGGCAACGGCTGGCAATGTTGACATCCGCTATGATGAGCTTTACTATCTTGCCAAGAATAGGCAGGCTGAGTTACAGGGGACTTCGCTCGATGCCGAAGCGCTTCGCGCTGAGCTTGAGCAATTTGTGTGGGATAACCTGCTTACGCGTTCGCACGCGTTGATCTCCGTTGCCGATGATTACGGTATCTCCTGCGATAAGGATAAAGTAGGGGAAAACGTACAGGCACAGATCGAGGATTTGATTGCAGATGAAACCATCTTTGCGGGTGATCGTGATGCCTACATTGCATCGCTTGACGAGGCGTTTATGACCGAAGCGTATTTGCGCACCTACATTGCTACAGAAAACTACCTTGCCACCGAGGTGGTTTTGAAGATGATCGAACGCGGAGAGTTGGATGATTCCGACGAAGCAGCGCTTGCGGTTATTGCAAACAGAAATGAGTTTATTCGTACCGTTCACGTATATATTGCCAAAAACAACGGTGTTTATAGCGAGCCGCGCAACCGTTTGAATGCGGAAAATATTGCGACCCGTCTTGCCGCAATCGTCGATGGTGGCGAGCGTTATGCTGAGATGCGCAACGCCATCAAGAACTACGATAATGACCAAAAGGACACCACAGGTGACGGCTTCTATTTTGCTCGCGGCGAGATGCAGAAGGTCTACGAGGACGCTGCCTTTTCACTTGTGAATGACTTTGACGCAAGCGGTGTGGTTGAAACGGACGATGGCTTCTATGTCATTATGCGCATGCCCTTGGACGAGGCGTATGTAAACAGAAATCTCGAGGTGCTCAAAAGCAGCATATACTTCTCCAAACTCAACGCGATGGTGGATGCGCGCTATGCGGAATTGCAACGTGATTTTGCGCTTACGAGTTTTGGCGAGGCACTTGATCTTACCACTCTTCCTGAAATCCGCGCGGCAGGCGGAGAAACGCTTCGTACTGTGTTGATTGGGCTTTCTATTGTAGTGGGCGCGGGCGCGGTTATTGCGATGGGTGTTGTTGTGTGGAAGAAAAAACGCCCTGCGGCGAAGAAGAAAACAAAATAAAACTCGCCCCGTTTAGTGGGATATGGCGAAAAGCCGCACATTTTTGTGCGGCTTTTTTTCTTCCCCTTGCAAAATTCGATTCTATATGATATACTATCTTTGTATATTCTTGTTTACGCGCAATGCGCGGGAGGGAACCAAAATGGAAAGAGTTTCAAAGGAAAATTACTATCTTGACATTGCCAAGACCGTGGCAGAGCGCGCTACGTGTCTGCGCCGCAAGTTTGGTGCGATTATCGTTAAAAACGATGTGATCGTATCTACAGGCTATAACGGTGCACCTCGTGGCCGAAAAAATTGTAGCGACCTTGGCTTTTGCTATCGCGACAAGATGCAAATTCCACGCGGCGAGCGATACGAACTTTGCCGTTCCGTACACGCCGAACAGAATGCCATCATTGCTGCACCTCGTGAGCAGATGCTGGGGGCTACCATGTACATGGCGTGCGTCGACCCTGAAACGGGTGACGTTGTGGGTGGTATGAATTCTTGCATGATGTGCAAGCGTGTTATTCTCAACGCGGGCATTACGCAGTTGGTAGTGCGCGATACCGATACAGAGTATCGCGTGATCAACACAGCCGACTGGATTGAGGACGACGATTCGCTCTCCGGAAAGTTTGGGTACTGAGATGAAAGCGCTTCGCATTGTGCTTGTTTTGCTTGCACTCCTTCTGCTTTTTACAGGATGCGCACCGACCTTTGTGCGTGATGAAGACGGGTATGGTTACACAGAGAAGAAAAGCGGTCGTCATTACGCCGCAATGAGCACTGCTTACGAGGCGGCGCGCGCTGGCGAGCAGGTGGGCGAGTACGTGGACAAAAAGTTCGACGTAACGCGCGTTTTTTTGGGGATTCCCGGGTTGGACACTCAGCGTTTTTTGACTGACGCAACGGGTCTTGTTTACTGTTCTGACGAGCAGATGCCCTCTGCCGCGGATTGGACCTTCACGCGCGTTCGCGTGTGCGAGGAAGATGCCGTTAGCGTGGAGCGTGGTTGTGTGACAGATGCCGCGGAGATTTCTGCCATCCGTGCGTTTTGGTTTGAGGGTGAGGAAGCAGAGTTGCCGGCTGAGCGCGCGTCACATTCGCGCCGCCTTAAAATGCAAAGCGAGGAATATCCCGACATCTACTATTGCTTCCGTTTCTTTTTGTATGAGGACGGCAGTGCCTACTTTTATCTTGCCGAAACGCGTCGTGCGGTGGTGGTTAGTGCCGATGTTGCCGATGCGATCTTGCGCGCCGAGGGGCTTGTTGCATGACACAATCGGTTGAAGCAGTACAAGAGTGCGTGAACATTCATCGCTCGCATAACGTGCTATTTGTGTGTACGGGCAATACGTGTCGCTCCCCAATGGCTGCCGCCATTGCAAACGACCTTGCAAAAAAGCACGGCGTGAATGGCTTTGTTGCCGTTTCTGCCGGTCTTTTTGCCGAGGAAGGCGCAGCGATGAGCGAGGGCGCCCGTCGCGCGCTTGCTGCTCTGTCTGTTGAAATACCGACACATGCCGCACGCAATGTTTGCGCAGAACTTGTGGAGTGTGCAGATACCGTGGTGGGTCTTACCGCCGCGCACGCGATGCAGCTCATGCTCCGCTATCCCGAAGCGGCGCCCAAAATTGTCACATTGCCGATGGATATTTCCGATCCATACGGCGCGGATGACGACGCTTATCTTACCTGTGCAAAGCAGTTATCGCTTTGCGTAGAGCTTGCTTTTTTCGGAGGAAAGTATGACACCTGAGCGTGTGGAAAAACGACACCTTGATGCGATTGCCGCACTGGAAGCAAGCGTGTTTTGCGCCCCTTGGAGTGCGCAGGCGTTAGAACTTCTCACGGGAAATGCAGGCGTGGGGTTTGTGATTACCGAGGGGGATCGTGCCCTTTGTTACGGTGGTATGATGACTGTGCTCGACGAGGGGCAGATTACTAATATTGCCACGCATGAGAGCGCAAGACGCCGTGGATTTGCCACGCGTGTGCTATGTGCCCTTATCGATGAGGCGAGAGAGAGAGGACTCACGCAGATCACGTTGGAGGTAAGAGAATCAAATGTGGCCGCAATCGCCCTGTATGAGCATCACGGTTTTCGCGTAGTCGGAAAGCGTCCGCGATTTTATACCAAGCCCGTGGAAGCGGCGCTCATTATGTTGTGCGCTATAGGAGAGTAAACTATGTACATTTTAGGAATGGAAAGCTCGTGCGATGAAACCTCTGCGGCGGTTGTCCGCATGGAGGAAGGGAAGCGTGAGATTGTTTCCAATATTGTTGCTTCACAAATCGAGACGCACCGACTCTACGGTGGTGTGGTGCCAGAGATCGCAAGCCGCGCACACATTGAGGCGGTGACGAGCATCACGCACGAGGCGTTAAACACCGCAGGAATTTCGCTTTCAGATGTGGATGCCATCGCTGTGACTGCATTTCCCGGTTTGATTGGCGCTTTGCTGGTGGGTGTGAATTTTGCCAAGTCGCTTGCGTTTGCAAACGATATTCCGCTTGTTCCCGTCAATCATATCAAGGCACACGTGGCGGCGGCGTATCTCACGGACCAAGCGCTAGAACCTCCGTTTCTTGCCGTAGTCGTGTCAGGTGGTCACACATCGCTGTTTGACGTGAGAAGTTACACGGAGTATCGCTTGATCGGCACCACGCGTGACGATGCGGCGGGCGAAGCATTCGATAAGATAGGACGGGTGATTGGTTTACCATATCCGGGAGGTGCGGCACTGGATAAGCTTGCTTATGAGGGAGACCCTCGTTCCATCAAGCTTCCCTCGCCCGCGCTTGCAGGCGATACACTTGATTTTTCATTTAGTGGCCTCAAAACCGCTGCGCTCAATTATATCAATACCACGCGTCAGTTGGGGGACGAGGTGAACCGCGCAGATCTTGCCGCGTCCTATACCGCTGCTATCGTAGATGCGGTGGCACGCAAGACAGCTCAAGCCCTTAGCGCAACCGGACACAAGCGCATAGTGCTTGCCGGTGGCGTTGCCGCTAATTCACATTTGCGCAATAAGCTCAGCGAGCTTGCAGCAGCGCGTGGCGCGACGTTGACCGTGCCGCCCCTCTCCCTTTGCGGAGACAACGGCGCTATGGTCGCCGCAGCGGGGTACTATGAATTTCTCGCAGGAAGACGCGCCGATGCCTCCCTAAATGCGAGTGCCGAAGATCCGATTTCCTGGGAAGAGTGACATGCAAGGGGCGGGTGTGACGTTCCTACTTTTGTCAAGCGTTTTTTGTGAAAAAAACAAAATTTGGCGTTTTGGATAAATGCCAAAAGAAACGGTTTTCCACAAAGGTTTTCCACAGGGTGTGGAAATTTAGGGCTGCGCAAAGAAAGCGAATGCATTTTTTTGCGCAATGATGAAAAAAAGGCGCAAAAATAAGAAAAGTAAAGAAAAAACGACCTTTTTCTGTGGAAAAGTAAGTGGAAACTGTTGATAACTGTACGTGTGGAAAACTCCAAAGCGGCGTTTGACGCATTTTTCACGCAACTGTGAAAATCACCAAAAGGACGGAGAATTGTATGGATGACAAGATGAAAAAGAAGCAAGGCCAGGAGCCAAAGCTACAGGACAAGGCGAAGACGATGAATGTCAGCCCTGCCGTTATTAAGCGACTGCCTCGCTATTTCCGCTATCTGCGCGAGCTGATTCGAGAGGGCAAGTTGCGTATTAGCTCTAGCGAGCTTTCCGAGCGCATGCATGTGACCGCGTCGCAGATTCGCCAAGACCTGAACTGTTTTGGCGGCTTCGGTCAGCAGGGCTACGGCTACAACGTGAACTATCTGTACACCAAAATATCCGAATTACTCGGTGTTGGTGAAGGGTATTCCGCCATCATTGTAGGTGCGGGCAACCTTGGTAGAGCTCTTGCACGCAATCCTATGTTTGAAAAGCGTGGTGTCGACGTCGTGGGTATTTTTGACGTGGATCCGGAAATTGTGGGTCGCCAAGTAGGTGCACTTACCGTTTCGCATATGGATACACTGGGTGAATTTTTTGCCGAGAACAACGTGGACATTGCAGTGCTTACGCTTCCCAAGGCAATGACATCCGAGGTTATGAAACGTCTTGCTGCGTTGGGAGTGCGCGGTATTTGGAATTTCACGGGCATGGAGGCGGATGCGCTTTGTCCCGGTATTGCCGTGGAGAACGTGCATCTTGGAGACTCGCTCATGACGCTGTGTTACGATCTGCGCACCCGTGAGGAGGAGAAAAAATGAGCATACAGTTCGTATACGGTACACGTGTTGCGGTGTTACCGCATGCCGTTGCCGCTCATATAGATAAGGCGACCAAGAAGGATATTCGTATTCTCTTGGAGTTTGCTACTGCTCCTGATGCGGCGCTTGCTACGATTGCTGCCGCTGCAGGTGTCGGCTTAGGGGAAGTAGAGGCATCTCTTGCATTCTGGCGCGGCACCGGCATCCTCTCGGTGAGCGAGGGGGAAGACTTGACCGCAGTTGCGCCTGCTCAAATGACAACCACCAAGGTTGTGGCGGAAAAAGGCTTGCCTTCGTACAGCACAGAGGAACTTTCCGAGGTGCTATCACGCCGCGCGGAGCTCGCTCAACTTGTAAACGATGCCCAGCAGGCGTTTGGAAAGGTTTTTAATACGCACGAGATCGCCATCATTGCAGGGCTTGTTGATTATTTAGGGCTTGACGAGGAATACGTTTTGCTCTTACTCACTCATTGTCGCAACATGGAAAAAAAATCGTTGCGCTACGTAGAGAAAATGGCAATCACGCTGCATGATGAAGGTGTGCATAACGCGCAGGATCTTGAAGCGCGGTTGCATAATATTGAAATTATGGCAAGCGCGTGTGGCAAGGTGCGTGCATTGTTTGGAATTTCTTCGCGCGCGCTGACGACCAAGGAAAAAACAATCATCGAAAAGTGGATCTGCGTGATGAAATACGATGAGGAAATGCTTCGACGCGCCTATGAGATCACGGTGGATTCCACCACCAAGCCCTCCATTCCATACGCGAACAGTATTCTGGAGCGTTGGCATGCCGAGGGTTACCGCACGCTTGCAGACGTAGACGCCGCTCTTGCTGATTACAAGCGCAAAAAGGCGGGCAACGGATCGAGCTTTGATGTGGATGAGTGGTTCGAGGCGGCCTTAAAACGCACTTATGGAGAATAAAAATGGCTTATAATAAAGAAAATTACCGCCGTATCCGTACGGCGTATCAGACCAAATACTTAAAGGCGTACGAGGAGGCAGATAGGCGTACCGCGGAGCTTCACGCCAAAAGCCCCGAGCTTGCCGCAATCGACCGCGCGCTTGCAAGCGCAGGCGCGAAAATCGCCATGGCTGCACTTGGCACAGGTGAGGAGTACCGTGAAAAACTTGCCGAAGTCGAGAGGGAAAACCTCGCCCTTCAGGAAAAGCGTCGTGCGCTCATTGAAACGCTCGGCTATCCCGCCGATTATACTGACCCGCCTTATGAATGTGCGCTTTGTGGCGATACGGGCTTTGTTGGAGTCAAAATGTGTCAATGTATGCGTCGCGAGCTAATCCTTGCCGCTTATGAGACCTCTGGCCTTGGTGCATTGATGCGCACGCAGTCCTTTGCTACTTTTTCACCTGATTTTTACGGAACGGGTGAAGAGAGAGCGCGTATGGAAACCAATTTTAAGATCATGCGCGACTATGCCGAACAGTTCTCAAGCGTTTCGGATAACCTGCTTTTGGTGGGTGCGACGGGTCTTGGTAAAACGCATTTGTCTACCGCAGTGGCGCGTCGTGTGATCGATCGTGGCTTTGATGTGTACTACGCGTCGGCATTGCAGATGTTCTCTGACTTTGAGCATACGCGTTTTGGTTCCGGCCTTGCAGATGCACCTGCCGTAGATGTGTCGCGTTACAGCGAATGTGAGTTGTTGATCTTAGACGACCTTGGTACGGAAGTGACCAATCAGTTTACCAACTCCTGCCTGTATCTCGTGATCAACAACCGCATCAATCTGCGCCGTCCGACGATCATTAGCACCAATCTTTCCAGCAAGGAGATCAAAGAGCGCTATACCGATCGTATCGCCAGCCGAATTTTGGGTGATTTCAAACCGCTTTTGTTCGTAGGTACGGACGTGCGCCGTCAAAAGATGGCGCGCAAATAACGCATAAAATAAAGCACTGTGCAAACACTATGCACAGTGCTATTTTTATGGAAGGAGAGGGATGATATGGCAAGGGAGAAGGAAACGGCGCGGACAGGTGAGGCGCGCCTTTTGGGGGAGATCTATAAAACCGCAAAGACAGGAGCAGACACGGTGCTGAATTTCATGCCTTACGTAAAAGAGGAAGGGATGCGACGCCACCTCACGATGCAACTGGACGGTTACGAACGTTGTGCAGCATGCGCGGCTGAAGAACTTGAGGCACTGGGAGAAAGTGCAAGGGCACAGAATGCCGTGCGCCGCTTTTCTGCGCGCG
Source organism: Eubacteriales bacterium (assembly GCA_045586515.1). Taxonomy (GTDB): domain Bacteria; phylum Bacillota; class Clostridia; order Oscillospirales; family CAG-272; genus Firm-07. The sequence continues at coordinate 39,828 of JAZNAM010000078.1, forward strand.
CTGTTGCCGCCATGAATACGATGGTGAGCTCTACTACCAGTCACGTGGCGGGGTTACTGTTAGAAAGCACCAATTCCAATATCAGCGATATGACACGCATCCTGAACACCACACAAGGGGGCGAGGAGTCCTCACGCGCTCTGGCACGAGACCTTGCCACCTTTGAAGAATACAACCGCGCAAAGCTGATGCGGTATTTGTGAAAAAAGCCCTCGGCAGAGCCGAGGTCTTTTTATGTATCTTATTGAACCTTCTTGATAAGACCCTTCTGAAGCAGAACTTCATCGGATTCGTTGGCAGGTACGTAAGAGGTGGGCTTGTACTTGGGATCGGCAACAAGGCCTTCCTTCTCTGCCATAAGAGCGATCAGCTCAAGACCCCACTTAACGCTTCTCTTGGAGGTCAGGCGCAGGCGGCAGGGAACGGTTTCGTACTTCTTGGAATCACCGACGTACTTAACGTTGTACTTGGAATCCTCCAAGGTGTTGGGATCGATTGCAAGGAACAGGCACAGCGTTTTGCCGCAGATAGCGAATTTTGCAAGTTGCGTGCGGCCTGCCTTAATGGACTCGTAGCTCCAGCTAATGCGTGCGTTGACCTTCTTGTAGGAGAGAAGTGCGTTCTTCAACTCATTGTAACGTTCCTGCGTGTCCTCGTCGGATGCGATGATGCGCGCGAGGAAGGAGCGACGGTAGGTGGAGTAGGCAAGGGTCTTTCCCTCTGCGGATATAACGGGAACGTTTGCTTCAAGGGGCGTGGTTGCAATGGGAGCTTCTTCAACGACAGGAGTTTCTTCAACAACAGGAGCTTCCTCAACAACAGGAGCTTCCTCAACGACAGGAGCTTCTTCAACGACAGGAGCTTCTTCAACGACAGGAGCTTTTTCAACGACAGGAGCTTCCTCAACGACAGGAGCTTCTTCAACGACAGGAGCTTCCTTAACGACAGGAGCTTCTTCAACAACAGGAGCTTCTTCAACAACAGGAGCTTCCTCTGCGACAGCTACCTTGGCAGCGGCGCGCTTTGCATCGGCTTCTGCGGCGGCCTTTTGGGCATCTGTTAGTTCTGCAGGTGCAGCAGGTTTTTCGGCTTTTGCGGCAGCGGCTTTCGCCTTTTTGTTGGCGATCACGAGCACTGCGACAATGACGCCGACAGCGGCAAGCAGAAGAACGGCGGCGACGATAAGTCCCACGGTAGCAATGGTACCCATGCTAAGGGTGTTGACGAAGGAATTCATAATTTTTACTCCCCACTTTTTAATTATTGAACAAGTCGGCAAACGGGTCGCGTTCTGTGTTCAAAATTATTATAGCATAAAATAAAAAGGATGGGAAGATGGTTTGACAAAAAAATGAAGAAAAAGTTAAATTTTGTAGTAAATACACAAAAACGCTGACCGTCAAGGGGCTTTTTGCTGCCTTTTTTTGGTATAAAAAGCAAAAGATGGAAATAAAACACCTTTGTTTAACGCAAAAAAGCCCCCTGACGGTAAGAAAACGCTTTCGAAATGTAAAGATTTTTTCTCACCGTTAAGGGGGCTTTTGGGCTTGATTAAGGCGCTTTAAAGCCGTGCAAAAAACCATTGCTTTCTGCCGAACAGATATCACCGCCGATCACTCTACCGCGATGCACAAGAATGTTTGCAAAAACCGTACCGTCATAGTCTTTATAATTGGTTACGGTGTAGGTGTAGCGCTCCACAGTCCGCCCAGCGTGCGTGGAGAGATCAAGGCCTTGCGTGCGTTGCAGCTCGTTGTATGCACCAAACACCTTGTCAAACTCGCGAGGGATGGTTACAGTGGTGTTTTCCACGGGTTCCGGGTTTACCTCCCAGCCGAACTGAGAGAGGAAGGCAATACGGTCTTCGTTGCTTTTCACCTTTTCGTAACGCAAAGTTTCCGTGGCGTCCTCTTCTGTCGAGGCGGCAACCGTGGGAGAGAGATCGGGCACGAAGGCAATGAGTGCAACGAGCACCGCAAGGGCCACGGCAATGATGGCAAAAAAGCGCAACGTCCCTGCGCGCATAGAATATACAAACATGATCTGTCCTCCTTGTGTGACGTTTCGTTAGAGAATATGAAAGACAGGATGAGAATATAACAAAAAGCACCCGTGATGGGTGCTGTTTGTTTTAGATTTGTCTGGTAACACCTTTACTGCTTGTGAGTCGACTACCCTTGGTGGGCGGGCTCTGCAGATGGCGCTCACGCCATCTTTTTTCAAAAGCAAGTGTTTCAGTGTCCGGCGTGGGATGAGGCTTTCGGCCGAAGAAACGATCACAAAAATCAGCACTTTGTGCCGTTTGTGTTTCCACGGTTGCCGCATCTACGCGTCCCATGGCGTATTGGCGCATCGACACACCTTCTCCCTTGCACAGTTGTTGCAGTCGAGGGAAATAGTGGAGGAAGAGGAACTGCGTATAGGCGACAAGACGCATAGAGCCGTAAGCGCGGAATTCTTTTTCGTCTGCCTTGCCACTCATTTCACAAGCAACGCTCCAACCGTTTTTCACAGCATCGATGATAGCATTGTTCTCATTTTCTTTTGCAAAGCAAACGGTGAAGTGATAGGGAAAATCCTTGGCGGCGAGTGAATGCACGTCACTCGAGCCGACCACCTTGATGTCATAGCCTTGTATACGCAACTCTTGCCACAAGGCGACAGCGCGGTTGATCCCGTGGATTCCCATACCGCCCACCAGTTCGAAAGCGTCGAATTTGCCGCTTGTGAGCAAGGCGTGGCTCAGCGTGTCGCAGACATTAAAGCATTTGTTTGAACCGCAACGCCAATAGGGGTGTGGGAAGATTGCAATACCGCCCGCTTCGTGAATGCGATCGCAACTCCACATTGCTTCAGCGTAACGTTCGCGTTGATTTTCGGGAATGTTGGCGGGTACTTGCTCTCTGTATATAATCATCTCGCGTTCGTAGCGCTCGCGATCATAAATGTAGATGTCCGCCACGCTTTCTTTGCCACCTGCGTGAACGATGTGTACGGTGGAGTCCGGGGTGTGCACTTCTTCGCCTTGTACGTGCGTGATGCCGAGTTTAACGCCCGCAAATACTTCGTCGATCTCGCCGCCCGGATAGTAGCGGTTGTGGTCGGTGAGGCATTGGAAATCGTAGCCCATCTCGCGGTAATAGCCAAAAAGCTCTGCGGGGTCGTGCAATCCGTCTGAACGATGCGTATGGGAGTGCAGATCGCCCTTGAGGGGACGCAATGAGTAAAGGTCGCTTTCCAGTGCGTAGACAGCAAAGTCGCTGACCTTTTCCTCACCGCGGCAAAGGCGGATATAATATTCCTGCTCGGCAGGGAAGTTGTGGGTGAATTGCAACACACCATCCTTTGCACTTACCGTGTAGGTGGTAAATACGCTGGGCGCGTGGTAGAAGGGCTCGTCGTCGTTTTCACCGCTTACGAGCACGGTGTATTCCACTCCATCCTCAAACAAAAAGGTACGAGATTCGGGGGCGATGGTCACAAGGCTTTTTTTGTTTGCCGGGAAGACGCTCGGCCAAACAGACCATCTTTTCCAGTTGTGAGACATGGCGATTTCTCCTTGCTATGAAATAAAAACAGGGGCTTGACGGATTTCTCGCATCAAGCCCCGTCGAATATTGTCTACAGATATTAGTACGCTTTAGCCCAAAGCACCATGTGTTTGGCGGGCTTGCCACAGCACATACATACAGGACCAAGGTCTTCGCCGTCAAGCGGAATGCAACGTGAGCCAACACCCGTTACTTCCTTAACGCGATCCTCGCACTCTTCCTCGCCGCACCACATGCCCTTAATGAAGCCGTCTCCGTTTTTGAGAGCTTCGGTGACTTCATCGAGGTTATGGCATACGAAGGTGTGACGGGCGCGATTCTCCGCGGCTTTTGCAAACATGCCGTCGCGTACGGCAACGAGCAGTTGCTGTACGGTTTCGACGATGCCGTCAAGCGAGACGAACTGCTTTTCGCCGTTGTGACGGGTAACGGCGACACACTGATTCTGCTCCAGATCGCGGGGACCGATCTCCAAACGGAGCGGCACGCCCTTCATTTCATATTCGGCAAACTTCCAACCGGGGCTCTGGTCACTGTCGTCCATCTTGACGCGCACACCGGCTGCGGCAAGTGCATCGCGCAGTGCCGCGCAACGCTCGGTAACGCCTTCCTTATGGGCTGCAATGGGAACGATCACGACCTGAATGGGCGCAACGGCAGGAGGTAGTACCAGACCACGGTCATCGCCGTGGGTCATAATGATACCGCCGATCATGCGTGTGGTGCAGCCCCAAGAGGTCTGGTGGGGGTGAACTGCCTTATTTTCTTTATCGGTATAGGTAATGTCAAACGCCTTAGCAAAGCCGTCGCCGAAATAGTGAGAGGTGGCGGCTTGCAGTGCCTTGCCGTCGTGCATCAATGCTTCGATGGCATAAGTGTCCTCTGCGCCAGCAAATTTATCGCTGGGAGTCTTGCGCCCCTTGATCACGGGGATAGCAAGATCGTTTTCATGGAAATCCGCGTATACGTTCAGCATCTGAACGGTTTCGGCGCGTGCCTCTTCGGCGGTGGCATGCATGGTATGTCCCTCTTGCCACAAAAACTCACGCGAGCGCAGGAAAGGACGAGTGGTCTTCTCCCAACGTACCACCGAGCACCACTGATTGTAGAGCTTGGGCAGGTCGCGATAGGAGTTGATAATATTGGCGTAATGCTCGCAGAACAGAACCTCGGAGGTGGGGCGTACGCACATGCGTTCGGTAAGCTTTTCGCTGCCGCCGTGGGTGACCCACGCAACCTCAGGGGCAAATCCTGCCACGTGATCCTTCTCGCGCTGAAGCAGGCTCTCAGGGATAAACATAGGCATATAAACGTTCTCGTGACCAAGCTCCTTGAAGCGAGTGTCTAGGATGCGTTGAATATTCTCCCAAATTGCGTAGCCGTAGGGACGAATGATCATGCAACCCTTGACGGAGGAGTAGTCGATAAGATCCGCCTTTTTGCAGATGTCGGTGTACCATTTCGCGAAATCTTCCTCCATGGAGGTGATTTGCTCCACCAACTTTTTTTCTTTTGCCATGACGATGTTCCTTTCGGGATATAATAATACAAATAACATTATAAGCATAAAATTACAAGTTGTCAAGCGTTGTATAGTGAAAATATAGCTGCAAGTCGAATTTTTGAGAACGATTTATACACCTTGTACTTGAAAAACGGAAAATACTGTGTTATACTGGAATTGTATAAAATTTAGGAGGCAATACCATGAGAGATTACAAAAAGTACTATCAGCATTGGTGCGAGAGCGATGCCGTGGATGCAGCAACGCGCGCAGAACTTGTTGCTATCGCTACTGACGAGGCGGAAATCACGGATCGCTTCTACACAGATATGGCCTTTGGCACCGCAGGTATGCGCGGTGTGCTGGGTGCGGGTACCAACCGCATGAACCGCTATACCGTGCGCAAGGCGACTGAGGGTTATGCCCAATATCTTGCACAGTACGTTGGTGATGAGGCCAAGCGTCGCGGCGTGGTGATTGCACATGATAACCGTCGACAGAGCCGCGAGTTTTGTATGGAAACGGCGTGCGTGCTCGCCGCAAACGGTATTAAAGCATACATTTTTGACGCACTTCGTCCAACCCCCGAACTTTCTTTTGCGGTGCGCTACATGGGCGCTATCGGCGGTGTTATGATTACGGCTTCTCACAATCCGCCCGAGTACAACGGATATAAGCTTTACGATGAGCAGGGCTGTCAGCTCATGCCTCGTTACACCGACGTGCTTACGGGTATTATCAATGCCATTGAGGATCCGCTTACCATTCGTACGATCTCGGTCGAGGAGGCAGGCGAGCTTATCTGCATGCTGGATGCCAAGGTGGACGAAGCGTATTACGACGAGGTGATGAGCATTCGTCTGCGTACCGATGTGGAAGCAAAAAATCTTTCCGTTGTCTATTCCCCCCAACACGGTACGGGAAATGTGCCCGTTCGCACCGTGCTTGATCGTTGCGGCTACGGCCTTATTCCGGTGCTTGAGCAGTGCACGCCGGATGAGGATTTTGCGGCAACCAAGAGCCCCAATCCCGAAAACGCAGTGGCGTACGATCTCGCGCTCGAATACGCGGCACGCCATAACGCTGACATCGTGATCACCACCGACCCCGACTGTGATCGTCTGGGTGTGGCGGCACTGAAGGATGGTAAATATCAGCTGATGACGGGCAACCAGTCCGGTGCGTTGTTGCTTCACTACATTCTCTCCTATCGTCATGAGCAGGGAACGATCCCCGCGGGTGCCGTGATGTGCAATACCATCGTTACTTCCGTGCTGGGAGATCGCGTTTGCCAGCATTTTGGTGTGGACGTTGAAAAGACGCTGACGGGCTTCAAGTTTATCGGCGACAAGATCCACACTTGGGAGCAAACAGGAGAGCACACTTACGTATTCGGTTATGAGGAGAGCTACGGTTGTCTTATCAAAGGTTTCGCAAGAGATAAGGATGCTGTTCAGGCATCGCTGATGCTTTGCGAGGCGGCGGCATACTACAAGACGCAGGGCAAGACGCTCTGGGATGTAATGGATGAGTGCTATGCAACTTACGGCTATTGCCTTGATAAGGTTGTGAGCGTAGAGCATAAGGGCGCGGCGGGTGTTGCCAAGATCGCGTCGCTGCTCGAAGCGCTTCGCAAGAATCCGCCCACTGAGGTTGGCGGCATTGCTGTTGTTGATGTGGAGGATTATCTCGCCGAGCGTATGATTACAAAGGGATATCCCGCTTCTAACGTGTTGCGCTACATTTTTGCAGACGGCAGTTTTGTTGCAGTGCGTCCCAGTGGCACCGAGCCTAAGTGCAAATATTATTACTGCGTGATGGCAACCTCGGCAAGCGAGGCTGATGAAAAGCTTGCCGCATTGCGCGCTGCGTTTGAGGAATAAGGTTATAATCGCCAAATTTCCCAAAAATGAAAGGGATTGACGAGTGCATTTTAAAAAAATTGATGAAATTTTCACAAAGCCCTTGTCAAGCGCAAAAAAATGTTATAAAATATAAGAGTATGCAAAACAATCCACAAAAATTAAAAAACACGGAGGATTTTAACATGTCTGTTAAAGTTGCTATCAACGGCTTTGGCCGTATCGGACGCCTTGCGTTCCGTCAGATGTTCGCTGCTGAGGGTTATGAGGTTGTCGCTATCAACGATCTGACCAGCCCCAAGATGCTTGCTCACCTGCTCAAGTATGACACCGCTCAGGGTCCCTACTGCGGCAAGATGGGCGAAGGCCTTCACACGGTTGAGGCTACTGAGAACTCCATCATCGTTGACGGCAAGGAGATTATCATCTACGCCGAGAAGAACGCTGCTGATTGCCCCTGGGGCAAGCTTGGCGTTGACGTAGTTCTGGAGTGCACCGGCTTCTACACCTCCAAGGAGAAGTCGCAGGCTCACATTGATGCCGGCGCGAAGAAGGTTGTCATCTCCGCTCCTGCCGGTAACGATCTGAAGACCGTTGTGTTCAGCG
>JAZNAM010000079.1:0-11356 GCA_045586515.1 Eubacteriales bacterium
GTGACTGGATTGCCCTTAGTGACGAATGCGATGTAACAACAGCACTCATCATTAAGCGTGAGGTTTCCGACGGTATTATTGCTCTCTCCTATTCTCCCGAAGCTCTTGAAATCTTAAAGAGCAAGAAAAAGGGCAATTACAACATCGTAAAGATTGACCCTGCATATATTCCTGCAGAAAAAGAAGTAAAGCAGGTATTCGGTATTTCCTTTGAACAGGGCAGAAACAATTTCGAAATCAACGAAGCGCTCCTTTCCAACGTTGTAACAAACAATAAAGAACTCCCCGAAAGCGCAAAGCGCGATCTTATTATCGCTCTTATCACGCTTAAATATACACAGTCCAACTCCGTTTGCTATGCTGTTGACGGCCAGGCAATCGGCGTCGGCGCGGGCCAGCAGTCGCGTATCCACTGCACCCGTCTCGCAGGCTCCAAGGCAGATACTTGGTTCCTTCGCCAACACGACAAGGTGCTAAACCTCCCCTTCCGTGCTGACCTTGCACGCCCCACGCGTGACAACGTGATCGACGGCTACATCAACCGCAATGAAGAGGATGTATGCGCTGACGGCAACTGGCAAAAGTACTTCACCAAGCAGCCCGCCCCCCTCACGGACGCAGAGATCCGCGCCTACCTCGACACAATGGATGGCGTATCCCTTGGCTCCGATGCATTTTTCCCCTTCGACGACAACATTCAGCGCGCCGCCGCAAGTGGTGTCAAATACGTGGCAGAGCCCGGCGGCTCGATCCGCGACGACGCCGTGATCGATTGTGCCAACAAATACGGCATGGTGATCGCTTTCACCGGCATGCGCCTGTTCCACCACTGATAAGGAGCGTACCACATGAACATTTTGGTAGTCGGCGGTGGTGGCAGAGAGCACACCATCATCAAGAAATTAAAAGAAAATCCCACGGCGGAAAAGATCTACGCGCTTCCCGGAAACGGCGGTATCGCCGCTGATGCAGAGTGCCATCCGATCAAGGCCACCGACGTTGACGGCATCGTGGCATTTGCCAAGTCCCACCCCGTGGATTTTGCCGTAGTCGCACCAGACGACCCGCTGGTGCTTGGCTGCGTAGATCGTCTTGAGGCAGAGGGTATCCCCTGCTTCGGTCCTCACGCAAACGCCGCTATTATCGAGGGCTCCAAGGTCTTCTCCAAGGCGCTCATGCACAAATACGGCATTCCCACCGCGGCAAGCGAAACCTTTGACGACCCTGACAAGGCAATCGCTTACCTTGCGGGGCAGGATTACCCCGCCGTGATCAAAGCAGACGGCCTTGCACTTGGCAAGGGCGTTGTGATCGCACAAACCTTTGAGGAAGCAAAGACTGCCGTTAAAGAAATGATGTGCGACAAGGTCTTCGGCGAGAGCGGCAGCCGCATCCTCGTCGAGGAATTCATGACCGGTCCCGAGGTATCCGTACTCGCGTTTATGGACGGCAAGACCGTTGTTCCCATGGTATCTGCTATGGATCACAAGCGCGCAAAGGACAACGACGAGGGCCTTAATACGGGCGGTATGGGTATTATTGTCCCCAACCCCTACTACACCGATGCCGTGGCGGCAGAGTGCATGGAAAAGATTTTTGTGCCCACGATGAACGCCATGAACGCCGAGGGCCGCACCTTCAAAGGCTGCCTATTCTTCGGCCTGATGATTACCCCCAAGGGCCCGCGCGTGATCGAGTACAACTGCCGCTTTGGCGATCCGGAAACGCAGGTTGTGCTCCCCTTGCTTCAAAGCGACCTGCTCACCATCATGCAAGCCGTACACGACGAAAAGCTTGCTGACGTGGAAGTGAAGTTTGCAGACGGCGCCGCATGCTGCGTCGTGCTGGCTTCGAACGGTTATCCTCAGAAATACAACAGCGGTTTTGAAATGACACTGCCCGAAACCAAAGAAGGCGAGTATCTTTTCGTGGCGGGCGCCAAGAAAGAGGGCAACAAGCTCCTCACCGCAGGCGGTCGCGTGATCGGCGCCGTGGCAACGGCAAACGATCTACCCTCTGCCATCAAGCACGCCTATGAGGTAGCTGCAAAGGTGCAGTTTGAAAACAAATATTGCAGAAGCGACATCGGACAGCGCGCCCTTGCCGCAAAATAAGGGAGAACACCATGGTTTATAGAGTATATGTAGAGAAAAAAACCGAACTGGCGCACGAGGCAAATGCCCTTTGCAGCGAGCTTCGCAACCTGGTCGGCATCAAGGCGCTCGAATCGGTTCGTATCGTCAACCGCTATGACGTGGAGAACATTGAGGAGGCACTGTTTGAAAAGGCAGTACGCACCATTTTCTCCGAGCCGCAGCTTGACATCGTAACCGACACGCTGGACACCGCAGGCGCTACCGTGTTCGCTGTGGAACCCCTGCCCGGTCAGTTCGATCAGCGCGCAGACTCCGCCGCGCAGTGTATTCAGCTCCAGAGCCAGGGCGACCGTCCCACCGTCCGTTCCGCAAAGGTTTATGTCCTGGGCGGCACGCTGACCGAGGCAGACGTTGCCGACATTAAAAAGTTCGTCATCAACGCAGTGGAAAGCCGTGAGGCGTCCCTTGAAAAGCCCGAAACACTTGCTATTGAGTACGCCATCCCCTCTACCGTTGCAACCGTTGACGGTTTCATCGGCATGGACGAAGCAGCTCTTGGCGAGTTGCTTGATACGCTCGGCCTTGCAATGGATCTGGACGATTTGAAATTCCTCCAGACCTACTTCCGTGATGAGGAAGGTCGCGATCCTACTATCACCGAGATCCGCGTGGTTGACACCTACTGGTCCGACCACTGCCGTCACACCACTTTCTCCACCCACATTGATAACGTGGATATCCACGACCCTGCTGTAAAAGACGCTTATGAGCGTTACCTTGCTGCACGCGTTGAGGTATACGGCGAGGAGAAAGCGGCCAAGCGTCCTCAGACGCTCATGGACATTGCTACCATCGCAGGCAAAGTGCTGAAAAAGCGCGGCATGCTCCCCGAACTCGATGAGAGCGAGGAGATCAACGCCTGCTCCATCCACGTTACCGCAACCGTGAACGGCGAGGAACAGGATTGGCTGCTCATGTTCAAGAACGAAACACACAACCATCCCACCGAGATCGAGCCCTTTGGCGGTGCCGCCACCTGTATCGGCGGTTGTATCCGCGATCCCCTCTCGGGCAGAGCATACGTCCACCAGGCAATGCGTGTAACGGGTGCGGGCGATCCTCGCCGTAGCCTTGCTGAAACAATTCCCGGTAAGCTCCCTCAGCGCAAATTGTGCCAGACCGCAGCTGCAGGCTACTCGTCCTACGGCAACCAGATCGGCCTTGCAACGGGTCACGTGGCAGAAATTTATCACGATGGATACGTAGCAAAGCGCCTTGAGTGCGGTGCAGTTGTTGCCGCAGCCCCCGCTTACAACGTTCGCCGCGAGCGTCCCGCCCCCGGTGACGTAATCGTACTGCTCGGCGGCCGCACCGGTCGTGACGGTATCGGCGGCGCAACCGGTTCCTCCAAGAGCCACAACATGAAATCCCTCACCACCATGGCCTCCGAGGTGCAGAAGGGTAACGCGCCCGAGGAGCGCAAGATTCAGCGTCTGTTCCGCAACGCGGAGGTTACTCGCCTCATCAAGCGCTGCAACGACTTCGGTGCAGGCGGTGTATCCGTCGCCATCGGCGAGCTTGCGGACGGTCTTCGCATCGACCTTGACGCTGTACGCAAGAAGTACGACGGTCTGGACGGCACCGAGCTTGCCATCTCCGAATCTCAGGAGCGCATGGCAGTTGTAGTCGCCGCCGAAGACGCAGACCGCTTCATTGCCTTTGCCGAAGCAGAGAACCTGGAAGCATACCGCGTGGCAGTTGTCACCGAGGAGGCACGCATGGTTATGTCCTGGAAGGGTCAGACCATCGCCGATCTCTCTCGTGCATTCCTCAACACCAACGGTGCGGACAAGCACACCGCCGTAAACGTAACCGAAAAGGATCTTTCCGTTCTTTCTAACGCCCTTTACGGCTCGCTCCGCGAAATGGCAAGCGATCTGAAAACCGCCTCCCGTCGCGGCCTTGTCGAGCGCTTTGACGGTTCGATCGGTGCAGGCTCCGTTCTGATGCCCTTCGGCGGCAAGACACAGCGCACCCCCGCGCAAGCGATGGCGGCGCTGTTGCCCGTTCTGCCCGGTCAAGCCACCGATCAGGCAAGCGTGATGGCATATGCGCTTGACCCCGATTACATGAGCGTTGATCCCTACACGGGCGCACGCGCTACTGTTTATAACTCTATGGCAAAGCTGGTTGCGGCAGGCGCTGATTACAAACTTGCCTACCTCACGCTCCAAGAGTTCTTCGAAAAGCTCCGCACCGAGCCCACTCGTTGGGGCAAGCCTTTTGCCGCACTGCTTGGCGCGATGGACGCACAAATCGAGCTTGGTGCAGCCGCCATCGGCGGCAAGGACTCCATGTCGGGCACTTTCCTTGATATGGACGTCCCCCCCACACTGATCTCCTTTGCAATCGCCCCCATTAAGGCAGGCGACGTACTCACTCCCGAATTTAAAGAAGCAGGACATCCCGTATACCTCTTTGCCCCCAACAGCGAGGGCGCAGAAAGCCAGAAAGCGGCTTGGGAGACATTGCATGAGCTACACGTAGCGGGCAAGGTCAAAGCGGCTTGGACTGTAGAAAACGGCCTTGGTGAAGCCGTAATGAAGATGTCCTTCGGCAACAACATCGGCTTCTGCTCCAGCGGCGCTATTGAGGATCAATGGCATATTCCCGCTCTGTACGGCTTCATCGTAGCAGAACTGACTGAGGATATTTCCTCTCCCTTTGCCACCAAGATCGGTGAAACCACCACGGCACCCGAAATCGTACTCGATAATGACCGCGCCACCATTGCAGAACTGCTTGCACTGAACGAAGCAACGCTTGAGGACGTATATCCCACTATGGCACCCGCCAAGGATACCGACACCCCCGTCTTCGCTTACAACGGCGGCAACATTGCAGCGCCCGCCATCAAGTGCGCACGTCCCAAGGTGCTCATCCCCGTATTCCCCGGCACCAACTGCGAGTATGACTCCGCACGCGCTATGGAACTTGCAGGCGCTGAGGCTGACATTGCCGTCATTCGCAACCTGACCGCCGACGACGTTGCAAGAAGCGTTGAGGTGATCGCGGCAAAACTTGCCGAGAGCCAGATCGTATTTATTCCCGGTGGCTTCTCCGGCGGCGACGAACCTGATGGATCCGCCAAGTTCATCACCGCATTCTTCCGTAATCCTGCCATTAAGGAGCAGGTTACGAAGCTGCTTGAACAGCGCGACGGCCTGATGCTTGGTATCTGCAACGGTTTCCAGGCGCTCATCAAGCTTGGTCTTGTCCCCTACGGCAAGATCATTGACACCGACGCCGACTGCCCCACGCTGACCTACAACATCATCAGCCGTCACCAGTCTAAGCTGGTACGCACGCGCGTTTGCACCAACAAGTCGCCCTGGCTTGCAGGCACGCAAGTCGGCGATATCTACAACGTGCCGATCTCTCACGGCGAAGGACGCTTCCTTGCATCGCGCGAGTTGGTTGACACTCTCGCCGCAAACGGCCAGATCGCCACGCAGTACGTAGATCTTGACGGTAATCCCAGCATGGATACCGCCTTTAACCCCAACGGCTCCATCTGTGCAATCGAGGGCATTCTCTCCCCCGACGGCCGCGTGCTTGGTAAGATGGGCCACTCCGAGCGTTACGGCGCAAATCTGTACCGCAACGTGCCCGGCGACTACGACATGGCACTGTTCCGCTCTGCCGTTAAGTATTTCAAATAAGGAGTGTCGAACATGGCATTTTTGACTGACATCGAGATCGCGCAAAGCGCGAAAATGCAACCCATCACCGCCATCGCTGAAAAGGCCGGCGTGCCCGAGGACGCACTCGAGCAGTATGGCCGCTATAAGGCCAAGGTTGATTTCAATCTACTAAATACCAGCGCACGCAAGGACGGCAAGCTGATTCTTGTAACCGCGATCACCCCCACCCCCGCGGGTGAGGGCAAAACCACCACCACAATCGGTCTTGCCGACGGACTTTCCCGTATCGGCAAGAAGGTTGCCGTGGCGCTTCGCGAGCCCTCCCTTGGCCCCGTATTCGGTATCAAGGGCGGTGCCGCAGGCGGTGGCTACGCGCAAGTCGTCCCCATGGAGGACATCAACCTCCACTTTACGGGTGACTTCCACGCCATTGGCGCCGCCAACAACCTCATTGCAGCTATGCTGGATAACCACATTCACCAGGGCAACGCACTTGGCATCGACGTACGTCGCATCACTTGGAAGCGTTGCGTGGACATGAACGACCGTCAGCTCCGCTTTGTGACCGACGGCCTGGGCGGCAAAGTCAACGGCACGCCCCGCGAGGATGGATTCGACATCACCGTTGCCTCCGAGGTCATGGCAGTATTCTGCCTTGCCTCCTCCATCGCCGACCTCAAGGAGCGCATTTCGCGCATCGTGGTAGGCTATACCTACGACGAAAGACCCGTAACGGTAGGAGAAATCGGTGCAACCGGTGCAGTTGCGGCACTTCTTAAAGACGCCCTCAAACCCAACCTCGTGCAGACGCTCGAGGGCACACCCGCGTTCGTGCACGGCGGTCCTTTCGCCAACATCGCACACGGCTGCAACTCCGTTATCGCCACCCGTATGGCAATGAAACTTGCCGATTACGCTGTAACTGAGGCGGGTTTTGGCGCCGATCTTGGCGCAGAGAAATTCCTCGATATCAAGTGCCGTGCCGCAGGTCTTAAGCCCGACGCCGTGGTACTGGTCGCAACCGTTCGCGCACTCAAGATGCATGGCGGTCTGCCCAAGACTGCACTGGGCGAGGAAAACCTCAAGGCGCTCGAAGCAGGTCTTCCCAATCTGCTCCGCCACCTCTCCAACATCAAGGACGTTTATCGCTTGCCCGCCGTTGTGGCGGTCAATCGTTTCCCCACCGACACGGACGCAGAAATCGCACTGGTCATTGAAAAATGCCGCGCACTCGGCGTAAACGTGGTGCTTTCTACCGTTTGGGCAGAGGGCGGCAAGGGCGGCGAGGAGCTGGCAAAAGAAGTGGTTCGACTTTGCGATACAAAGAACGATTTTGACTTTGCATATGACACGGATGCGACCATCGAGGAAAAGGTCGAAGCGATTGTAAAGCGCGTTTACCGCGGTAACGGGGTGATTTTCACGCCCGCCGCGAAGAAGCAGATCGCAACTCTTGTGGCGCACGGCTTCGACAAGCTTCCCGTCTGCATGGCAAAAACGCAATATAGCTTTTCGGATGACGCCACCAAGATCGGCGCCCCCGACGATTTCGCAGTTACCGTGCGCAACGTTAAAGTCAGCGCAGGCGCAGGCTTTGTGGTCGCGCTCACGGGTGACATCATGACTATGCCGGGTCTTCCCAAGTCCCCTGCGGCGCTCCGCATTGATGTGGACGACAACGGCAAGATCACAGGTCTGTTCTAATCAACATGAATAGAAACAAGCCATTCCAAGTTCGACTTGGGATGGCTTGTTTTTCTTCGTCTTGACGCAAAACAGGCAAACACGGTGCGCTCTCATCAAAAGCAACAGATAGACACGCGTCGCTCGCGCCTTTTTTCGTCACGGCGTGACGGCATTTTTCGCGCGCTTCCTATTGACATAAGCGCGTGCGTATAGTATAATATTAAAGATAAAAGATATACTATAAATTAGGAGGACGCCATGACAAAGTTGAAGGATATGCAAAAGATCAACAAAGCAGCGCTTGGCTTCGCCCCCTCTTTTTCCGTTTCCGCCATCGGTTGTGAAGCGGATATTTCGCGTTTCGATGCGTCCCATTATTGTTTGTTTCCCGGCTTTTGCGATGTGCATGTGCATTTTCGTGAGCCGGGTTTTTCTTATAAAGAGACGATAAAAAGCGGCTCGATGGCGGCGGCAAGAGGCGGCTATACCGATGTTTGCACTATGCCGAATCTCTCCCCCGTGCCCGACAGCGCGGAGCACATTAACGAGCAACGCGCCATCATCGCACGCGATGCCGCAATCGGGGTACATCCCTATGCCGCCATTACGGTAGGCGAGATGGGCCGCGAACTCGTAGACTTTGCCGAGCTTGCTCCGCTTTGCATTGCCTTCTCAGACGACGGACGCGGCGTACAGTGTGAGGAAATGATGCGCCAAGCAATGCTACGCGCAAAAAAAGAGGGTAAAATGATCGTGGCACACTGTGAGGTCAACGACCTTTTGCACGGCGGCTATATCCACGACGGCGAGTATGCGCGCGCGCACGGGCACCGCGGCATCTGCTCGGCAAGCGAGTATGAGCAGGTCGCACGCGACATCGCGTTGGTGCGAGAAACGGGCTGTCCCTACCACGTGTGCCACATTTCCACCAAGGAAACCGTCGCACTCATTCGCGCCGCCAAAGCCGAAGGCCTCGATATAACTTGCGAAACCGCACCGCATTACCTGGTAATGGACGACAGCGACCTACAAGAAGATGGCAGATTCAAGATGAATCCCCCCTTACGCTCTGCGGCTGACCGCGAAGCGTTGGTAGAAGGGCTGCTGGACGGCACGATCGACATGATCGCTACCGACCACGCCCCCCACTCCGCCGACGAAAAATCGCGCGGCCTTGAAAAAAGCGCTTTCGGCATCGTGGGACTGGAAACAGCTCTGCCGCTTCTCTATACAAAACTGGTAAAAACGGGCATTCTCCCGATGGAACGCCTCGTCGACGCACTCTGTGAAGCGCCGCGTAAGCGCTTCGGCATCAAAGCGGGCAACGATTTTTCCATCTGGGATCTCAACACGGAGTTCTCGGTCGACCCCGATGAATTCCTCTCGATAGGACGCGCCACGCCCCTTGCAGGCATGCAACTTTTAGGCAGATGCCTTTGCACCGTGCGCGACGGTCACATTGTTTACAACGCATAAAATTTGTTTGAGTATATACGGAGGGTAAGAAAATGGCAAAAAGAACGGACATCAAAAAAATTCTGATCATCGGCTCCGGCCCTATTGTAATTGGCCAGGCGGCTGAGTTTGACTATGCAGGCACGCAGGCATGCCTTGCGCTCAAGGAGGAGGGCTATGAGGTTGTGCTTTGCAACTCCAACCCCGCCACCATTATGACCGACACCACCATTGCAGACAAGGTATATATGGAGCCCCTGACGCTTGAATATATCGCCAAGATCCTGCGCATGGAGCGTCCCGACGCCATTATCCCCGGCATCGGTGGTCAGACGGGTCTGAACCTTGCGATGCAGCTGGAAAAGAAAGGCGTCCTCAAAGAGTGCGGCGTCGAGTTGCTCGGCACGAGCTCCGAGAGCATTGAGCGCGCAGAGGACAGAGAACTTTTCAAGGAGCTCTGCCAGTCCATCGGTGAGCCCGTTATCCCCTCCGAGAACACCTACTCCATCGACGAGGCAAAGGTTGCAGCGGAGCGTATCGGGTACCCCGTGGTGCCTCGTCCCGCCTTCACGCTGGGTGGTACGGGCGGCGGCTTCGCTTATAACGAGGAGCAGCTCGTTGAGATCGGCATGAACGCTTTCAAACTTTCCCCCGTGCATCAGGTGCTCATTGAAAAGAGCGTCAAGGGCTACAAGGAGATCGAATTTGAGGTTATGCGCGACTCCAATGACACCGCGATCACGATCTGCGGTATGGAGAACGTCGACCCCGTGGGCGTCCACACGGGCGACTCTGTGGTGGTTGCGCCCATCCTTTCTCTCAATGATCACGATTACAATATGCTGCGCAACTCTGCGCTCAAGCTCATCCGCGAGCTCAAGATCTCGGGCGGCTGCAACGTGCAGTTCGCACTGAACCCTACCTCCAGCGAGTACTACCTCATTGAGGTTAACCCCCGCGTATCCCGTTCCTCTGCGCTTGCTTCCAAGGCATCGGGCTACCCCATCGCACGCGTGACCGCCAAGATCGCCGTGGGCATGACGCTGGACGAGATCCCTGTTGCAGGTGGTACTGCTGCCATCGAACCCCGCCTCGACTATATTGTGGCGAAATTCCCCCGTTTCCCCTTCGACAAGTTCGCCAACGCCGCCAACGTACTGGGCACCCAGATGAAGGCAACGGGCGAGGTTATGGGCATCGGCGAGACGCTGGATGAGTGTATGCTCAAATCCGTTCGCTCGCTTGAAACGGGCGTGTGCCACTTCCATCTTGCCAAGTTTGACAACATGAGCGAAGAAGAGCTTGTCGCTTACCTTGCCGAATACAAGGATGACAGTATCTTCGCCGTGACAGAACTCCTGCGCCGTGGCATGAGCATTGAAAAGCTCCACGAGATCACCAAGATTACGGAGCTGTTCCTTGAGTGCTTCGCACGCATCGTGGAAATGGAAAGAAAACTCTCTGCCGCCAAAGGCGACGAGAATGTGCTGCGCGAAGCCAAGGTCATGGGCTTTTCCGACAAGTTCATTGCAAAGCTTTGGGGTTGTAGCGAGATCGACGTATACAACAAGCGTCACGAAATGAAGCTTGCCCCCAACTTCCGCATGGTAGATACGCTCCACACGGGCAAATATATCGCATATCTGTATTCCTCCTACACGGGCGAGAATCAATCCCGCCTGACCGGCAAGAAAAAGATCATCGTGCTTGGCGCAGGTCCCATCCGTATCGGTCAGGGTGTTGAATTCGACTACTCCACCGTTCACGCTGTACAGACTATCAAGCGTGCAGGCTATGAAGCAATCATCATCAACAACAACCCCGAAACGGTTTCCACCGACTATACCACCGCGGACAAGCTCTACTTCGAGCCCCTCACGCCTGAAGACGTGATGAATATCGTTGAATATGAACAGCCCGAGGGCGTCATCGCCTCTCTCGGCGGCCAGACCGCGATTAACCTCGCTCAACCCTTGATGGACCGCGGCGTGAAAATCATCGGCACCGACTGCGCGGCTATTGACAAAGCCGAAAACCGCGACGCATTTGAAAAGCTTCTCACCGACCTGCACATTCCACAGCCCAAGGGCCATGCCGTAACACGCATCGAGGACGGCATTGCCGCCGCAGCCGAAATCGGCTACCCTGTGCTCGTTCGTCCTTCCTTCGTGCTGGGTGGCAGAGCGATGCAGATCGTCGCCAACGAGCAACAGCTGCGCCACTACCTGCGCACCGCCGTTGAGATCGACGAGAAGTCGGAGGCCAAGCGGTCTTAGGAAGACAATAGTAGGCCTCAACTCCTTGGCTCACAGAACGACATGGCTACGATCCGACTTGGGTGGCAGAGCGATGCAGATCGTCGCCAACGAGCAACAGCTGCGCCACTACCTGCGCACCGCCGTTGAGATCGACGAG
>JAZNAM010000080.1:0-10927 GCA_045586515.1 Eubacteriales bacterium
TTTTTCTGCTGTTCTGGATAGAAAACAAGGCAAAAAGCCACCCGTTAGCGCGCTAACGGGTGGCTTTTTGCCTTGTTTTCTATCCAGAACAGCAGAAAAATCAGTTGCCCCAAATTTGCTCCGCAACCTCAACCACCTTGAAACGGAGCTTGTACTGCGCCCCCTCGGTATCGGTGATCATGCGATACTGTCCTTCCGTGAGCCCCGCAGAAAGACATGCAGATTCCCGGCGCTCCGTCGCGGCAGACAAACACATGGGCGGAAAGAGCACACACCACCAGTTCTTCCCCTCCGCTTCGCCGATACACACACGAAGCGAGAGGTACTCCCCGGCAGGCAATGCCACATCCTCGTATACGCGGCGCGGATAGTCCTCCTCGCCGAGCATAATGCTAACAGGGGCATCAGAGCCGTTGGCACGCAAGCAAGCAGTGGCGGCTTTCTCTATACCAGGCATCGCCGCCCGAAGAAGCGTTTCGGCTTCCTCGCGCGAGTTTGCGCCATCCAGCAAGCCCTCCGTTCGGGCGAGTATCGCGTCGCGCACTTTTAATTTCAGTGCTTGATCCTCTGCGCTATCCGAATTTGCAAGCACATGCAAACGAATCACACCATCGTAAACGCCCGATGCGGCGCACAGGGTTGGTATTGAGAGGGCGGCGACCAACAATAGCGCCGCGAGTAAAAATCCAAACGTTTTTTTCATGCGATCACTCCTTTCGGTTGCTCTATCGTTCCCCCAACAACGCCAATTTATACAACTGCACGATTTTTTTGGTAAATCTTGCAAATTCCCCATCTGCGCTTGTTGCACTTTTCACGAATTTTTGAAATGTAACGTTACCGTAACGCTACGTAACGCTCTAGAATAGAAGAAGAAAGAGATAAAGAATAGAATATCATTCACTCATTTAACGCGCGCGAGAGGTTTCCCACAGGCAAATAAAAAGACCGCCCAGGGCGGTCTTTTTATTTGCGTATTATGCGTCGTAGCCGTTTGGATTGTTCGATTGCCAACGCCAGGAATCGCGCACCATATCTTCCAGTGTGAGCGTTGCCTCCCAGTGAAGCACCTCTCGTGCCTTAGCGGGGTCTGCATAGCACTCGGCAACATCGCCGGGTCGACGCGCGCCAATACGATAAGGAACCGCCACGTTGTTGACACGGGCAAAGGTGTTGACCATATCCAAGACACTATAACCCGTACCCGTACCGAGGTTGAACACAGTCGTGCCAACGCCCTCGTAATTCAGCGCCGCCACGTGCCCACGCGCAAGATCAACTACGTGAATGTAATCACGCACACCTGTGCCGTCGTGTGTAGGATAATCGTTGCCAAAGATAGAAAGTTCGGGAAGCTTACCAACCGCAACCTGTGTGACATAGGGCATGAGATTGTTGGGCGTTCCACTGGGCATCTCACCAATGCGTCCGCTCGCGTGCGCGCCAACGGGATTGAAGTAGCGCAGCAAAATGACCTGCATCTCGGGCTCGGCTTTGGCGTAGTCCGTGAGGATCTGCTCGATCATAAACTTCGTCCAGCCGTAAGGGTTGGAACACTTGCCCGTGGGGCTATCCTCGGTAATAGGGCAACGCTCGGGCGTACCGTACACCGTGGCAGATGAACTGAAAATAAAACGCTTGACATCTGCACGCTTCATGGCGCGCAGAAGCGCCAACGCGGAGCCGATGTTGTTTTGGTAATAAGCAAGTGGTTTGCGCACCGATTCGCCCACCGCCTTGAGTCCCGCAAAGTGCACCACTGCGTCGATCTGATGCTCGGCAAAAATACGATCAAGCACCGCCTCATTTGCCACGTCCGCCTCGTACAGGGGGATCCTCTTACCAACCAGCTCCTCTACACGCGCCATGGCGCGAGGTGAACTGTTGGAAAAATCGTCAATCACAACAACGTCATGACCTGCCGCACACATCTCTACTACGGTGTGAGAACCAATATAGCCCGCACCACCCGTCAATAAAACCTTCATGCTCCCATACCTCCGTGCTCTTCTTGGGTTTAGTATACCATCCCCTGCGTGTGCTTGTCAATGGCAAAGCATGTCAAATCATACCCGTTTAATGACACTATCTTCCGCTTTCCAGATCGCATCGCACGGCACACAACCTCGCACAAAGGAAAGCGGATACACAATGCTTCTGCGCCCTATGACAGCACCGGGGGCGAGCACTGCACCGCATCCGATCTCCGCAAAATCCCCTACCATTGCGCCCACCTTGCGCCGCTCGGTATGCACGTCACCGCATGGTGTATGGAGCACCACGTTTTGTTTATCTGCACGCACGTTAGATGCAATGACTCCCGCTCCAAAATGTGCGCGATACCCAAGCACGCTATCTCCAACGTAGTTAAAGTGCGGTACTTGCACCTCGTCAAACAGGATACTGTTCTTTACCTCAGTGGAATTTCCCACGACACAGCCCTCCCCCACAAGCACGTTTTCGCGGAGATACGCCGAATGGCGGATCTCCGCGCCCTCGCATATAATCGTGTGGGGCGAAATAAGGGCCGTAGACGCAACGCAAGCACGCCTGGATATCCAAATATACTCCCCGACCCTTTCAAAGCGATCAGCGGGCAGTTTTTCGCCTATTGCATCAATCCACTCTCCAATATGCGCAAGCGCCTCGTACGGATGGTCTGTACAATGCAAATAGGCCCCCGCAAGCGTATGTGTAAGATCGAAAAGGTCATTTGTTTTAACGCAATATCTCACACCATCCACCCTCCTTCCGCTATTTTTCGCGCAATATCGGCAACCGCTTGCGCCGCCGTCTCCTCGCAAGCCGCCTCCGCCATCACACGAATGACGGGTTCCGTTCCGCTGGGGCGAACAAGCAAGCGACCGGCACCACCCAAATACTCTTGCTCTTCGCGGATTGCATCCAACACGCGAGGATCGGCAAGCGCCCCCGCTTTATCGCGCACTCGAATACTGCGCTGCACCTGCGGAAAAGGAACGTAGGGCGCGGCAAGCCGCTCAAGCGGTTGCTCGCTCCCGCAAATCAACTCCATAACACGAATTGCGGTGACCAAACCGTCACCCGTACATTCCAGTTTGCCGAAAATAATGTGCCCGGATTGCTCACCACCCAGCGTGTAACCGCCCTCGCGCATGCGCTCATAAACAAAACGATCTCCCACCGCGGTATGTTGCGTTTCGATCCCCTCGGCAGCAAGTGCACGGCAAAGCCCCATATTGGACGCAACCGTAGCAACCACGGTGTTCCCCTCCAGCTCCCCTCGCCGCTTCATGTCACTGGCACAAAGATAAAGAATGGCGTCACCGTCCACCACGTTTCCATACCCATCCACAGCAATACAGCGATCTGCATCCCCGTCAAACGCAAAACCGACGTCAAGCGCATTGTCGCGCACGAGTGCACGCAGTGCTTCGATATGCGTCGAACCCGCATTTTCGTTGATATTGCACCCATTGGGCGTGTTATTGATCACGTAGGTAGTCGCACCAAGCGCATCAAACACACTTTTTGCAATGGTAAACGCCGCACCGTTGGCAGTATCAAGTCCCACGCGATAGCCGCGATAGGATACGGTAGCAAGCGAGATCAGATGTCCTACGTAGCGGTTGCGTGATGCTACTGCGTCCACCACGCGTCCAACGCGCGCACCGGTGGCATGCGGAAGATCAACGGGATTGTCCAAATACGCCTCCAACTCCGCAATCAACGCGTCCTCCATTTTTTCTCCCTTTTCATCAAAAATTTTGATGCCATTATCAGCAAAGGGATTATGGGAAGCGGAAATCATCACGCCAAGGTCGAACCCCTCGCTGCGTGTAACGAAAGACACCGAGGGGGTGGTTGTCACATGCAAGATATGCGCCTCTGCCCCCACCGCCGTGAGCCCTGCCGCGAGGGCATACTCCAGCGTATATGAGGACAAGCGCGTATCCTTGCCAATCGCCACGCGCGCTCTGCCGCGCGCCGCCAAGGTGCGCCGCCCCAAATATAGCCCGATGAGAAATGCATGCCGCGCGGTGAGTGTTACGCCAACCTCACCGCGGAAGCCGTCCGTGCCAAAATATTTCCCCATAGTTTCTCCTTTCTGCTCATTGGATGAACCTACTTTTTCAGTATATAGGACACAAAAAAAGTGCGTGCATCCCACCCACCAAAAACTTTTTCAAAAATTCGCACTTTTTTGCGAAAAAGGGCTTGACACGCTCCCCTGTTTATGTTACAATACATAAGTCGCAGAAATCTGGGTGTGGCGCAGTTGGTAGCGCGCTACCTTGGGGTGGTAGAGGCCGCACGTTCAAGTCGTGTCACTCAGACCAACGTAAAACCTTGCGTTTTACGCGACAGGGCGCCGCAAGGCGCCCTTCTATATGCGGGTATGGCGGAATTGGCAGACGCGCTAGATTCAGGTTCTAGTGGGGGCAACTTCGTGGAGGTTCAAGTCCTCTTACCCGCACCAAAAGCAAAAGGCACGGCAACCGCCGTGCCTTTTGCTTTTGGCATGGGTGCTGAGGCGAGAACCCTGGCGCTATACGTTCTTTCCCTTTTGCACTCGTGCTGTGGCGCCAGAAAAGGCCGCTGGTTTTTGCTTGCAAAATGGCGGTGTTCAGCCGCCAAGGCGGGCTTTAGGCGTCTGCGGCAACGCCGCAGAAAGCGGGGCATGTCCTCTTACCCGCACCACAAAAAAGGGACGTCCCGAATGGGGCGTCCTTTTTGCTTTGCGCCACTTGAAAAATTTGTATTTTTATGTTATACTGTTACAGATGGCAGATACAAATGACTGCGCGCGGAAAGGAGTTACCATGCCAAGTATTGACTTATCCTACGTAAACGTTGCCATGAATTTGCTCGGGCTCGTTGTTATCTTGATCATATTTTCTTCTTTCCTTAGCGAATGGATCGGCAAGAAAACCAGGGCGAAATATTTCCTGTTTTTGCTTGTGTTCGTGATCGTTGCGCTCATTGCCGACACCATCAGCTGGATCGGCGAAGGGCACCCAAATCTGCGCGTCATGACGCTGATCTCCAACACCGTGGCCTCCTGCTCGGGTCAGCTTGCCACGATCTGCTTTATGGAGTATCTGCGCCGCAACCTTTACGAAAACAGCAAGGCCGCCACCTGCATCCTGCACATCTTTCGCGCGCTGTGCGTCGCATCGCTTCTCTTTGCGATCGGCAATGCCTTTTTCGGGTACTCCTTTACGGTAAGCCCTACCGGCCACTACGTTCACAGTGAGAAGATCGGCATGGTGCTGTTCCACCTGCTTTTCTCGATCCTCTCTTTCATCGCACTGATCCTGATGGCGCTGTTTGCCACCCGTTCCGCCAAATCAAGCCGCGTTGCTTTCATTGTATACACACTTTTCCCCATTGTGGGTATCGTGGTAGACTACACCTTCCACGGCATTTCCCTCACGTACGTCAGCATCGTCATCAGCGTACTGGTTATTTACACAGACATTTATCTGCAAAAGCAAAAAATGATCGACGCCCAGCGAAACACCTTGATGCTCTCGCAAATTAACCCTCATTTTACATATAATACGCTCTCCACTATTGCCGCCATGTGCGACACCTCTCCCAAGCTTGCCAAAAGCCTGACGATTGATTTCTCGCGTTATCTTCGCCAAAATCTTGATGCGCTGACAAGCGAGGATCTCATCCCGTTTGAAAAAGAGTTGGAGCACGTGGAATGTTACCTCAAAATCGAGAAAGCGAGATTCAGAGAAAAGCTGAACGTCACATATTCTATTCAAAGTAAGGACTTTTACCTCCCTCCCCTCTCGGTGCAACCGCTTGTGGAAAACGCCGTCAAGCACGGGCTCACGAAAAAGGCAGAGGGTGGCACGCTGAAAATATCCATGTATTCCACCTCTCAAAGCTACGTCATAGACATCATCGACGACGGGACGGGATTTGACATGAACGCATTGCCTGTCGACAATCAGCGCCACGTAGGCCTTGACAACGTAACAAGCAGAGTGGCACGCATGTGCAAAGGTAGCGTTACGGTAAAAAGTACGGTGGACGTTGGCACGCGCGTGACGATCGAGATCCCCCGGAAGAAAGGAAAGAAAGCATGAACATTTTGGCAGTTGACGATGAGTATTACGCATTGGAACTGATGAAAAGCGCGCTAAAAGAGGTTGCCGCTAACGCCACCGTGTTCCTGTGTCGTGACGTTGACAGCGCACTCCGTACAGCCAAAGAGCAAAAGATCGACGTGGCGTTTCTTGACATTCACATGCCGAAAATGAGTGGTGTGGAGCTCGCGCGCGAGTTAAAACTGATCCATCCTAAAATCAACATCGTGTTTGCCACGGGCTTCTCTGAATATATGAAGGAAGGAATCGATCTTCGCATGAGTGGCTACGTGCTCAAGCCCGTAACGCCAGAGGCGATCAAGACCGAGCTTGAAAATCTGCGCAACCCGATCGAGTGGAACGCCGAAAAGCGCATCAAGATACTGACCTTTGGCAGTTTTGACGTTTTCGTGGACAGCACCCCCTTGAAATTTGAAAGAAAGCAAGCAAGAGAAATTCTCGCCTACCTCGTGGACAAGCGCGGAACGTCCGCAACTTATGCGGAGCTTGCCGCCATCCTTTGGGAGGACGGTGAATACGACCGCACCAGACAAAAGAACCTCCAGGTCTACATTGCAAGTCTGGTCAAATCCTTGCATGCGGTAGAGGTGCGAGATCTGATACTAAAAAACAGACAAGGCATCTTAATTAACACCAAAATCGTTGACTGCGATTATTACCGCTTCCTCGAGGGTGATACCAGGGCGATCAATTCCTTTACGGGGCAGTACATGAGTGCCTATTCCTGGGCAGAGTTCACCGTTGGCTATCTGGAAAACCAATTGCAAAAAGCATAAGTTCGTGGCGTTGGCACGCAAAAATGTGCCAACGCCACTTTTTTCAAAAAAATTCCTTTTTGTAGTCCTGCTGTAGTCATGGGGTGTTACAATACGAGTACAAAGCCCAAACTATTGGGGTTTGCAACGGGCGGTTAGGGAACGCTCACATTATTTTTTCTGTAAAGGAGAAAAAAATTATGAAGAAAAGAAGAGTTCTTATCATCTCCCTGCTGCTCGTCGCAGCACTTGCACTTGGCATCGGTTACGCTACGATTACCGGTTCGTTGATTATCGACGGTAAGGTTGTCGCCACCGCACAGCCTTTCAACGTTTACTTCACCGAGTTCGAAGCCGGCCAAGGCAATGGCATCCTGGGCAACGTCCCCGTGATCCATTGCGATACCGCACTGGGCAATGGCTCCACCGCTAAGACCGTCATGCTCAACATCCGCGACATGGCATCTACAAACGACAGCATCACCGCTACGTTGACCATTAAAAACGGCAACGACGCCGACATGAATGTGAAAGTAGAAACCGTTCTCTACGGCGAGACCGCAGGCCAGGTAACGAGCGCCAACCCCGATCGCTTCACGGTTACAACGGACTGGGATGATGAAGTAAAGAACATTCCCGCAGGCGGTACGGAAACGATCACGCTCACGATTACGATGACCGACTCCTGCGAGGGCGACTACTCCGGCTTCTTCAGAGTTTCCCTGTACGGAAGCTCCGACGCCATCACCACCGGCAACACCTAATATAGCGACCATTAAAAAAGCAATAATTTAGAAAGGAGGGCCGCAAATGTACAAGGATAAACAAGTGCTTTACACGGTTTCTTTGGTCACCTTTGCGGCCCTCTTTGCCTCTTTGTTCGTCGATCTCGGGAGCAGTAAGATATTGGCAGCTTGTCTGCTGATCCCTTTGACTGTTGCCGTCCGGCTGATGATACGGAAGCGATGCTCGCATTCCCCCAATAAAAAGGAAGTGTTTCTGCTTTCTACGATAATCGGCGTGCTGTACGTCGCCTTGGTGGAAATGTCCGGGCTGTTTTTCGGGTTTTACAAAAATCCCTATTTTGTGACCCCAAAACTTCTACTCACCACGCTGCTCCCCCTGATCGTCATCATCATCACCACGGAGGTGATCCGCTCCACCCTGGTGGATCAGAACAACACCTTCGCCCTCACCATCGCCTTTTTGATCTGCCTTGTCGCAGACGTCCTGGCTTTTTCCAACATCGCAGGAATCACCAGCATCAACCGCTTCATGGATCTTGTCGGCATGACGCTTTTTCCTGCTATCAGTGCAAACGTTTTTTACCACTACACCGCAAAACGATTCGGCATGTTCCCAAACATCGCCTTCAGACTCATCACGACTTTGTACGTCTATTTCATCCCGTCTGTTACGGCAATGTCGGACGCCTTGCTCGTTTGCATTAAACTCTTTCTCCCCCTTGTCATGCTCTTTTTGCTCTTGGCGCTTTACTCCAAGAGAAAGAAGAACGCCGTCAAAAAAGAGAGCAAGCTTGGCTTTGTCGCCACTGCCCTCTCGATCACGATCATGATCGCAGCAGCAATGCTTATCTCCTGCCAGTTCCGATTCGGCGCCATCGTCATCGCTACAGAAAGCATGACAGGTGAGATCAACAAGGGAGATATGATCATCTACGAACAATACGATGACCAAGTCATCGAAGAAGGACAAGTGATTGTCTTCTTACAAGACGGAATCAAAATCGTTCACAGAGTCGTGGCGATTGAGCGCCTTGGAAACGAAACCCGTTACTACACACAAGGAGATGCGAACGACACGATGGATTTTGGTTACAGAGTAGACGCCGATATTGTGGGGCTGACCGATATGAAGGTTGCCTATATCGGCTACCCAACGCTGTGGCTCAGAGAACTGCTTGAGCCCGTCACCTAAAATTTGAAAGAAAGGAGGTATACCGAAATGTCGGAAAAGGAAAAGAAAGCGCGCACGCTTTACCGCAAGAACCGTGAAAAGTGGATATTTGTACAAGCCGTAATCGCATGCGTCGTAGCAGTTGCCATTGTGGTCTGCTCGATCGTGGCGTATCAGCTGAACAAAACCTACTACATCGACTATCAAGAGAGCGGCTCGATCGACTACAACGTCTTTTTAAAGGAAAACGAGTTTTTCGAGCAGAACTATCTTGGCAAAGATCAATCCTACGTGGCTTCCCTAATTGACAAAATCATAGCGGACTACAGCTACGAGATCGATATGGATGCCGATGATGTGAATTACCAATATTCCTACACCATCAAATCACGACTTGAGATCATTGACAACACCTCTAAGGTTGCCATTTTCAATCCCGAATATGATTTGGTGAGCGTTCAGAACAAATCGCAAAACAGTTCCAATCGATTGAACATCAACGAAATCGTCGTCATCAACTATGATGAATACAACGATCTCGCTAACAAATTCCTGGAAACCTACGGTCTGACAGGCACCACAAGCAATATCGTGGTCACCTTGAACGTAGACGTGCTGAGCGATTGCAATGCGTTCTCCGGTAGCAGCGTGGACAACTACACATCCGAACTTCGTATCCCTCTTACAACAAAAACCGTTAACATCAAAATGACGTCGGCAGTACCCGACGCCGAAGCGAAAATGATCGCTTGCACAAGAGGCGCCGGCTTTGAAGTATTTAAGACGACTGCCATCGTCCTTGGTGTAATTGAACTCTTGTTGATCCTCTTGCTGGTCGCCTTTATCTACCTGACCAGAACAGTAGAAATCACCTATACTACGCGTGTGAGAAAGATCCTGTCGCAGTATAAGTCCTATATCCAGAAGATCAATAATATGTTCGATGCCTCGGGATATCAGAAGATCCTTGTGAACACGTTTGATGAGATGCTGGAGATCAGAGATACCATCCAAGCACCCATTCTGATGCACGAAAATGAGGATAAAACCTGCACGAAGTTCCTCATCCCCACCGATAGCAAGCTTCTGTACGTATACGAAGTGAAGATCGAGGGATACAGCGAACCCGAAGAACCCCAAGCAAACACTTCCGCGAATACCGCGGCACCCCATATCACCAACGTCGTTAGCCCCGTGATCAAGGTGGTTCTTAGCCCCTCTCACGACGCGCACGAAACGCAATCCCCTGCTGACCCTGCGCCCGTCATCGAAAACTTGTTGGCGGCACCCGTTGTCGAAGCAGACAGCTCGCTCACAGTAGTCGCCACCACGGAAGAGGAAGCGCCTGCTGAAGCAGAAGAGGCTGTTTCCGCCGATGAAGAAACGGTAGAAGCTGACGCCGAGGTGCAAGAACTGATTGACGCTATCCCCGAAGTAGAGGAAACCGAGCAATCCGGCGTGGACGCCATCGACGTATTCTGCGAGGATCAGCCCGATCAGACGTATCGCTACGATCCCAACGGAAACACCGTGGAAAGCGGAGATGTCGTTCTCGTTCCTACGAGAGATGAAAACGACGATCAAGAGGTTGTTCGCGAAGCAGAAGTTGCTCGCGGAAACTACAAGGTGGACCCCGAAACGCTGGATCGTCCCCTGAAGAAGATCATCGGTGTTGTAAGACGCAAAGCGGAGCAGATTTTCACCGCGATGATTACACCTACCGAAGAAAACGAAGATCAAGAGTAAACCATACCAAAAAGGAGAGTGATGATTATGAAGCCATGGCTTAAAACCCTGCTTTGTATCACGCTCTCCTTTATGGCTTTATTCGCCTGTGTGGGATATGCCGCCATTTCATCCTCGATTGTTGTGAACGGAAAAGTAGAGGCGGCAATGCCGGAGGGCATCTTTATCACAAGCATTACGGATTACGAGGTCACCAACATCGACAAACAACAGTCCGCTCCCCTTGCTTTCTCCACAAGCATGGAAACAACGCTCAGCAGAGGAACAGCGGCCGCAAGCGGTATTGTCAAGTATGACGTTACAGTGTTCAACAACACCGACGTATGGGAGCTCTAAGCTAAATGGTATAGCATATTCAAAATATCCTTCGTCACCTTCCAAATCAATATGTTCGATTAATGTGCC
>JAZNAM010000081.1:0-19174 GCA_045586515.1 Eubacteriales bacterium
CAGACGGCTTTACCGGCACGATCGTGTTCGGTAAGAACGCAAACGTTTCCTTTGTATGCGGCAACGTACAAACGGAAACCTCCGGTATCTTCGTGGCATACGGCAACTACGTATTCAACGGCGGTACGTTCACGGTTGGCACTGAGAAGGCGCCTGTAAACGCTTACCTCATGTTCTACAACAAGAAGTTTGATAACACGTCTGTTGTCATCAACGATGGTACGTTTACCACGTTTGGTTCGACCAACACGTTCAACACTTCTGGCAACATTACCATCAACAACGGTCAGTTCAACGCAAACGGCAACGGCGCACTCCTTGCTGTGACCGGCAACACGCTGAACGTGAACGGTGGCTACTTCAAGCACACCGGTAAGGGAGCAGGCTCCGTCATCGTACTCATCAGCGGTAGCAGCGCGGCAAGCGTCAAGCTTTCCGGCATGAACACCGTATTTGAGTCTATCGTGACACCGATTCGCTCCACCAATGCAAAGGCCACGCTTTCGATGGAAAACATGGCACTCATCACCTACGCAAAGCTTGTGGACGGCACGTTTGCGAGCATGAAGTTTGTCAACGTTGCACTCGCAAGTGACACCGTGGCTTCCAAGAACGGTGCGATGATCCGCATCAACAACCAAAAGCTTGGCAACGGCGGTCTTGCACACCAATTCACCACCGGTTACTACTCTGACCTGGCAGCTGCTCTTGCAGCGGCTAAGGATGGCGACGTGCTCTACTTCCTGGAGAGCATGACGCTTGATACGAACAAGTACACGGTAAATGGTAAGACAATCACCTTCGAGGGCGTAAAGGACGGTATCGTACTGAGCGCTGCGGACACCGCAAACTACCTGTTTGTGGTTACAAACGGTGCAAACCTCACCGTAAACAACCTCACGATCTTCGCTAACGGACTTGGTGTAAACGTAGTGGGCACCAGCAACGCTGACGCACCCACCGTCTTCACGCTGAGCGCTGACGCGAAGCTCTATGGTGAGCGCGCTGACGCACAGCACCTCCTGCGCGTTGATTCCGGCAAGTACGCAGACGTTTACCTGCACGGCACAGTTGGCTTTGGTAAGAACGACGGCTCGGAAGAGTTGTTGGGATGCGAAAACAACACCTACACCGTCAGCTCCCACTCCAGCTTTGAAGGCACTATCTACGTGACGGGCACCGTTTACACGCTTGTTACAAAGAAAGCGAACGACTGGCACCACCTCATCCAGATGAAGGGCACCACCGGCAAGCTCGTGATTGACGGCGCAACGCTTATCCTCAAGCTCGCTCCTCACGCTGAGTACACCACTGTCAATGCCACCATTTGGAACGACGGTATCACCATTGCAGAGAACGCCACCTTCATCACCAACGTCAATGCCTTTGTGGCAGGCGTTGAGTCCAAGAAGGCAAGCGCACTTGTGAAGTTTAACAACTGCAACTTCAAAAATGTTGGCGGTTCTGTTATAGCAAGTGGTAGCCAGAGCTGCTACTTCATGGACGACGCTTCTGCAGGAGCTCTTAACTACTGCTTCCGCCTCGGTGAGGAAACCATGGAGTACAATGGCTACACCATCTACAAGAACTACTACCGCACGATGGCCGACCTTGTGAAGGCTATGCCCAAGTCTGATCCTGAGGCATACGTCGACGTCACCATCTACGTGACGGGCGGCACGACCTCCGGCTCCGGCGTGATCGACGGCAACTACGACGTCACCATCAAGGGCGCTTACGAGGGCGTTACGCTCACGGAAACCGCTTCCGATTACCTGCTGACTGTGAAGAACGGCGCTTCCCTTACGGTTGAGGGTGTCAACTTCGCAACCAACGGCAAGCTGTTCAGCTTCACCGCAGGCGATCGCAACGGCGACTTCGTGATCCGCGATTCGCTCATCACGGGCGCAGGCACCATGTCCGGCACGATCATTGCTGTTGACGGCAACGCACACTTCGTCTTCGAGGAGAGCGCAGCCATCGACACCACTGGTGCTGAGGCAAGTGCTCAGGTACAGCTCTTCGAGGCTCTCGGCAACTTCTCCGGCACCGCAGACATCTACGGTGACTTCACACACGGCGCATCCGGCGCACAAAACCACAAGATCATCCGCACCTCCAGCACGCTGGACGGCGTGATCAACCTGTACGAAACCGCAACCCTTATCTACAACTGCCCTGATGTTGTAGATAGCGACGAGGCTGCGATCCTGTACAACTACGCAGCATCCACCTCCACGGTAATCAACGTGCGCGGCGCGAAGATCTACCACAACGCAAAGGGCGGCGCAGTTTCCTACATCTGCAACGGCGCAACCCTGAACGTATACGACGCAACTGTTGAGTCGGCTGACAAGTCCTTCACCGTGATGGCAAAAGGTAACGTCAACGTTTACGGCGGCGACTTCACCTTCAACGGCGAGAACCCCGTCTTCAACAATGGCGGCTACCTGACCGTATACGGTGGCTCCTACCACTTCGCAAACGAGAATGCAAGTATCGCTATTGATGCTGCGGGCGGCTCCTCCGCTCTGCTCTCCTACGTTGCAAACGGCGCAGGCACTGCAAACAGCATCACCGCCGCAGGCGTCACTCCCGTGATCGTAGACGGCGAGATGAAGCTTCTCTTCACCGCAACACTTTCGAGCTCCGCTTACGCAGATCTCAAGGCGCTTGCAGACGAAGGCAACGTTGACTTCGGTATGCTGATCATTCCCACCGCAAACCTGAACGGCGCAGCGTTCAACCACGCAGCGCTGGCAGATGGCAGCTACGCTGACATGATCGCCCAGGGTGACGCTCTCACCGTGGCGGCAAACGGCAGCGCAACCATCGCAATCGAGGTTGACGGTCTTGAAACGGCAACTGAGTACTCCGTGATCTTCTACGCGAAGTACACGGTGAACGGTGCAACCGTTTACTCCTACTCCGGCTACACTGCCGAGGATAACACCACCAGCATGGCACTGGTTGCTGAAACCGCTCTTGCTGACGTAAGCGCAACGCCTGACGGCAGCGTTTACTGCTACAAGCTTGCAGAGGGCGTATTCAGCCGCTATGACCGCGCTGATCGCGAGATCCTCTCCAGCTACGCTGGTATGCCGATCAGCGAATAAGCGTTGATCAAACATCCGTTGGCGGCGGTTGCCGCCAACGGAAAAACAAAACAGCAACGCCCACGGCAATCGCCGTGGGCGTTTTTTATATCCCACAGCGCCGAGCGCTGTGGGATATGTTACCTCTCCTTGTATCCGCTCTTTTTCTGATCTTTTTTTGCATTGTGGCTTGACAATCCCTGTTTCTGTGTTATAATATTATATATTATAAAAATAAACGCTGTGAAAAAGTCTGCCCTCTCCTCATTCCGTACTGCAGAGAACGTCGCCTTGGCTGTGAGCGACCGTACGTGGGTCTGTGGCGTTTCGCTTGGGAGCGGATACGGTGAACCCAAAGTAGCCGTATACGGTTGGCACCGTTACGCGCCGTGGGAATTCACGTTCCCTGTGAGAGTTGGCTTTACGCCTTCAATTCGGGTGGTACCGCGAGCGATTTTTCGCCTCGTCCTGATACATCGGGACGGGGTGTTTTTATTTTCCGTCCACTACAACACGAAAGGACACAAACCATGAGAGAAAAACTGGAACAAATCAAAAATGCCGCTCTTGCAGAGCTGGCATCGCCCAGTGCCGATATCGAGCAGATCCGTGTTCGCTACCTCGGCAAAAAGGGTGAACTGACCGCCGTTTTGCGCGGCATGGGTGCACTCACCCCGGAGGAGCGCCCCATCGTCGGTGCACTCGCAAACGAGGTGCGCGCCGAGATCGAGAAAGCCATTGCCGCCCAGATGAGCGCGCAAAAAGAAAAGGCGCTTGCCGCCCGTCTGCTTGCTGAAAAGCTTGACGTCACCATGCCCGGCACGCGCGCACGCGTCGGTCATCAGCATCCCCTCACGCGTGTACAGCGCGAAATCGAGGAGATCTTCATCGGCATGGGCTTCCAAATCGCAGAGGGCCCCGAAGTAGAGTACGACTACTACAACTTCCAGGCGCTCAACATTCCCGAAAATCACCCCGCACGCGACACGCAGGACACGTTCTACATCACCGAGAACATTCTGCTCCGTTCCCAGACCTCGCCTGTTCAGGTGCGCGTCATGGAGAATCAGAAGCCCCCTGTGCGCGTGATCTCGCCCGGACGCGTATATCGCTCCGACGCGCTGGACGCCACCCACTCCCCCCTGTTCCATCAGATTGAGGGCCTTGTGGTGGACAAGGGCATCACGATGAGCGACCTCAAGGGCACGCTTGAAACCTTTGCACGCCAGCTCTTTGGTGAAGAAACCAAGATCCGCTTCCGTCCCCACCACTTCCCGTTCACCGAGCCCTCTGCCGAGGTTGACGTTTCCTGCTTCGCCTGTGGCGGCAAGGGTTGCCGCGTGTGCAAGGGCGAGGGCTGGATCGAAATTCTTGGTGCGGGTATGGTGCACCCCTTCGTGCTCTCCAACTGCGGCATCGACCCTGAGGTATACAGCGGTTTTGCCTTTGGCATGGGTCTGGAACGCGTGGCAATGAAGCACTACGGCATTGACGACATCCGCTTGTTCTACGAAAACGACGAGCGATTCCTCTCGCAGTTCTAAGAAAGGAGCGCTGACACATGAATCTTTCTATGAAATGGCTCGCTGACTTCGTTGACGTTAGCGACGTATCGATTACCGACTACTGCGACCGCATGACGCTCACCGGCTCCAAGGTTGAGGGCTTTGAGGAGCTCGGCGCAGAGATTGAAAACGTGGTGGTGGCACGCATCAAGAAGATCGTTCCCCATCCCGATAGCGACCACCTGCTCATCTGCACGATGGATGCAGGCCGCGGCGAAGACATCCAGATCGTCACGGGCGCGCAGAACGTGTTCGAGGGCGCAATCGTGCCCGCGGCACTGCCCGTTGCAAAGCTGCCCGGCGGCGTTGTGATCAAGGCAGGCAAGCTGCGTGGTATTCCCTCTGACGGCATGCTCTGCTCGATGGGTGAGCTGAACCTCACCGCACACGAGTGCCCCGGCAAAGAGGAAAACGGCATTTTGATCCTGGACGAGTGCTTTGCAGACAAGCTCGGCATGGACATCCGCGAGGCGCTGATGATCGACGACACCGCCGTCGAGTTTGAGATCACCTCCAACCGCCCCGATTGCCTTTCCGTGATCGGTCTTGCACGTGAGAGCGCGATCTCCTTCGACCGCGCACTGAACGTCCCCACCCCCGACGTCAAGGCGGCAAACGACGGCGACAAGATCGAGAACTATCTCTCCGTTGCTATCGAAGCCCCCGATCTTTGCTCGCGCTACGCGGCAAAGGTCGACAAGAACGTACGCATCGCGCCCTCTCCCATGTGGTTGCGTATGCGTCTGCACGCCGCAGGCGTGCGCCCCATCAACAACATTGTTGATATCACCAACTACGTCATGCTTGAATATGGTCAGCCCATGCACGCGTTTGATTACAAGTCGCTGGACGGCTCTGCCATCCGTGTGCGTCGCGCAACCGCGGGCGAGCAGTTCAAGTCACTCGACGATCAGGATCACACGCTGGACGAAAGCATGCTCGTCATTGCCGACGAAAAGAAGGCATGCGCCCTTGCAGGCGTGATGGGCGGCGCCAATAGTGAGATCAAGGACGACACCGCAACCGTGGTGTTCGAATCCGCTTGCTTCAACGGTCCGAGCGTGCGCGTCACCGCCAAGAAAAACGGCATGCGCACCGAGTCCTCCGCCCGCTTTGAAAAAGGTCTTGACCCCGAAAACTGCTACGGCGGTCTGATGCGCGCTTGCGAGCTCGTACAGCTCCTGGATGCAGGCGACGTGGTTGACGGCATCATTGACGTATATCCCGGCAAAGAAGAAGCGTTCACGCTCCCCTTCGAGCCCGCACGCTACAACGCCTTCCTTGGCACCGACATCCCCGAAGCCAGCATGGTAAGCACCCTTGAGGGTCTTGGCTGCAAGGTAGAGGGCGGTATGATCACCGTGCCCACCTACCGCGCCGATCTTCGCTGCATGAACGACATTGCAGAGGAAGTGCTCCGCATTTACGGCTACGATAAGATCGCCTCTACCCAGATGCGCGGCGAAACCACGCAGGGCGGCAGATCCCAAAAGCAAGCGTTCGCCGTGAACGTAGAGAACGCGCTGTACGGCATGGGCGTAGACGAGATCCAAACCTTCTCGTTCATCTCCCCCAAGTACTACGATAAGATCAACATGCCCGCTGACAGCGCACTGCGCCGCAGTGTGGTGATCTCCAACCCCTTGGGTGAAGATACCAGCGTCATGCGCACCACCACGCTTCCCTCGATGATGGAAACGCTGGCACGTAACGCAAACTTCAACAACGAAAACGTGCGCCTGTTTGAACTCGGCTCCGTATATCTGCCCGATGAGGACGAGGCAAAGCTCCCCTACGAGGGACGCACCGTCACGCTCGGCATGTATGGCGATGCAGATTTCTACACCGTCAAGGGTGTGATTGAGAATCTGCTCGCACTCGCCTCCATCAAGAGTGCAACCTTTGAGGCGGTGACCGACCACTACGCTTACCATCCTGGCCGCTGTGCACGCGTTCTCACCAAGGACGGCGTTGTGCTCGGCACGTTTGGCC
Source organism: Eubacteriales bacterium (assembly GCA_045586515.1). Lineage (GTDB taxonomy): Bacteria > Bacillota > Clostridia > Oscillospirales > CAG-272 > Firm-07. Next base: position 6,653 of record JAZNAM010000081.1, read on the forward strand.
AGATCCATCCCACCGTGGCATCCGCCTACGGTATGGATATCGCCGTTTACGCAGCAGAGATCGACTTTGACAAGCTCTTTGCCGCATCCTCCTCGGTCAAGGTCTACAAGCCCCTGCCCAAGTTCCCTGCCATCACACGTGACTTCTCGCTGGTGTGCGACGAGGCGCTTGAGGTGGGCCGCATCGAAGCCGTTATGGCAAAGGCGGGCGGCAAGCTTGTCGAGGACATTCGCCTGTTTGACATCTACCGCGGCGTACAGATCGGCGAGGGCAAGAAGTCCGTTTCGATCCGCATGACGCTGCGCGCCGAGGATCACACCATGACCGTCGAGGACGCAGAAAAGGTCACCAAGAAGGTGCTTGTCCTGCTCGACCGCGAGCTTGGACTCACGCTACGCGCGTAAACGCCATGGTACAAGAAAAATTGGACCGCATCAACGAGCTGGCGCGTCTTTCCAAGACGCGCCCCCTCAGCGAGGCGGAGAAATCGGAGCAAGCGGCGCTTCGCGCGGAGTACATCCGCGAATTTCGTGCCTCTTTCGGCTCCATTCTCGATAACACCGTCATCGAGCGTCCCGATGGCTCTCGCGAGTACCTAAAGGACAAAAAATAATGCTTTGGAGGGAGTTCGATATGAACACGCAACGCATTCATACCGCAAGTCCCGCTGAAACGGAAGCAATCGGTGCGGCACTTGCCGACCGACTGATGAGGGAGCCCTCGCTCCCCCGCTATATCGCCCTGTACGGCGATCTTGGCGTGGGGAAAACCGCGTTTGTGCGCGGTGTGGCGTCTGTGCTTTCCCCGGGGGCTGCCGTTCGCTCCCCCACCTTCGCGCTGGTGCATGAGTACCGCGGCGCGATCCCTATGTTCCACTTCGATATGTACCGCATCACGGATGAGGACGATCTGTATTCCATCGGATACGACGATTACCTCACGCGCGGTGGGGTGATACTGGTGGAGTGGAGTGAGAACATCCCCTACGCCCTGCCCGACGCGTACCTGCGCGTCTGCATCACAAAGGACGACCCCACCACCCCCGACAGCAGAGAAATCACCATTGAGGAGGTATGCACATGCTGATTTTAGCTTTGGACAGCACCGCGGGCGTTGCCAGCGTGGCACTTTGCCGCGACGAGCGCACGATTGCTTCGTTCACCGTAAAAAACGGCAACACGCACAGCGAAACGCTGCTCCCGATGGTCGAAGCGGTACTCCGCTCAGCCGGTGTCACCGCACGTGACGTTGCGCTGTTCGCTTGCAGCACAGGCCCCGGTTCCTTTACGGGCGTGCGCATCGGCACCGCCACCGTCAAGGGGCTTGCCTTCTCGCGCGACGTGTGCTGCCTTGGCGTATCCACGCTGGAGGCGCTCGCCGAGAACGCCGTTCCCACGGACGCACTCATCTGCCCCGTGATGAACGCACGCCGCGGACAGGTCTACAACGCGCTGTTTGCATACAAAGACGGCATGCTTTGCCGCCTCACCCCCGACAGGGCGATCTCGGTTGCCGAGCTCGAAGCAGAACTGCTTGAAATCGGTAGCCCCTTCGTTCTCGTAGGTGACGGCGTGGACGAATTTGCGCGCCTCGCCCCAAAAACAGCCCCCTGCGTCATTTCTCCCCTCTTGGCGGATCAATGTGCCGTCTCGGTTGCAAAAGTCGCTCTCAGGCGCTATTTGGCGGGCGAGAGAGGCACCGACAACGATCTTGTCCCTGTTTACTTGCGTATGCCTCAGGCAGAACGCGAAAGACTTGAAAGGTTAAAGGAAACGATACAATGAAAAAGCTGATCATCGGTTGCGACCACGCAGCAGTAGAATTAAAGGGCATTGTGCGCGATCACCTCATCGCACGCGGCTTTGACGTCGAGGACGTCGGTGTACACACCTCGGACAGCTGCAACTACCCCGACATTGCACACGCGCTTTGCGAGAAGATCCAGCGCGGCGAGCGCGAGATGGGTATTCTCATCTGCGGCACGGGCATCGGCATGTCCATGGCGGCAAACAAGCACCGCGGCATTCGCGCGGCTTGCTGCTCCGACACCTTCAGCGCACGCCTCACGCGCGAGCACAACGATGCAAATGTGCTTTGCTTTGGCGCACGCGTAGTGGGCATGGGCCTCGCGCTGGACCTTGTGAACGCCTTCGTTAACGCAGAGTTTGAGGGTGGCAAGCACCAAAAGCGCGTCGATCTTATCACCGCCATCGAAAACGGCGAGTGCACCTGTCGCTAATGTCACGCCGAGAGGTAACCGCAGACGTTCTGCGCACCGCCGCAGGCAGGCACATGGCGTCGCCCACCGCCGCAGTCATCGTCGCGGCGGGACGATCTACACGCATGAAGGGTGCTTCCAAACAGTTCCTTGAACTGGAGGGCATCCCCGTGCTCGCCCACACCTTGCGCGCCTTTCAGCGCAGTCGCTTCATCGACCAGATCGTGGTCGTGGCGCGCGCCGAGGATCAGGAGCGCGTGGAGCAGTTGCGTAAGAGCTTTCGCATCACCAAGCTCACCACCGTGGTCGAGGGCGGCGCAACGCGCGCCCAATCCGTGCAACGCGGTGTAGCGGCGATCCACAAGTCGATGCGTTTCGTGGCGATCCACGACGGCGCCCGTTGCCTGGTGACACCCGAAATGATCAAACAAGTGCTTCGTGCCGCCTACCGCTACAATGCCGCCAGCGCGGCGTGCAGCGTGACCGACACGGTAAAGCTTGCAAACAAGCGTGGCTTCATTGAAAAGACCATCGAGCGTGAGCGCGTGTTCCTTGCAAGCACGCCGCAAGCGTTCCATGCGGATCTTTATCACGCGGCACAGGCGCTTTCCAAAGGAAAAGATTTCACCGACGATAACCAACTGATGGAGCATGCCCGTATCCCCGTCAAACTCGTAGACGTTGGCGCGGACAACATCAAGATCACCACGCCCGAGGACATCGGGCGCGCCGAGGACATTTTGGCAAGGAGGAAACGCACATGAGAGTAGGTCACGGCTACGACCTGCACCGCCTGGTGGCAAATCGCCCCCTCGTGCTCGGCGGTGTGCAGATCCCCTTTGAAAAGGGCTTGCTCGGTCACTCGGACGCGGATGTGCTCACCCACGCCGTCATGGACGCATTACTCGGTGCCGCCGCACTCGGTGACATCGGCACACACTTCCCCGACACGGAGGAAACGTACCGCGGCGCGGATAGCATTGCGCTTGCCCGTGTCGTTGCCGACAAGCTCACAGCGGCTGGATACCGTGTCGCGAACGTAGACGCCACTGTAATTGCCCAAGCGCCCAAACTCGCGCCCTATATCTCCGCCATGCGCCAAAACCTCTCCACGGCGCTGAATTTGCCCCTGGACGCAGTCAGCGTCAAGGCAACCACCGAGGAAGGGCTTGGCGCCACGGGTGAGGGGCTTGCCATTGCGGCACACGCCGTGGCGCTCATCGAGAAAAACGCCGCCCCAAGGTACCTTTGAAGCGGCAAGCAGACGCCGTGGGGCATTTTGCGTACACGTCCTCGCGACAAAACGTCCACCCCGTAGCGCCTGCGGATATTCTCCATTGTCATTTTATGTCGAACCAACCGATTTGTGAGGTGCATTATGATTATTTCTCCTTCCCTTCTCGCTGCTGATTTTGCAAAGCTCGCCGAGGACGTCGCCCGTGTTGAGACGGCGGGTGCCGATTGGCTCCACCTCGACGTCATGGACGGCGCATTCGTGCCCAATATCAGCTTCGGTGCAGGCATCATTGCGGCGCTTCGCCCCCACTCCAAGCTCTTTTTTGACGCGCACCTGATGATCGAGCGCCCCGAGCGCTACATCAAGGATTTCATCAAGGCAGGCGCCGATGGTATCACCATTCATTTGGAGAGCACCGAGTACGTGGCAGAAGTCCTCACCGCGATCCGCGAAGCAGGCCTTAAAACCGGTCTTGCCATCTCCCCCGACACCCCCGCCGAGGCAGTGGCACCTTACCTGGAGCTTGCGGATATGTTCCTGGTGATGACGGTCTACCCCGGCTTTGGTGGACAGAAGCTGATCCCCGAAGCGTTGAAGAAAGCCACCACCATCCGCGACATGCTTGCAGCACGTGGCCTTACCGCCAACGTACAAGCAGACGGCGGCATCGGCGCGGGCAACCTCCAAGCCGTGCTGGATGCAGGCGTGAACGCTGTGGTCGCAGGCACCGCCATTTTCGGCGCCGCTGACCCCGCCAAGGCCATTGCCGACATGCGCGCACTCGAACAATAATCCCCCTAAACGCCTACCCTTAGCGGTAGGCGTTTTTAATATCCGCCGGCGTCGACAACCGCGCTTCGCGCGCTATGACGCCTCGCTTTGTTCGGCACCGCCTCCATTTGCCTAACGGCAAAATCAGCAGGCGTCTTTGCTGTGGGTGTAGCCGCCTTGTCCGCAATCGCACCACGACTACGCTCCTTGTCCGCACAAACAAGCAAATGTATCCTGTTCACACACAGCGATGTGGAAATGGGGGGCTGTTGCATCTCCTGCCCGCCCGATCCCATTCGCACATCTTGCACTGTGTGCCAGGCGCGAGCCACCGTTTCCTACAACAAAATCGACGTCGTCCGCGCTCCGTGTCTATATTATACACGATGCGTGACCTTTTGTCAATCGCCAAAGTTCACAAAGTGTGCAATACCTTGTTGTGCAACTCGCCAAACAAGGTAAATTTCAGCAAGTTTTCCACAGTTCGCGTTCCCCTCGCGCGCACGCGCTAGAGTGAAAGAATGATATTCTTCTCTTATTCTTTTTCTCTTTCTTCTTCTCTCGCGTTACAGCGCGTTACCGTAGCGTTACGTGTAGCGTTACGTGTAGCGTTACGCATAAAAACACCGCCAAACGGGGCGCGTTTCCCCATTTGGCGGTGCTTATTTTATTACATCACAGAGAAATCAAACACGGCCTTGCCGTCCTGATAGCGCAGAAAGGCGTCATACGGCTTGCCCGATTTTTTGGAGATAAAGCCGCGGATCTTGGACGTCCTACCCGTTTGCAAGAACAGCTGCATGTTGCGGAAAGAAACCGCACGCTCCGCAATAAAGAGGTTGACGCGGAAGGCGCACCCCTCGCGATAGCCCGAGCAGTTATAGCTGAATCTGCCGCGCGTGACGGGTCTGCCGCAAAGCGGACACTTCCCTACCTCCGCGCCAAAGAGTCCAATGTCGCGATCCTCCTCGATAGGCACGTCTCCGCGCTCGAACACAGCGCGCACCTCGCTTGCCGCGAGCGCCACGCTCTCGTCCACGGTCATCTCGCCGCGGAACACGCGTTTGAGCGCCCTGCCAAGCTCACTGGTGCGGTGCTTATCCATACGAATATCCATACGATCCAGCACCTCAATGAGATACTCACCGCCCGGCAAAATGGTGTAAACGTCCTTGTTGAGCGCGATATACTGGCTTTTACGCGCATTGTCGATGATGCCCGTGCGCGTCGCCTCGGTGCCAAGCTCCAAGCCCTCCAGCACCGCGCGGTACTCCTCGGTATCGTCCACGCCCACCACGTCCTCGATGGCTGCCTTTTCCTCGCGGAAAGGATTTTTGAGATACTGATTGAGCGTTTCGATGGTGTAGTGCTTGGGGGGAGAGGTTTCCTTTTCCACGGGGGCAAAGTCAATATTCACCGTGTCCCCTTTGTTAAGCGGGGGCAGCACCTTATCCTTTTGCGTGCTATCATCGTACTTCATCCAGCCACGCTCGCGAATGACAAGACCCTTGAGCGTAAACTCCTCCTCGCCCACGCGAATGGTGATCTCGGTGCGCTCTGCCGTACAGGGCTCGGCGCAAAAGATCGCAACGAAACGGCGGAACACGGTGGCGTACACCATATTCTCACGCTCGGTAAGGTCGCCCTTACCGGGGATCTTGTAGGTGGGGGTGAGGGCGGAGTGCGACTCGATCTTCGCATCGTCAAAGATCTTGTTGCTATCCTTGAACGTCACGGGATAACCGATCTTTTGGCATTGCGCCAAAATTTTCCTGATCTTGTCTTTCTCGGCAGTTGCCAGGTACTCGGAGTTGGTACGCGGATAGGTCAGGTAACCGCGCTCATAGAGCCCTTGGATGATCTCCAAGCTATCACTCATCGACATTTTATACTTCTTACCAAGCACGTTTTGCAGCTTGGAAAGCGAGTAGAGCTTGCCGGGGGCAAGCGTGCTTTGCTTGCGCTTCACCTCCGTCACCACCGCGCCTGCCGCGTTGTACTTGGCGCACAGCGCCTCTGCACCCGCCAGGTCCTTCTCCTCGAATCGCCGCTTGGAGGTAAGTTCGATCTTCTCGCCGTTGGTTTCTGCGTTGCTCACCAGGGCGAGATATTTCCCCGGCACAAAGTGGCGGATCGCCATGTCGCGCTCATAAATGGCGCGCACGATGGGCACGATCACGCGGCCTACACGAAGTAGCGCGCCGCATTTGAGCGTGGCGTAGCGCGTGAGATTGACGCCGTAGAGCCAATCAATATACGTGCGCGCATAGCCCTCGTTGGCAAGGGTATCGTATTCGCTCTCGTCCTTCAAATCCGCAAGCCCCGCCGCCACGGTTTCGGGCGTCTGGTCGGGGAGCCACAGGCGTTTGAGCGCTTTGCCGTGGTTGGGGTTATTTTGAAACGCATACTGAATGCAGGTGCGCACAATGATCTCGCCCTCGCGATCCGCGTCACCTGCGTTCACAACAGTGTCCACGTCTGCACGGTTGCAAAGCTGCGAAATCAGCGCGATCTGGCGCTTCACGCCGTCATCTACAATCTTCTTGTCGCTCGAGCGACGCATCTCATAGCGGAACTGCGCAGGGATACAGGGGAGATTGTCCATCCGCCAGTACATTCTGTCCGCATTTACGGGCGTAGGCGAATACGCCTCGATATCGGCAAGGGAGAACAAGTGGCCAAATGCCCAGGTGATGATATATCCGTTGCCCTCCATGTATCCGTCGCGTCTGGACATCTGCCCGATGCCCGCCGCAATATTGCGCGCAAGACTGGGTTTTTCCGCAATAATGAGGATCATGTGCTCTCCCCTCCTTTCGACATAGTATTACAGTTTCTTATTGTATCACACTTTATAGCCCCTGTCAACAAATTTAACCAAATATGGTGACGGTTATGCCACATAGTGGCATATCTTGTATGGAATATGCCACAGCGCCAAGCGTTTTTAATATCCGCCAGCGTCGAGCGCTGTCGGTGTTTTCATTATCCCACAGCGCCAAGCGTTTTTAATATCCGCCAGCGCCAAGCGCTGTGGGATATGGTGCCTTGCCTTGTTCGGCACCGCCTCCATTTGCCTAACGGCAAAATCGGCAGGCGTCTTTGCCGTGGGTGTAGCCGGAATGTAGGTGAGAACAAAAAAAGACCGCCGATCGACGGTCTTTTTCGTTATGCTTCGGTTGTTTCGGTTGCGTTTTCTTCGGCACACGCTGCTTCCTTTGCCAAATCGCCGTAGGCGGCAAGCGTTTCTGCCTCAATCTCCTCTTCGGGGAGCACGGCAAGGAATGCCTTCACCGCGCACTCGATCATATCATCGGTGGGCTCCTTCACGGTGATGCGTTGCAACCACATACCGGGCGCGGAAATGATGCGGGTAAAGAGGTTGTCGTATCTGCCGGCAAGCTTGAGCAGCTCGTATTCAATGCCCATAGTGAGGGGCAAGAGCAACAGCTTGATTACCGCGCGGATCACGGTGTAAAGCGTGCCGCCGACAAAGGGCAGTTCGGGGGGGATCAAAAGTCCGATGCCGATACTCACAAGCAGCATCAAAATGAGGAAAGAAGTGCCACAACGGGGGTGAAAACGCTTCTGCTTTTTCACGTTCTCCACCGTGAGGGGCAAGCCCTGCTCATAGCAGAAGATCGTCTTATGCTCCGCACCATGGTACATGAACGTACGGCGAATATCCTTCAAAAGCGACACCAGCGCCATATAGACGACAAGCACCACAATTTTGAGCACGCCCTCGAATACGGAGCGCAGATAGCGGTTGCCCGCAAGCCCCCACGCGTCGGGCGCGAAGTGCGAGATCTGGCTATACAGGAAGGTCGGCAGCCACATAAACAGCAAAAGAGCAAGCAGCACGCCCAGTACGGTGGCGATCACCATTACGGCGTTTGTAAAGCCCTTGGATGGCGCTTTTTTCGCCCCGTCCGCGGCTGTTTCTTCCTCCTCCATGGCAATGTCAGCTGAGCGCATCAGCGACTTGTAGCCGAGAATCATCGAATCTACAAAGCCGTACACGCCACGCACGATGGGCCATTTTGTGATTGCCGCACGCTTCTTTTTCTCGTTGACGTTTTCCTCAAAATAGATTTCGCCATTCGGGCGGCGCACCGCCATGGCGTTCTTCTTTGGGCCGCGCATCATGATACCTTCCATGAGCGCCTGACCGCCAATGGATGTCCTACGACGCGCGCAGGTCAGTTCATTTTTCTTCATTGCGTATCCTTTCACAAAAGGACCGTTACGCTGTAACGGCCCTTCTTGTATGGTCTGCTATTATCTGCCCTGTGCCTTCTTGTGCTTCTCCAACAAGTTGTGGATGCGCTTGGCGGGATTGAGCAGGTTGCTGATCGTTTCGTCGTGGTTGAGGGTGTCGATGATGTACGCCACGTACTTGCACATATTCACCTCGGTGTACCACTCTCTGGTGAGCAGTTCGGGGGTGCGATATACCAGGTTGGTGGTGAAGATGCGGGAAATGGTGCCATCGGCATACGCCTGATCGAATTTATCCAAACCATCCGTGAAAAGGCCGAAGGTGTCGAAGCAGAAGATGCGGTTTGCGCCCTTCTCCTTGAGCTGCTTGGCAACGTCGAGCAGCGACTCACCCGAGGAGATCATGTCATCAACAATGATGGCATCCTTGCCATGCAAATCGCGGCCAAGGTACTCGTGTGCTTCGATGGGGTTCTTGCCGTTGACGATCTTCGCGTAGTTACGGCGCTTGTAGAACATGCCGATATCCAGACCCATCATCGAAGAGAAGTACATACGTCTGCCCATTGCGCCCTCGTCGGGAGAAATGATAACCATGTTCTCCTTGTCGATCACAATGTCGGGCTCTGCACGAACGAGTGCCTTGATCATCTGGTAGGTGGGGCGAACGTCGTCAAAGCCGTGAAGCGGGATGGCGTTCTGCACGCGAGCATCGTGTGCGTCAAAGGTAATAATATTGCTCACGCCCATGGCAACCAACTCTTGCAGCATGGTGGCACAGTCAAGCGACTCGCGCTGGGTACGCTTGTGCTGACGGCCCTCGTAGAGCATGGGCATGATAACGGAAATGCGGCGTGCCTTGCCTGCGATAGCGGCGATCACGCGCTTGAGATCCGCGTAGTGATCGTCCGGGCTCATAGGCACCTGCTGACCGTACATTTTGTAGGTGACGCTGTAATTGAAGGGGTCGCAGAACAGGTACACGTCATGTCCTCTCATGGACTCGTGCACAAGCGCCTTTGCCTCGCCCGTGCCGAAACGAGGGCAATCTGCATGGGCAAGGAAGGACTCCTCACCGCCGTGGCGACGCCAATCCTTTAAGTAGTTATCCACCTGTGCGACGAACTGATCGCAGCCGCGCATACCAATTACACTAAGTTCTCCGTAAAGTGCTTCCTTCATTACAAACCTCCGTGATGTTTCATTTGTGGGTGCGTATGACATTTAACAAAAGTATTATAACATAAACGCACGCGCTTGAAAAGTCTTTTTCGCGAAAAAAAGCAGTTTCAGTAGTTTTTGGCAGAATGATCAGTTGCGCTTTTCGCAGATTTCACAAAAACGACCATATGCTTCATCCCACGCGGCGCGATTTGCCGTGGGCTCGTAGACAACAGGGGCAAAGGAGTCCGCAATGAGGGCTCTTGCCTCGGCGAGATCCTTCAGCTCTCCTGCCGCAATGTACTGCATGCAAAGATTACCGATGGCGGTTGCCTCCACGGGGCCCGCAATGACGGGCACGCCGCACGCGTCAGCCGCAAGCTGGCAAAGGAAGGTGTCCTTCGTGCCGCCGCCCACGATGTGAATAGCGCTCACCGATTTGCCACGCAGGCGCGTGATACCCTCCATCACGTAGCGGTAGCGAAGCGCAAGGCTCTCCATGATCACGCGCACCGTCTGTCCCACGTTCTCGGGTACGTGCTGACCCGTTTCCTGGCAGAAGCGGCGGATACGGCCGGGCATATCGCCGGGGGTGGCAAAAAGTGCGTCGTCGGGGTTGATAAAGGATACCAGGGGCTTTTCTGCCTCGGCAAAAGTCTGGAGATCCGCAAAGCTGTACTCCTTGCCCTCTCGCTTCCACTGACGGCGCGATTCCTGCACGGTCCACAGACCCATGATGTTTTTGAGGAAGCGGATCGTGCCCATCGCGCCACCCTCGTTGGCGAAGTTGAGGGCGCGCGTTTCCTCGTTGATGAGGGGGGCGTTCAGCTCCGTACCCATGAGCGACCACGTACCGCTCGAAATGTAGATGAAATCGTCGCGCTTCGCGGGCACGGCAATGACCGCGCTTGCGGTATCGTGCGATGCCACGTTATACACGTTGAAGTTGATGCCGCCAAGTTCCTCGCGCACGGCAGTGGAAAGCGTGCCAAGGCAGTTGCCGGGCTCAACAAGATCGCCAAGCAGTGCGGGCAAACCTAGCTTTTCAAAAATCCGAGGTGCAACGCGGCGCGTGTTGGCGTCAAGGAGCGCGCCCGTGGACGCAACAGTGTACTCATTTGCCATCACGCCCGTGAGGAAATAGTTGAGCAGATCGGGGATAAAGAGCATGCGGCGTGCGAGTGCCAGCACCTCGGGGTTATCGCGATGGTCGGCAGCAAGCTGGAACACGGTGTTGAAATCAATGGTTTGAATACCCGTGATGTCATAAAGCTCCTTGGCAGAAAGACGGCTTTCCAGTTCCTCGGTAATGCCAACGGTGCGCGTGTCACGGTAATGCATGGGGTTGGCAAGCAATTCTCCCTTTGCGTCCATCAGACCGTAGTCAACGCCCCAGGTATCAATGCCCATACCCGCGATCTTTTCGCCCGACAAACCCGCCTCGCGGATGGACTGCTTAATCTCGTGATAGATGCGCAGAATATCCCAACGGAAACGGCCGTTTACCATCACAGGGTCATTCGAGAAGCGGTGGTTCTCGCGCAGGGTAAGTGTCTTGCCGTTATAGGTGCCGACAATACCTCTGCCGCTCGATGCGCCAAGATCAATCGCTAACATTTTCAGTTCGCTCATAGTGTTACTCCTTTATTGCTCATTATTTCAGTTCAACGACTGTCACGCCGCCATCGCCCTCACCGTACTTGCCGATGCGGAAGGTGGCAATGCGCTTGTCGCGTTTTAGATACTGCCAAAGGGCGTTGCGCAATGCGCCCGTTCCCTTGCCGTGAATAAGGCGCACGGTGTGAAAGCCCGCAAGCTGTGCGGTGTCAAAATACTTATCCACCATAAACCAAGCCTCATCCCCCGTCATACCGCGCAGATCAATTTCATCCTTGAACTCACGTGATACCACGGTGCGCACGTCTGCGCTCTTTTCCTTTTTCGCCTTTGCCGCTGGCGTGTCCTCAATCAGCTGCAAGTTGGCGATCTTCGTCTTGGTGCGGAACGCGCCTGCCTGCACCATCACGCTATCGCGCTCCGGGTCAGAAAGCAGCACGCCCTCTCGGCCAAGATCGACAAGATAGACCTTGTCGCCCTTTTTCAGCGCACGCGGCAATACGTAGTTTTCATTGGAACGCTCCTCAACGGGGTTGAATTTCTCCTCGTTCTCGCGCAGATGCGCGCGTACGGCGCGGCGCGTGGCGTCCAAATGCTCGCCCAAGCGCTCACTCTCACGCTCGCGGCGCACCTTTTCCAGTTGGTCGAACACAAACTCGCTCGATGCGCGCGCACTCTCCACCAGGGATGCCGCCTTGGTCTGTGCCGTTTCGAGCACCTTTTCCGCCTCGGCGCGTGCACGCTTCACGTTTGCCTCTACGTCGGCACGCGCACGCTCATATTCGGCGCGCAGCTTTGCCGCCTCGTCTCGGTCTCGCTCCATGGCAAGGCGCGCGATCTCCAGCTGCTCGATCACCGCCTCAAAACGGCGATTCTCGTTGCTGATGAGTGACTTTGCCTCGCTGACCACACGGCTGGGAAGTCCCAGCTTTTCCGAAATGGCGAATGCGTTGGATTTGCCCGGTGTACCGATGATGAGGCGATAGGTCGGGCGAAGCGTTGCCACGTCAAACTCACACGAGGCGTTCTGCACGCCCTCGGTATCAAGCGCGAATGCCTTGAGCTCTGCATAGTGCGTGGTGACCGCGCAAAGCGCCCCTGCACGGCGCACCTCGTCAATGATCGCAACCGCAAGCGCCGCACCCTCGATGGGATCGGTGCCCGCACCCAGCTCGTCAAAAAGCACAAGCGCGCGGGGGGAGAGCGTGTTCACCATATCCACGATATGCACCATGTGCGACGAGAAGGTGGAGAGCGACTGCTCAATAGACTGCTCGTCGCCTATATCCACAAGTAT
>JAZNAM010000082.1:0-4852 GCA_045586515.1 Eubacteriales bacterium
GTCCGGAGTTCGAGTCTCCGCAGGAGCACCAACAAAAAGCCCCCGCCCTTGTGGCGGGGGCTTTTTGTTGCTGTTGCGAAGACAAAAAACAAAGATTTTCGCAAAACAAATCACGAAACATCTTGCATTTCGCGCGCGAATGTGTTAAAGTGTTATATATGTGTGTATACATGCGCGCAATCGCGCGCAAAAGGAGAGTGTCATGTCAAACTGGGCCCTGTGGGGAACGATCGTCAATACCGGTGCAGTGATTGTTGGTGCGCTTTTTGGCTTGCTTATCAAGCTGTTTGCGGCTCGCTTGTACCGCGGAAAACAAGAGGTGTCAGAGGCACCGGTGAGAGAAAATCGCGTGGCCTCGCTCGTCCAAAAGGGCGTAGGGCTTTGCGTGCTCCTCATTGGCATTATGGGCGCTGTCGAGGTGCAAAACGTGCTTGTGATGATCGTGTCGGTGGTGCTGGGTGCGCTTGTTGGTGAGCTTGCCGACCTTGATCGGTGGGTAAATAAGCTTGGCGCACTGCTTGAAAAAAGCATGAAGGGGCGCGGAGGCAACGTTGCTGAGGGTTTTGTTGCGGCAACTTTGCTCTTTTGCGTGGGTGCCATGACGGTGACGGGCGCGATGGAGAGCGGTATGCTTCACACGCACGAAACCTACTATGCAAAATCTATGCTTGACATGGTGTCCGCCGTGATTTTTGCCGTTTCACTTGGCGTCGGCGTGATCTTCTCTGCCGTAGGTGTATTGGCAGTGCAGGGCACAATGGTTGCCTTTGCTTTCTTTGCAGGTAACGCGATCCCCGGGGACGTGGTCACGGAGATGATGGCAATCGGTTCGCTGCTTGTCATTGTGATTGGCACGAACCTCTTAGGCATCACCAAAATCAAGGTGATGAACCTGGTGCCCGCTATGTTTTTTCCGCTTGCACTTTGTCCGCTTTTTGCACTCATATTATGATAGGAGTTTGATAGGAGGTGTCTCTTGTGAATCGCTTTATCCATTCGCCCGTATGCACTGCTTTTTCAGGGCACGAACTCACGCTTTGCGTTTTGATCCCCACGGACGGTGCGAAAAAAACACCTGTTACCGTTACGTATGAGTCTGCTGTTCGCGAGCGCTCACAGCGCATGCGTGCCACGGAGACATGTGGAGACTATACTCTTTACGCCTATACGCTTTCCGCCGATGAGGTGCGCGGAAAGGAACTGATCTACTCATTCGGCCAAGATGGTGTGGATAGTAGAATCTATACTGTGCCGATCATGGATATGCCTGTGCTTCCGCCCTTTGTGATCACGGAATTTGCCACCGATATGCGCAACGATGCGCACTTTTATGAACTGTGCAATCCGAGAGCGGAGAGCGTTGACTTGTACGACTACGAAATTTTGCTTGAAAAAGATGACGTCGTGGTGGGCAGAAATCCGCTGGCTGATGCGAAGCGCGTGAATGTTCTGAAAGGCGGCGAGGTCGCAGTGCTCCGCTTTCTCACTGCCGAGCACCTTGCCGAGTACGGCAGTGCCGAAAAGGATGTGCGTGCGATGCTCCGCTCACTTGCCGACGAATTCCCCGACTGTGAAAAATTGTTAAAGCGCGCGCCTCGTGTGATGACCGTGTCGCTTGCCAAAAAGGCGAAGGACAGTTATGCCCCCGTAAAGGGGACGTTTGGCATTTGCCAAAATGATCCGCATCGCCTTTTGGTGGTGCCGCGCGGCAAGGGCGCCGATGCCGCCGTGTATGTGATGCGCGTGAACTGCGATAAGGATGAGCGCGACGTGCCCGCCCGCACGTCCTCGCTTTGGACGATTGATTTGGCCGATCCGTCGCACCCCTTGCGCATTGATACGCGCTGTCCGGCTACGCCCGGCACGGCTGACGTCGGGCAAGTATTTCCGCGTGTGGGCGTCGCTGCGACACCTGCCATTTTGCCGATTTCTCCCTTGTCGGAGTGTGTGGTAGAGGGCACGCATTTGCCCCTTTGCTTGGCCGTGCTCGGTGGTAAAGTGGGCGTGGTACGCGTTCATGTTGTGACCCCCGATGGCACGCGTGAATTTATCCCCGTGCTAAAAGAGGATGGCACCTACGAGGTGCGTATCCCCGTGAAGATGTTGCGTGCAGATCCTCGCATGCTTTCCTACTGGATCGAAGCACGCAGTGAAACCTATCGCGCCACGCTTGGTAATGCCAATAACCCCCAAACGGTATCGCTTATTGATAGAAGTGGCCCCATCGTTTCCAGGGTGTATCCTGCCGATGGACAAACGCTTGGTGCGACGGACACCATGGACGTGATCGCGCGTTTTTGGGATCTTTCGGGCGTGGATGTTAAGAACACGGCGCTATTCTTCGATGGACGCAACGTGTCCGAACAGTCGAAATGGAGAAAGAATAGCGTAACGTATACGCCCCCTACCCCCCTTGCTGTGGGTGAGCATATCATCGAGATGACCTTGCGCGATCTGCTTGGCAATCGCTCCTATCTGCGCTCCGCCTTCCATGTGAGTTCTGATCGTCCGAATCTCTATCGTGGCGAGGTGCATGCGCACACGCTGGAGTCGGATGGCTCTGGCACGCCGGAGGAAGCAATGGCATACGCGCGCGACGTGGGAAAGGTGGACTATTTTGCTGTTACCGATCATTGTTGCTATTTGACGCAGGAGGATATCGAACGGCAAAAGGCGATTGCGGACAGCTTCAATGCGGACGGCAAGTTTGCGGCGCTTCATGGCTATGAGGTGTCCTGGGGTAATAGGGATTTTTACGGTCATATGAACGTGCTTGGCACGCCCTGGTTCGCGGCGGCAGACAAGCACTCTCTCTACGATATTTATGACAAACTCACCGCCGACCCCTTTGCGCTTGCTATGTTCAACCACCCCATTGACCGTTGGGGTGATTTCAACAGCTTTGGAGGCTACACGAAGGAGCGCGATGCACGCGTGGCGCTTGCCGAGATCAAGCGCGCGGAGTATGATAATCACTACGCGCTGGCACTTGCGCGCGGTTGGCACGTGGCGCCCGTTTCCAACGAGGATAATCACAGGAAGGATTGGACGACTAAAACAAGCAGTACGGGCGTAGCACTTGCTTATGCCCTTACAAGAGATAATATTATGGACGCTTTCCGCCGTGGACGCACCTATTCTACCATGGATAATACCATGAAGATCTGGTATCGCGTCAATGGAGAATGGCTCGGCTCACGCCTCGCAAATCCCAAACAGTTGAGCGCGGAGGTGGAGATCTCTACCGAGCGCGCCGAAGGCATTGGCGTCGTGGAGCTGGTGAGTGAGGATAACATTGTGGTTGCCAGCGTAAAGGCAGGGCTTCGCCGTCGCTTTACGTGGCGCGTAGACCTTCTCCCCGATTTTGACTACTACTATATCAGGGTGCGCAATGGTGAGTTGTATACCGTCACCTCGCCCGTCTACGTTGAGGGACGCGATGCCATTTCCATCGTGGACATGAAAGGTGGCGTGAGCAAGGATGTGACTCGCCCGCATGCCGTTTCGGTGACGGTACAGAACACGGGATCGGCAGAACTTACAGGTGTGATGGTGACGATGTATCTCACCCCTGTCGAGGGCTTTTCCTTGCGCGAGCAAGCATCCAAAAAAACGCTGTTCATTGATAAGCTTAAGGTGGGCGAAACGCGTACCGTCAACGGCTATTTCCGCGACGTGGCGGGTATGCGCCGCGTGAGCGCGGTGGTAGAGGGATATGCAGGACGCAACCGTTATGCGGATACGCATTTCATCGTGCTCACACCTGCACTTATTACCAAGGTGTTGCCCCTTACTTCGCCTTATAATGGCGTAGAGAATCCTTTCGCCTATGCGGAACTTTATAACCACACCGAAGCCCCGTTGTCGTTGGATGGCTACTGCTTGAACGGCAGACATGCGACGGGTGACCATAATCCTATCGTGCGTGGTTGTCGCATCATTGTACCATTGGATGGTTGCGAGATCGCGCCGCATGAAGCGCTGGTGGTATGGCAACGCCCTGCGGGCAGTAAACTCACCGCAGACGATTTCAACGCCCGTTACGGCACTTCTTTGGTGGAGGGACAGGATCTGCTCATCACGGAACAGCCGATGCTTGTGGCGAATCGCACGGGTCATACGTTGGACCTTTGCTATGGTGAGGAGCATCTCACGAGAGTTGCATATGGTACGTATTGCGGCGGTGCATTGCCTCGCATGGACGTGCCCGACCAGTACCGTTATGCGTCGGATATGACGATCCGAGAGATCCGCTTCGCACAGAGTACCGCGACCCCGGGCAGAGTGACGAGAATGCAGACGCTTCACTCCGTGGCAGGCGCTTCGCGCCGCCGCGCAGCTGACCGTGTGATGGCAGTGACGGATCTGACCAAAACCTCTCTCACGCTCGTGCAGCGCGTTGAGCAAAAAAAGTCCGTACCGGCGCCTGCCCCTAAAAAGCAAAACGCATTGCAAATGATCTTAAAGGCAATGCCTACCCCCAAAAAGAAATAAAAGAAGCCCGACGGAGTGCAAACTCCGTCGGGCGTTTTGTTTTTATTTCTTGGGGAAGCTGTCTTTGAGGCCAACCACGAGGTTGAAGGTGTTCGCGTGCTTGGAGTCGGCACAGTAGTAGCCGTCGCGCACGAACTGGAACTTGTCGCCGGGTTTTGCCTCGGCAAGTGCGGGCTCGATCTTCGCGCCCGACACCACGGTGAGGGAGTTCGGGTTGAGGAAATCGTTGTAGGTCTTGCCCTCGGGAAGATCCGCGGGGTTCTCAATGGTGAGCAGCTTGTCGTACACCATAAGGGTGGTGTCCTTCGCGTACTTGGCGGAGAGCCAGTGGATCGTGCCCTTGACCTTGCGGCCGTCG
>JAZNAM010000083.1:0-5162 GCA_045586515.1 Eubacteriales bacterium
GGTGTGGGTGACCCGCTCCACCAATAGGAAAAGGGCGTCCAAGCGGACGCCCTTTTCCTATTGGTGGAGCATAGGGGATTCGAACCCCTGACCCCAACACTGCCAGTGTTGTGCGCTCCCAACTGCGCTAATGCCCCCTATTCAACAGGGACTATTATAACAGAGGTGCTTGTGTTTGTCAATACCCGTCCGACAAAATTTTCTTGACAAGGAAAGAGACAGTATGCTATACTGAAAAAAAAGGGGTTTTTTAACCATGGCCATCGGGAAGTCTTATAAAATCAAAACAAAAAACAGAAATGTGTACCTGCGTGTTACGGAAGGACACTTTGCAACCAGCCACAGCCATATCAATTATTTTATTGATGTAACAACACAAAAAACGCGCTTTTCCGAAGCGCAGGCAGTGGCAAAAGAGCTTGTATCCTACTATAGCTCTAACACCATTGTGGACACAGTTCTCTGTCTGGACGGCACCGAGGTCATCGGCACTTGTATTGCACACGAGCTCTCAAAAAGCGGCTTTACCAACATGAATGCACACAGAACCATTTACGTGGTCACCCCCGAGCATACCACGGGCAGCCAGCTCATCTTCCGCGACAACATTGCCGCGATGATCCAGGGCAAACACGTACTGATTCTTGCCGCTTCTGTGACCACCGGCTATACGGCACAGGCGGCGGTTGAGGCACTTAACTACTACGGCGGTCACGTGGCAGGAATCTGTTCCCTTTTTGCAACCACGGATACCTGCGCAGGATACCCGGTTCGCTCCGTCTTTGACCCCAACGATCTTGACGGTTATACCAGCTATCCCTCTCACGAATGTCCCCTTTGCAAGAAAGGGGAACGCATCGATGCGCTCGTCAACAGTTTTGGTTACTCCAAGCTTTAACAAAAAAGGACATGCAATTGCATGTCCTTTTTTATTGCGCTTACACCTGCTTGTTGGCAGTTTTGAGCACGACGTCGTGAGCGCCACCCTCGACGATACTGACAGAAGATACAAGCGTGAGCTTCGCCTTCTGCTGAAGTTCGGGAATGGTGAGCGCGCCACAGTTGCACATGGTGGAACGCACCTTGGCAAGGCTGAGCTGTACGTTATCGGAAAGTTTACCTGCGTAGGGTACATAAGAGTCGACACCCTCCTCAAAGGAAAGTTTGCCCTTACCACCAAGGTCGTAGCGTTGCCAGTTTCGTGCACGATTGCTACCTTCTCCCCAGTACTCCTTCATCAACGTGCCATTGACGTTGACCTTCGCTGTGGGGCTCTCATCAAAGCGCGCAAAGTAACGACCAAGCATCATGAAGTCTGCACCCATCGCAAGAGCGAGTGTCATATGATGATCGTGTACGATACCGCCGTCGGAGCATACAGGGACGTAAACGCCCGTCTCCTTGAAGTATTCGTCACGCGCCTTACAAACATCAATAAGTGCAGTTGCTTGACCACGACCAATACCCTTGGTCTCTCGCGTGATGCAGATGGAACCGCCGCCGATACCAACCTTCACAAAGTCTGCACCGCAGTCAGCAAGGAAACGGAAGCCCTCTCCATCCACAACGTTACCTGCACCAACTTTTACGCTGTCGCCGTAATGCTCGCGAATCCACGCGATGGTGCGCTTCTGCCACTCGGAGTAACCCTCGGAGGAATCGATGCAAAGGACATCCGCACCCGCCTCGACAAGCGCAGGGACGCGCTCTGCATAGTCACGGGTGTTGATGCCTGCACCAACCACGTAACGCTTCTGTGCATCAAGCAGTTCCAAAGGATTCTGCTTATGCAAATCGTAGTCCTTGCGGAATACAAAGCAACAAAGCGTACCGTCCTTACGAACGATGGGCAATGAGTTGAGCTTATTATCCCAAATGATATCGTTTGCTTCCTTAAGAGTGGTGCCTTCAGGAGCGGTAATCAGTTTTTCCAGGGGCGTCATAAAGTTGGAGATCTTTTCGCTTTGATCCATACGGCTCACGCGGTAGTCACGACCGGTTACAATGCCAAGCAATTTGCCATCGGGCGTACCATCCTCGGTGATTGCGATGGTGGAAAATCCATTCTCCTCCTTAAGCGCAAGAACATCTGCCAGCGTCTGGTCGGGACGCAGGTTAGAGGCGGAACGCACAAAGCCCGCCTTAAAGTTCTTAACTTTTGCAACCATAGCCGCTTCACTTTCAATGCTCTGCGCACCAAAGATGAAAGAAACGCCACCTTCCTGTGCCAATGCTACGGCAAGACGGTCACCCGACACGGACTGCATGATAGCGGAAACCATGGGAATATTCAGAGAAAGGGGGCACTCCTCACCCTTCTTGTAACGCACGAGAGGCGTTTTCAGGGACACGTTCGTGGGAATGCACTCGGCGGAAGAATAACCGGGAACGAGCAAATATTCGTTAAACGTATGAGAGGGCTCACTGTAGTAGTATGCCATGACCAGATCTCCTTGACTAAATTTTATTAACATATATTATACAACACTTTTGGTGCGTTTTCAAGTGTTTTTTTTATTTTGTCAGAAAAAGCAGAAATGCACCGCAGAACTCCTTTTCTTTTGTATGATTTACTGTAAAGCGCGATAAGCGGAAGGAGTCATACCGGTCACTGCGTGAAAGGAACGAATAAAAGTAGATAAGTTGCCAAAACCGGCGGAAAAACACACCTCGCTAAGAGGCATTCCCCTGGCAATCAGTGTCCGACTGTACGCTATGCGGCGCGTGCGTAAATAGTCTGCCACAGTGGTATTAAAATACTGCTTAAACAAACGCGACACGTACTCCCTACTGTAATAAAAATGTGCCGCAACCTCGCCCACCGACGCAATTTCCGTAAAATTCTCATCAATATATCGCTGAATCTGGCGCACGTTCTCGGGTAAAAACGTTTCGCTGTCACGCTGCTGCATATGTGCGCAATCTATTTCGTAAAACACGCGCAAAAGAAGTGAAAGCGCAAGCGCCTTTTCTGCTTCTTTCCCTTTATCAAGTGCAACATCAAGCTGGTCGAGCAACGAGAGTAACTCACCTCGTTCCCGCGGAGAAAAAACAGTAATAGCGTTTTCTGTTTCGCGCCGTGCAAAATCTGTAAGCACGCCGCATCCGATCGCGTCCAACGCATCGGGATAAAAGTAAAACACGTGACGAACATAACGCGTTTCGTCCCCATCCAACATCGCCATGTGCAGATTTCCGGGTGGCACAAGGATCACGTCACCGCGATGCGGCTTATAAGTTTCGGTCTCGCTGATATAGTGTATATCACCTTGCACATAGACAAGCAATTCATAGTAATCGTGATAGTGAAGCGTGGAAGGAAAGCTTTCCTTATTATACATCGTATCGCGATATGAATAATAGAGCGAGGCATTTAAGTAATTCTCCCTCCAATTCGCGCTTTTGCGCGTTGGGGTATCTATAATACCGGGACAATGTGCAATCAGTTTCATACGCCCTCCAAAAATCACAAAACGCAAAATTAAGGTCACAACAGCGCGAGAAATAATATTCTGTGAAGTGTATACTTATTATAGCACCCCCTGTTGCGAAAAGCAACCCTCTTCCCATAAAAATCTTCCAGAGGAGTTTTTGGTTATGAATGCAAAGCTAAATTCCGTATTACATGAAACAGATATCTGTGTGGTCGGCGGCGGTATCGGTGGCATGTTCACCGCAATTTCGGCAGCTCGTACAGGCGCCAAAGTTGTATTGATGCAAGATCGCCCTGTGCTGGGCGGCAACGCCAGCAGCGAGATTCGCATGTGGATTTCCGGTGCGGGTACCCGTGTGCGTGACCTGCAGGAAACGGGCATTATGGAGGAGCTCTTGCTCGATAATATGTACCGTAATCCCACTCGTAACTTCACCACTTGGGATGCCCTTCTCTATGAAAAGGTTCGCTTTGAGGAGAACGTTGATCTGCTGCTCAACTGTGCGTGCTGCGATGTAGAAATGGACGGTGACCACATTGTAAGCGTAAGCGGCTTCCAACTCACCACCTACAAAACTCACGTAGTAAAGGCAAAGATCTTTGTGGACGCATCGGGTGACAGTATTCTCGCCCCCCTCACCGGCGCAGAGTTCCGCGTTGGCCGCGAGGCTCGGGCAGAATTTAACGAGGAGTTTGGTCGGGAGGTTGCGGACAACCATACCATGGGTATGAGCATTATGATGCAGTGCCGTGAGACCGATCACCCCATCAGCTATACCCCGCCGTCCTGGGCATACGACTTCCCCACGGACGAGGCAATGAACAACAAGCCCCACAACCTCAAAGCAATCAACACCAACTTCTACTGGGTAGAGCTTGGTGGCATGCAGGATAGCATCGGTGACACCGAAGAGGTGCGCGACGAGCTTTTGAAGATCGCATTCGGCGTTTGGGATCATATCAAAAACCACGGCGATCACGGCGCAGAAAACTGGGATTTAGAGTGGGTCAGTTTCCTGCCCGGCAAACGCGAGTCCCGCCGTTACGTTGGCGACTACATCATCACCCAGCACGACGTGGAGAACTGCCCCCCCTTTGCCGACGTAGTGGCATACGGCGGTTGGCAGATCGACAATCATCTCCCCGGTGGATTTCATATGGATGCAAAGAGCGGCGGTCATTTGCAAAAGCGACGTCTTAGTGAGCCTTATTCCATTCCGTTGCGCTCTTTGTATTCGATCAATATTGATAATCTTATGTTTGCGGGCAGAAACATAAGTGCCTCTCATGTGGCGTTCAGTTCTACGCGCGTGATGGGAACGATTGGCGTGATCGGTCAGGCGGTGGGAACCGCTGCGGCGGTCGCCGTAAAATACGGACTTTCTCCGAGAGAGACTTGTAAAACAAAAATCGCCGAAATACAAAAGTCGCTTATGGATGACGATTGCTTTTTGCCTGGATTCCGACGTGAACCGTCACCACTTGTCGGTAGCGCTACGCTTACTGCCGATTACGGCGATCCGTCTGCTTTGCTTAACGGAACAGACCGTCGTATATGGGGAAATGATAATGGATATTTTGGAAAAACAAACAAAGCGATTACCTATACCTTTAATTCGCCCAAGCACGTAAACGGTATTAGATTGGTCTTTGACAGCGATCTTGACAGAGAATACACAGATGGAAATCCCGATGCTTTGCATACCTCGTCAACATTATTTTTTCCAAA
>JAZNAM010000084.1:0-8186 GCA_045586515.1 Eubacteriales bacterium
AGAACGACATGGCTACGATCCGACTTAGCGCGGTCTGTAACGGTGCGAAAAATGCGAAAGAAGCGGCGGTTTTAAATAGGGGTTATGCATAAAGCCACACGCGAATGTTCAGGTGTTGACATTTTGCGCGCAAACAGGTACAATGATACTGATAAAAGAAGATGGAGGTCGCCATGTTCAAAAAGTTATTTGAAAAATGGACCAAAAGCAAAAATCCGGAAAGCAAGCGCTATCGTTACGATATGGCGCGCCGTATTTGCGGACATCATGTCAAATACGTCACTGAGCGCATTGATAACGTGGATGAGGTGATTGGCAGATCGGGAAGTTTGAATATGCGCGACGACGAGTTGCTTGTATATGCGTCGTTTGATGTGCTGATGCGCTGTAAGATTGAGGATATGCAGGCGGCTGAGCTGCTTTCTAAGGATGGCGTGGTGATTACCGCCCCCGACCTTGAACACGGTGGCGTGGAGCGTACTATCATCGTGTATTACGTATATTATCGATAAAAAAAGGCATCCGCTATGGCGGACGCCTTTCGCTTTTTTAGGAATTAGATATCAAACGGGTATAGAATTCCACTGCTTTTTCGATGGTGGAAACGGGAATTCCCTCGTCGTTTCCGTGGATGCTCGCGCGCTCTGCCTTGGAGAGTGCCATGGCAGAGAAGCGGTAAACGCGGTCGCTGATGCGGCCGTAATGACGCGAGTCACTGCATGCCACCATCAAGTAGGGCGTCACTAAAGCGCCTTTCCATGTATCCTCAATGGCAGCGCTGATGCGTTCCCATGCCTCTACGTCTGTGCGAGAGATGCGTGAGGGCTCTTGACCGTTGATCACGCGCAACGTCACGTTTTTGTCTTTTACTTTGTCTTGCATGCGTGCAAGGACGGTTTCCTGCGTGTCGCCCTGTACCAGGCGCAGGTTGGCAAGCATGGTTGCTTTGGCGGGGAGCACGTTCATACCCTTGCTGCCTTGCATCTGCGTGTATGCAACCGTTGTGCGTACCAGCGCGTTCATCTCACCGCCGCTCTTTTTGCAAATAAGGTCAAGGACGGGTCTGAAAAGCCATAGATTGGCGAAGATCATACGCAAGGGGAGGTTGGAGTGGCGCGCAAGTGTGTCAAACATTTTTGCGGCAGGCGCGCTTATTTTCATGGGGTGCGGATTGTTCTCCACGCGACAACATGCGGCGCTAAGACGTCCAATCGGGGTAATGGGGGGCGGTGCGGAGGCGTGCCCACCCGATGCGGCGACGCTAAATTCAATGTTCATCATGCCTTTTTCAGCGATGCCGACCATTGCGGCAGGGACATGTACGCCGGGAAATACGTTTTCCACTACCGCCCCGCCCTCGTCATATACGGCGCCGAGCGTGATGCCGTTTTGCTCAAAGTAGTCCACGATAGCAGGTGCACCGCCACCCGAGATCTCCTCGTTGCCGGAGAACGCAAAGTACAGATCGTGTGCAGGAACAAAGCCCGCCTTGATCAGCTGTTCTGCGGCGTGCAGTGCAGCGGCAAGCGTGATCTTGGTGTCGAGTGTGCCGCGTCCGTAAAGGATGCCGTCCTCAACAACACCGGCAAAGGGAGAATGGGACCAGCGCGATTCTTCTACCGACACTACATCGTAGTGTGACATCAGCACGGTGGGCTTGTCTTTACTCTTGCCGTGCCAGTGCAACAGGATCGCGCGTTCCTTGACGTCGATACGCTCGCACGTGGCGAATACGTTTGGATAGAGGGCGGGGAGGAGCTTTTCAAATTTTTCAAACTCCGCAGTGTCCTCACGGGAGGCGTCGGTGTCAGACACCGTGCGGCAACGGATCATTTCGGCAAGCTCTGCCGTAGCGCGTTCGCAATCTACTGTTACGGGTGTTGCTACGCGCGCCGCCTTTTTCTTGGGGAAGAATGCGAGCGTGCGGATCACAACAATCAGCACGAGCAAGACGATAACAGCGGCAATTGCCAGCAGGGGGTAAAGCCAAAGCGGCATATCAAAGCACTCCCTTCTTGTAAAGGATACGGGATACGAGAATGGTGAAAAGCACGCCAACAGGCACCATAATGCCGACCGTTCCCTCGTTAAGAGCGGGAACGAAGATGAAAAGAATCAACATCAGTGTAACAGGTGCAATGGCGATTTTGAAGTTTTTAGAAACGAAAACCACACCGAGTGCACCGAAAAGTGCGGGGAGCATTTGTGCAAACGCGGGTGCAAGCACGGGGGCAGAGAGCACAGGGGTGAGAGGAATGATCAGCACCACGCCGATAATGACAATGAGAGTGGTGACGATCGAGGAAACGGCAATGGCGATGGTGGAAACGATCTCACCCTCTTCGCTTTGCGCCTTGACGCCCGCGCTCTCAAGTGCGCCAAGCGCACAGGGGAGTTTTAAATTGGAGATGTTGCCGGTCACGAAGGAGAGATAGGAGCCGCCCGCGCCCAGCATCGGGATAAAGGTGATGGTTTCGATCACGCCCACGGCCCAGTACATGGGCGCGGTAGCAAGCAGACCTTTGCCTACACCTGCCCAATCGGGTGTTGCACGGAAAATAATGGCAACCGCTGCGGGGAAGGCAAGTAAAAGGAGCATCATGCCGATGTTCCAAATGCGGCCATCGCGGTGTACGCTATCCATATAGGAGTATTCTTTATTTGTTTTCATGTGTTTAACCTCCCAGCAATGCAGTGATCGGGATAGCAGATGCCATGCCGAGAACCATACTGATCGACAGTGCGTAGTCATTCAGCCATTTCCATTTGAGCGCTTTCATGAGAAGTCCGCAAACAAGCATGGTGAGTGCGGCGACCACCATCACCAGTACAGGAACAAGTCCGGACGCACGAGAGAGCGTGACACCATCCTCAACAACAGGGCCGCGCCACAGGCGATCGAGATTGCAGAACACAAAACCGACGAAGGCAGAGATCATGCCGATAAACAGGGAGTTTTGCAAGATCTCACTCCAACGCTTGTCCTTTTTCTCAAAGCTCACAAGTCCGGATTGCATGCGCTTGGCAAGCACCGGGACAAGCCAAATGCCCACCATAATAGAAACGGTCATGACGATGGTGATAGTGAGGAATGCGGAGGGGGCCATATTGCCAACGAGATCGCCTAGCTGCATGCCCATGCCGGACGCGGCGTTGGCGGCGGCAATCGCTTCATAGGAAAGCGAGCCCACGACGGATAGGCGTAACCAGGGCAGGGCAAGGCCGAGCGACTGCGAAAGCGAGATCACCGCAATCACGATCGAGAGCGCGGGGGCAATTGTAAAGATCGCGGCGGTCAGAATCGTCTTGTTGATCTTTTTCATATCCATGCCGATATGTTTGGCACGTCGATATGCTTTCACAAGGAAATAAACGGACTGCGCCAGCACCGCCGCAATGATAATGCCGACCAGTAGAAATAGAATGGGATGGTTGACGTTAAATTCCATAGCGTACTCCTTTTACGTGTTTTCTACATTATATCACGTAGAACGGAGAAAAGCAACCAAGCTTTTTCACAAACGCTATTGACAAGGGACGTTGCGTGTGCTATACTTTTCGTATAAACCGTTGAAGCGGAGATAAAGGCGGCACGACCTGCACAGAGAGCCCACGTTGCTGAGAGTTGGGTGAGTAACGACCGTCAAATGGACCGCGGAGGGTGCAGTCAAAGGCGAAAGCTTAGTATCTGCAACGTGTGACGTGCGTGAATCGTCAAGGGTATGCAGTACCCGAAAAGTGCGTAGCTTGCTGCGAACCAAGGTGGCACCGCGGAGTATTCCGTCCTTGGCAGAGTTAGGGTAACTCTTGCTGGGGGCGTTCTTTTTTTGAGTTAGTCTAGGAAAAAGAGAGGAAGAAAACATGAAACTAAACAACGTTGATTTCGACACGTATTTTCAAACGTATCCCGATGATAAGGGCTATTTTGGCCCTTATGGCGGCGTATATATTGCGGACGAGTTGAAGGACGCAATGCGCGAGATTACCGAGGCGTATTTTTCCATTTGCCAGTCGCGCAAGTTCATTTCGGAGCTTCGCCGTGTTCGCCATGAGTTCCAGGGTCGTCCGACACCCATTTCGCACCTGGAGCGTCTTTCCAACAAGCTTGGCAACGTCCAGCTTTACGTGAAGCGTGAGGATTTAAATCACAGCGGTGCACACAAGCTGAACCATTGCATGGGCGAGGCGCTTCTTGCCAAGTATATGGGCAAGAAGAAGATTATTGCCGAAACAGGCGCAGGTCAGCATGGCGTGGCACTTGCTACCGCCGCTGCTTACTTTGGCCTGGAATGTGATATTTACATGGGTAGTGTTGACATCAAAAAGCAGGCGCCCAACGTAGCGCGCATGAAGATTCTTGGCGCAAACGTTGTCGAGGTCAAGCACGGCCTTGCCACTCTCAAGGAGGCAGTGGACGCCGCATTTGAAGCGTACGCAAACGAGTACAAGGACTGCATCTACTGCATCGGTAGCGTGCTTGGCCCCCATCCGTTCCCCATGATGGTGCGTGACTTCCAGTACGTCGTGGGCGAGGAGGCGAGAGCGCAGTTCCTCGACATGACTGGTCACTTGCCCGACGCGATCACCGCATGTGTGGGCGGTGGCTCCAACGCCGCAGGATTTTTCTCCGCGTTCCTCAATGATCCCGTTGATATTTACGGTGTAGAGCCGCTTGGCAGAGGCCCGAAGCTCGGTGACCATGCTGCTAGCTTGCAGTACGGTACGGAGGGTGTGATGCACGGATTTAACAGCATCATGCTCAAGGATGAGAACGGTGAGCCTGCACCCGTTTACTCCGTAGCAAGCGGATTGGATTACCCGTCCTCCGGCCCCGAGCACGCATTCTGGCAGAGTATTGGTCGCGTGAAGTACGACGTGATCGACGATGAGGAGGCAGTGGATGCCTTCTTCACGCTTTCTCGTATGGAGGGTATCATTCCCGCTATCGAGAGCAGCCACGCCGTGGCACACGGCATTAAGCTTGCACGCGAGATGAAGCACGGTTCCGTGCTGATCAATCTTTCGGGCAGAGGCGACAAGGATATGGATTACGTCCTTGAAAACTACGGCGAAAAGTACGGTTTGAAATAAAAAAGCGGACGCCCCCGCGCGTGGGGGCGTCCTTTCACTATCGGGAGAGCATATGGATACTTTACTGTATGGGGAACATTTGAAGGGCGCGTTGCGCGGCAAGCGCACCGAAGGGAATATCTACGTGTTGAATCGAGATGGGCGTGTACTGCAAGGAAACGGACACGTCGAGGTGGGCGCGCTGTTGCTGGAAGCACTCGGTGTATCGCAAACGGAACGTGCAGAACTTTCTCTCCATCTTCTGTGTGGCGGTCACGAAACGGTACTGCTCTGCGCCAAGCGCCGCCCCGTGTTCGTGTTCTGCGGATTGTACGCATGTGCGGGCCTGCTCGTTGTTTACGTGCCGCGTGGCACGGCTTGCCTGGATGCGAGTGCAACGCTTGCTCCCGTATTGGAAGACCTTGTCGTAGGTTCAGATGCGCGCGGCAAGCAGCGGGAGGTGGATGCAGACTTGCTCGCATCCGTTACGGCAGAATATGCACTGCTGCAAGCGGTGACGGGGAGAGGGATTTGTACGCCGACAGCACGCCTCGAAGCAATTTCTCGCCTTACAGGTTGTGGGATTGGCTATGATCTCACTCCCTTTGATCGAAGTGAAACCGAAGCGGTGCTTTTGCTGCAAGCCATTGTGTTGCTTGCGGCGTTTCGCACCATGAGCGTAGGTGCACGGACGCTCGCGCTTTGTACGGTGCGGGATCGCGCCAGGGCTGTTCTCTCGCTTGAGGCAAGGGATAAAATGCCCGATGCAACGTTTGAGGTGTTTGATGATATTGCCGGGATGGCACGCGAGCGTGGAGATTTGTTTGTGATTACGCGCGATGCTGTCGATCCGTGCACGTTGCATCTGACGGCGACCTTGACACGAGCGGAGCTCTCTTTTCAAGGCGTCAAAGAGCCGGATGGATTTACCCGCGGGGAGCCTATCCCCATGCCCATCGCACTCAAAGGCGAGGATGGCGAGCTTGTGCTGTAACACTTGACGATGCGGCGCCAATGCGCTATAATGACGACAAGGAAAGGGGTGGTACTATGCTGTTTGCAAATTGCCATTTTCATTCTACATTTTCGGATGATGAATATACTCCGGAGGAGCTTGTTTTGCGCGGCGTTGCCGCAGGCTTTCGGGCGATGGTGCTGACGGATCACGATACGGTGCGCGGTTCCTACTTTTTTGCGCGTGCGGCAAGGGCGGCAGGCGTGCTCACGCTCATGGGTTGCGAGTTTACTGCCAAGCATCCCGAAAGGGGATTCCATATTGTGGGTGTGGATTTCAACCCGGAAAACAAGGAGGTTCGCGAGATTTTGCGCCGCGGAGCGGCCAAACAGACCGAGCGTACGCACATGCTTTTCGACTATGGTATGGAGCATGGTACGATTCGAGAGGGCGCAACCTGGCAGGAAGTACTGGACGCGAACCCCGATAATGACTATATTTGCAACAACCAGGTCTTCCGCTTGATGCTTGCCAAAGGCATTTATCAAAAGGAAGAATATGATGAATTTCTCATGAGCAATTTCAGTTACGCGCTACCCCAAAGCAAGGCGATGGCACCGATGCTTCGCGAGAAGTATACCAATACGGTTGGCGAGGTGCTTCACGCCATTCGCGCTGCAGGTGGTGTGCCGATTATTGCGCACCCCGAGGGACAAGAAAAGTATGCGGACGAGCTTGTTGCCCTCGGCGCGCTGGGTTTTGAAACCTCGCACCCCGAACTATCCGATGCGTGCAAATCGTTTTTTTCTGCGTATTGCGACAAGCACAATTTGTATCAGCTCGGTGGCACAGATCACTCGTCCGTGCTGGGTGGAACGGGGTACCAGGCAGACATGCCGCCAGAATCGGGTAACGTCACGGAAGAGCATTTCATGCAGCTTTACCGCAGAGAACGCGGATAAACAAAAAGCAGCACCGTACGGTGGTGCTTTTTTTATCATTGCGGAGCGAAAAAACCGTAGACAGACGGCACTTGGGGCGGTAGTGACATCGTTACCATCGGTGCACAAAGCACGCCAAACGTTTCGCCAACGACAAAGCCCGTGTATGTGTTGCCATCCACCGTGGTGGTGTTGACAAGCACGCAATCTTGATTCATTCCGTCGTTTTTGCCCTCAATGGGCGCCATAAGAACGTGCCCTTCTTGGAGCTCTAACACGGTTGCCTCAAAGTAAACAGCACCCTCTCGCCCATGCGTTTTCTCGTCATACTGGGGGAGAGCACTCTCGCTTGCCGCGGCGTCTTTTTCAGGAGTTTCGTCTTTTTTGTCACACGCGCTCATGGTGCAAAGCGACACGAACAGCGCCAGCGCCGCGAGCAAGCAAATGCCCACCGACCATGCCGTATTCTTTTTGCGCGTCATCACAACACCCCCTTTGCTTATCTGTTAATAGTGTATCGCAAAATAGGGGATTTTGTCAATAGGATAAAATGGAACTGTGTGCCCATCCTTGGCAAAAACGATTTGGGAAGCGCGTCACGCTATAACATAAACGCAAAGCGTAAAAAGAAGAGCCTTACAAGCGTAAGGCTCTTCTTTTTTTGGCGGAGGGTGTGGGATTCGAACCCACGTGGGGTTGCCCCCAAACGGTTTTCAAGACCGCCTCGTTATGACCGCTTCGATAACCCTCCGTATTTAATTGCCCATCTATTGTAGCACCTTTTTTCCCCGCTGTCAAGTGGTTTTTGCAGATTTCTTGGGGGCAGATCCAAGAATGTTTACACAAAATTTATACTCTTGCCCCCGTGAGGGCGGTCCACTGTCTTGCAATGTGCCGAAGTTTGTGGTATAATGTATCTGTTATACTATTGCTTTTTTACAAACTAATGGAGGATTTTCTATGAGCAATCTTGATAAAATGGACCAAGCCTTTGACCGCATCCAAACCACGACCCTTGCGGGCCGTTTGGTAGAGGAAGTGGAAAAGGTAGTAGTGGGTAAGCATTACGAGATCCGTCTGCTGGTATGCGCGATGCTGGCAGGCGCCCACGTTCTCATCGAGGACGTGCCCGGTGTAGGTAAGACCACGCTGGCAGGCGCGCTGGCAAAGGCGGCGGGACTCTCCTTTAAGCGTGCCCAGTTCACCCCCGACGTCATGGC
>JAZNAM010000085.1:0-11125 GCA_045586515.1 Eubacteriales bacterium
CTTTCCGCGCTTGGTTCGTTCCTCGGCATGCTCACCGACTCGCGCAGCTTTCTGTCCTATCCCCGTCACGAATATTTCCGCCGCATCTTTTGCGATCTGCTCGGAAAGTGGGTGGAAAATGGAGAATATCCAAACGATAAAGACGCGCTTGAATCCTTGGTGCGTGATGTGTGCCACGACAACGCCAAACGCTATTTCAATTTCTAAAAGCAAAAACCACGAACGGTGAAATTCACACCGTTCGGGGGCTTTTTATATGTCGAATGCTTTGATTGGTTTGGCGGCACTGCCGTTTTCAAAGTCGCGGATCTCGCCAAGGGCGAAGAACGTGCCGTCCGCGGCGCAAAGACGCACGCGCGTGCCAAGCGCAAAGTTCGTGCCGATTTTTTGTTGGTAGATTTCACAGCCGCTTCGTGCGAGCTTTTCAAAAAAAGCGGGCAAACGGATCGCGGGCAGGGTGGAAAAGAGTGATTCTGTTGGAACAAGGAGCGCGGCGCGTGCCGCATCGTCCATATCGTTTAGGGCGTCGAGTGTGTGGCAATCGGCAAGCGCGAAACCGCCCGTTTCCACACGGCGCAGCGTTGCCATCGCACCACCACAGCCGAGCTTTGCGCCAATGTCTGCGCAAAGGGTGCGGATGTACGTGCCCGAGGAGCAGGATACGCGAAGCGTATAGTCGCCGTTTTCGCATGCCGTGCAATCCAGCGCGTGGATTGTCACGGGGCGCGCTTCGCGCTCGACCTCGATGCCGCGTCTTGCAAGGTCAACCAGCTTTTGGCCGTTCACTTTCAGGGCGCTGTACATGGGGGGCGTTTGCAGATAGGGGCCGATGAAGGACTTGGCGGCGGCGATCACCTCGTCGCTACTTGCCAAAACGGGGGAGGTGGTGAGCACCTTGCCCGTCACGTCCTCGGTGTCGGTGGTGATGCCGAGGCGAAGCGTTGCGACGTAGGTCTTGTCGTGTACGGCAAGATACTCTGCCGCCTTGGCGGCTCTGCCAATGAGGATCACCAAAACGCCTGTGGCAAGGGGGTCAAGCGTGCCCGTGTGCCCAACGCGTCTGGTATGGTAGACTCGGCGCACGCGCGAAACGACGTCGTGCGAGGTGAGCCCCTCGCCCTTGTCGATGAGCAACACGCCAGATAGTTCTTTGTAATCTTCCATAGTGTTCTCCAAAAAGACCGCAAACGGGGCGAGTTTCGCTCTATTTGCGGTCTGCTTTTTAAATCAGGATGTCTTCCAGTCGGCGCTTGGGCACGAAATGCGTGCCGTTCTCGTCGCGGTAGTAGGTGAGCGAGCCACACTCCTCCACAAGTTCTGCGTGTTCAGCACTCTTGCCAAGTGCAATGGCAAGCTGAGGTACGTAGCGTGTGGGAATGTCAAAGTCCTCGCAAAGGCGAGTGGGGTGGAAACTGCCGATCATGCAGCCGGCAAAGCCCGCTTCCGTAGCGCCCAGCAGAATGGTCTGCGCCGCGATGCCCACGTCCTTGAGGGCGAGCGATTCGGGGCTTGCCGCCTCCGTATCGGTGAAAATGAGGATAAAGCCCGTGGGCTCCATGTTTTGGGGCGGGAGCTTCACGTCTTTTAGTGCCGTACCAAAGCGACTGTTCGCCATCATCTTTTTAATGTCGGCTTCCTCGGTGAGAATGCGGTAACGAAGCGGCTGACGATTCATGCCCGATGCGGTAACGCGCGCGAGGTCCACCAGTTGCGTCATTTGCTCCTTGGTGATGGGGTGCGTGCGGTCAAACGAGCGACAGGTGCGGTTTTGCAAAACAAGATCGGAAAACATAGGTATCTCCTTAAAACTTGACCGTAACGGCGTGAATGGGAAAGCCCTTCTCGGAGAAGTTGCGCTCATACTCGGTCATGATGTTCCCTTCGTTTAAAGGGGAATTGTGTAGATCGCGCGTAAGATCGGTCATTTCAAGACCCATTGCCTCAAACTCCTCCAGGGAGAAATCAAACAGCCCCATGTTGTCGGTCTTGAAGCGAAGCATGCCGCCCGGTTTTAATACCGTTCTGTATCTTTCCAGGAAGAGGCGGTGCGTCAGGCGGCGCTTTTTGTGGCCTGCTTTGGGCCAGGGGTCACTGAAATTGAGGTAGAGACAATCCACGCTGTGCGGGGGGAGCCATTCAGTGAGGTTCTCGGCGTTGCCGATCACAAAGCGGAGGTTGTCGGGGCGGTTTGCCGCCTCGCGCTCTGCTTTTTCGAGTGCCAGGCACGCCACGTCGGAAACGCGCTCCATGGCGATGAAGTTATAGTCGGGGTGTGCTGCCGCCATGCCACAGGCAAAACTGCCCTTGCCGCATCCAATCTCCAAATGGAGCGGACGGACGGTAGAGAAGGGCGTCTGGGGGTCAGTGGTCAGCACCGTGGGATCCTCAATGAGCAGATGGGCACACGCGGCGATCCGTTCCGCACCGTGCTTTTTCTTGCGGGCGCGCATCAGACGTTGAAACGGAAGACGACGATGTCGCCATCCTGCATGACGTATTCCTTGCCCTCGGAACGGAGTAGACCTGCTTCCTTTACGGCATTCATCGAGCCAAGACGCTCAAGGTCGGCATAGCCGACGATCTCGGCGCGGATAAAGCCGCGTTCAAAGTCACTGTGGATTTTGCCTGCGGCGCCGGGTGCCTTGGTGCCGCGCGTGATCGTCCAGGCGCGCACCTCTTTGGGACCGGCGGTGAGGAAGCTGATAAGTCCAAGCAGGGAATAGCTTGCTTTGATGAGGCGATCAAGGCCGCTTTCGGCGATGCCAAGGTCCTCAAGGAACGCCTGCTTTTCTTCGCCGGAAAGCTCTGCAATTTCTGCCTCGATCTGCGCGCAAACGGGTAGAATCTGGGCATTCTCGCTCTCAGCAAATGCTTTGAGCTCGCAGTACAGCGGATTGCCGAGGGGTTCCTCGCCCGCCTCGTCCTCGCTGACGTTTGCCACGTAAATGATGGGCTTCATGGTGAGCAGAGGGGTGTCAGCCAACACGGCGCGCTCGTCATCGGTGAGTTCCACGGTGCGTGCGGTAAAGCCCTCTTCCAGTGCTTTTTGGATGCGCTCCAGCACGGCAAGCTCACCGGCAAGCGTGCGATCACCCTTCATGGCCTTCTTGGTGCGGTCAATGCGACGCTCCATCATCTCCATGTCGGAGAAGATCAGCTCCATGTTGATCGTTTCCAGGTCGCGCATGGGGTTCACGGCACCGTCTACGTGAATGATGTTGTCGTCGTGGAAACAGCGCACCACGTGAATGATGGCGTCCACCTCGCGGATGTGGGAGAGAAACTTGTTGCCAAGACCCTCGCCGCGCGACGCACCGCGCACAAGACCTGCAATGACAACAAATTCAATGACAGCGGGGGTGTATTTTTCGGGGGTATACATGTTGGCGAGGTAGTCCATGCGCGCATCGGGCACGGCAACCACGCCCACGTTGGGCTCAATGGTGCAGAAAGGGTAGTTGGCGGATTCGGCGCCTGCGTTGGTGAGTGCGTTAAAGAGCGTGCTCTTGCCAACGTTGGGCAGACCTACGATACCGAGTTTCATGTATGTTCTCCTTGCAACGTTAATAATGATCCGTTTTATTATACAGCAAACTTGCCGTTTTTGCAAGCCCCAGTCGGAAAATGAAAAAATTTTACGAAAAAGCCTTTTCAAAGAAGCAAAAATGTGATATAATATAAAAAACTATTATGCATTGCCGCCGAAATCGTGCAAATTGGCAACGGCGGGCGAGGAGGAACCATGGTCGGAACAAAGATTCTTGTAATTGATGACGATCCCAATATCTGTGACATACTGAAAACGCATTTTGAGAACGAGGGTTGTGAGGTCATAACCGCAAACGACGGCGTAGAGGGTGTTACGGTGTTCAAGACCGCTTCCCCCGACATCGTGTTGCTTGACATTATGATGCCTAAGTTGGACGGTCAGCAGGTGCTTGCCGAGATTCGTAAGGATTCTGCCAAGCCCGTTATCATGGTCACCGCAAAGGGTGAGGTGTTTGATAAGGTGTTGGGTCTTGAAATGGGCGCGGACGACTTTGTGGTCAAACCCTTTGACCTCAAGGAGCTTTCCGCACGTGTGAAGGCAGTGCTTCGCCGCTACTCCTTACATCTTCATCGCGAAGCGGACGACGATGTGATCCGCTTTGAAAATTTTGAAATCAGCCAGGATAAGTTTGAGCTCAAGCTCTGTGGCAAAAAGGTAGATATTCCCCCCAAGGAGTTGCAGCTTTTGTATTGCCTTGCCTCCAACCCCAACCGCGTGTTCAGTCGCGAGCAGTTGCTTGAGCACGTGTGGGATTTCGCTTTCCTCGGTGACAGCCGCACGGTTGACGTACATATCAAGCGTCTGCGTGAGAAACTGGAGGGTGTGTCTGACAAATGGGCGCTCAAAACGGTGTGGGGCATCGGCTACAAGTTCGAACTTTACAACTGATATGAAGAGCGTCTTGCCGCCGCAAACGAGAGGTTGCGGCGGCTTCCTCATTTGATAAAACCGTGAGAAAGGAGGCGAGATAGGTGTTCAAGAGCGTGTTTGCCAAATACATTACCACGTTCATGCTCATCATCTTCGTGAGCTTCCTTGTGCTCGTTCTCATTATGACGGGCACGGTGAAGGGTTATGCACGCACCACGTCCGAGCAGTCCCTCAAAAGTACGGCGCAAGGCGCGGCAGAGTTCCTTGGCTCTCACACGGGCGAGGAAATGGGTGCAAACAGCTTTAAAAATGCGATCATGGCCTCGCAATTCGAGGTGGACAACATGCTTCGCTCGCTTGCATCCGATGATGATGTGAGCATCTTGCTTGTGGACAATAACGGCAGAGTGATTCGGATGATCGCAAATGGAGAGGTTACGACAAGCACGGCGGTTGTGCCGCGTAACGTGATGGATGAGGTGAATAACCTTGTCGAGCTTTCCGAATTTGAGCGTTTGGAGGGCGTGTTCGACACCCCCCAGATGTTTTGTACCGCCCCCGTTTTCACGCAGGATGATTACGTATGTGGCACGGTGTTTGCTTGCTCCTCCACGGCGTCGCAGGATGAATTGATTGACGTGATGGTGAAAACCATCGTGATCAGCAGCCTTTGGATCATGCTGGCGGCACTTGTCGTGGTATATATCGTCACACAGCGTGTCACCCAGCCGCTCCGAGAAATGAGCCGTATGGCAAAAGAGTTTGCAAGCGGCAATTTTACGGCGCGCGCTCACGTGCGTGGCAACGACGAGGTCTCCGCGCTTGCCGTGGCGTTTAACGACATGGCGGATTCGATCACACGCCTAGAGGTCATGCGCAACTCCTTCGTGGCGAACGTGTCGCACGATCTGCGTACGCCCATGACCACCATTTCGGGCTTTATTGATAACATTCTGTCGGGTGCAATCCCCGAGGAAAAGCATGCGTACTATCTTGAAATTATTCGAGAGGAGGTTGCGCGTCTGGCGCGCCTTGTCGCGTCACTGCTGGATATTTCCCGTATTCAAGCGGGGGACCGCAAGTTCGAGTTCAAACCTTTTGACGTGTGCGAAATGTCGCGCAGAATTTTGATCTCCTTTGAGTCCAAGATCGAGGCAAAGCGCTTGGACGTTTCCTTTGCATGTGACCAGGAGCGCATGCTGGTATGTGCCGATCACGATGCGATCTATCAAATCCTCTACAACATTATTGATAACGGTGTGAAATTCTCCCGTGAGGGAGGTGCGCTCTCCGTGTCGCTCACGCAGCAGGGTGATGGACGCGCGCGCGTCTGCGTATATAATGAAGGAGAGGGTATTGCCGCAGAGGACGTCCCCTTTGTTTTCGAGCGCTTCTATAAAGGAGATAAGAGCCGTAGCTTGGACAAGAGCGGTTTGGGGCTTGGCATGTTCATTTCCAAGACCATTATTGATGCACATCAAGAAAAAATTTGGGTGAGAAGCGAGCAGGGCAAATTCTGTGAGTTTAATTTTACTTTGAAGCTTAGTGAGTAAGGAGGATACGTACATGATTCCGTTTTTAGAACCGTTTTCGAAAATGACGCCCGATAATATGCTATGGGTGACGCTGATCCGCCTTGGTATCGCGCTGGTGTGCGGTGCGATCATCGGTCTGGAACGCGAACAAAAGCGCCGTCCTGCGGGTTTCCGCACGCATATGCTTGTTTGTATCGGTGCGGCACTTGCCATGCTCATCAGCCAGTATCTTTCCATGATGGAGGGCTTTTACTGGGCAGAGCTGCTCGGTGTTACGAACCGTACGGACGTGGCGCGTCTGGGCGCACAGGTCATCAACGGCATCGGCTTCCTTGGCGCGGGCACGATCATTGTAACGGGCAGACAGGAGGTCAAGGGACTCACCACCGCCGCAGGTCTTTGGGCGTCTGCTTGTATGGGCCTTGCAATCGGATCGGGCTTTATTGAAGGTGCATTGATCGGTTGCTTGATGATCAGCATTACCATTATGTTGTTTAGCCGTGCGGAGCGATTGATTACCTTCCGCGCACGTAATATACATATCTACGTGGAGTTTGACCACGTAGACGATCTCGGCAGAATTATTGCCGTGCTCAAGGAAAAGGACATCCGCATTTTTGACGTGGAGATTCACAAGACAAAAAAGGAACAGGCGTTGCCGGGTGCGGTCTTTTCGATCCGCTTGCCGCGCTGTATGCCGCACACGCAAGTGATGTCGCAGGTGGCGGCGATTAAGAACGTGCGTTCCGTCGAAGAACTGTAAGGGGGTGAGTGAACGTGAAGGAATTTTTTGAGATGCTACGTTTTACGCAAGGATTTAATATTTGGGGCGCGCTCATTCGTATGGCGCTCGCGATGATTTGCGGCGGCTTGGTCGGTATCGAGCGTGAGGTTGCACGCCGACCCGCAGGTTTCCGTACCCATATTCTGATCTGTCTCGGCTCGTCGCTCACGACGCTCACCAGCCAGTACATTTATCTGCAAATGGGGGCTTACACCGATCTTGCGCGTCTTGGTGCACAGGTTATTGCGGGTATGGGCTTCATCGGTGCAGGTACGATCATCGTGACCAAGCGCCGTCAGGTCAAGGGTCTTACCACTGCGGCAGGCCTGTGGGCATCTGCCATCGTCGGTCTTGCCGTCGGTGCAGGATTTATCGAGGCAGCGCTGATCGCGACTGCAATGATCCTCGTTGCCGAGATCCTGCTCGCTCGTTTTGAACATATGCTCATCGACTCTGCACGTGATATGCATCTGTACGTGGAGTATGAGGACGAGAGCGACGTGCTTTCCGTTTTGAGCGCGTATTTCCGCGAGCAAAAGGTCGCGGTGAGCGATCTGCAGATCACCAAGTCCACGCGAAATGCGGACGGTGAGCGGAATCCTTGCGCCATCTTTACGGTGCAGCTGCCGCGCAGATTTTCGCACGAAAAGTTGCTTGCCGACATTGCCCGTACCGAGGGTGTTGTTTCCGTTGAGGAGCTGTAATAAAAAAGAAGACCGCCGTGGCGGTCTTCTTTTTTGTTTATCCCAACAAAACGTCGGTCACAAGCATCAGGCAAAAGCCGACGAGCAGGGCGTATGTAGCGCCGCGCTCGTGTCCGTGCGCGTGCGTTCCGGGAATCATTTCGTCACTGATGACGTAAAGCATCGTGCCGCCGGCAAAAGCGAGTGCGAAGGGGAGGATGGCGGTCGATACACTGACGGCAAAGTAGCCAAGGAGCGTGCCGACGACCTCAACAAGTCCCGTTGCGGCTGCAATGAGGAAGGTCTTGCGTGGTTTGACGCCTGCGGCGATCATGGGGCCGATGATGACCATACCCTCGGGGATGTTTTGCAGCGCGATACCGCCCGCGATCATCATCGCGTCGGCAACGTTGCCCGAGCCAAAACCAACGCCCGCGGCAATGCCCTCAGGCAGGTTGTGGATGGCAATGGCGGCAACGAACAAGAGCACCTTGGAAAGGTTTGCGTTGTGGTGCGCCTCCTCGCCCTTGCCATCGCCCATCAGTTTATGCAGATGGGGGACCAGCTTATCCACGAGGTTTAGGCACAATGCGCCCGCAAAAATTCCTGCCACGGTGATGAGCAGCGCGACAGCACCACCGCCGCCGTACTCCACGGAGGGGACGATCAGCCCAAGCACCGCCGCCGCCAGCATGACGCCTGCGGCAAAGGAGAGCACGATGTCGGAGAAGGTGTGTGAAAACTTTTTGAAGATAAAACCAATGGCGGCACCGATCACGGTGGCACCGCCCACGCCAAGCGCGGTGAGAAGAACCATTTCCATAGGGTGCGCTCCTTACCGGATTGGCTCGAAGTCTGCTGCGCCGTGCTTGCAAAGCGGGCAGATGAAGTCTTCGGGCAGAGGATCGCCCTCGTAGACGTAGCCGCAGATCTTGCACACGTAGCCCTTTTTGCCCGCGGTATCGGGCTTGGGCTTGACGTTTGCGTGGTAATAAGCGTAGGTCATCGTTTCCTTGTCCGAGATCACGCGCGCCTCGTCCACGGAGCAAACGAACATCCCGTGTGTGCCGAGGTCAACGTACTGCTCAACGGTGAGGGACATGAACGCGTTGATATAGCGGGGGAGGAACACCAAGCCGTTTTCGGAGCGCAGCGGCTCACAGCCCGCAAACTTGTCCACGTTGCGTCCGCTTTGGAAGCCGAACACCTCAAACACTTTGAAGGGGGCTTCGGTGGTGAGGCAGTTGACGTTGAGTTTGCCTGTTTGCTTTATGACGTGGTGCGAGTAGTTGTCCTTGTTGATCGTCACGCCGATGCGGTTGGGGGTGCTGGTGAGTTGCGCCACCGTGTTGACGATCAGGCCGTTGTCCTTTTTGCCATCGTTGGAGGTCACTACGTAGAGTCCATAGCCGATCTTGAACATGGCGGTGGGATCGTTTTTGTTTGCGCCCTCACCGTTTACCGCGAGATATTCACGGCAAAGCTCGTCTGCAAGTGCGTTGATCTCAGCACGGCTATCCTCGCTCAGCGCGGAGAGGATTTTGACGTTGTTTTCGGTATAGGTGAGGTTGCGGCACTTTTCCAGCATGGAGCGCATCACCTTGGTTGCCATGGGCGCCCAGCTGCCGTTCTCGATGAAGGCAACGGTGCGGTTCGCGTAATTGCGCTCGGTGAGGTGCTCGATAAAGTTGCGCATAAAGGGAAAGATGTCGGCGTTATAGGTGGTGGTGGCAAGCACCAGCTTGCTGTAACGGAACGCATCCTCCACCGCCTCTGCCATGTCGCAGCGCGCGAGATCGTTTACCACTACGCGGGGCGCACCGTTGGCGCGAAGCTTGTCTGCAAGCTCCATCACCGCTTTTTTGGTGTTGCCGTATACCGAGGTATAGGCGATCACGATGCCATCCTCCTCCGCGCGGTACGAGGACCACGTGTCGTAAAGGCCGATATAGTAGCCAAGGTTTTCCGCGAGCACAGGGCCGTGCAAGGGGCAGATGGTGGCAATGTCAAGCCCTGCGGCTTTTTTGAGGAGCGCCTGCACCTGTGCGCCGTACTTGCCGACGATCCCGATATAGTAGCGTCTTGCCTCGCACGCCCAGTCTTCCTCGACGTCAAGCGCACCGAACTTACCAAAGCCGTCGGCGGAGAAGAGCACGCGATCGGTGCTGTCATACGTCACGATGACCTCGGGCCAGTGCACCATGGGCGCGGTGACAAAGGTGAGCACGTGGCGGCCAAGCGAGAGGGTGTCGCCCTCGCCCACCACGATGCGGTTGTCGGTGAAGTCCGTGCCGAAAAAGTTTTTCATCATGGCAAATGCCTTTGCCGAGGAAACAAGGGTTGCCTTGGGGTAGGCGCGCACAAAGCTCATGATGTTGGCGGAGTGGTCGGGCTCCATGTGCTGTATGATGAGGTAGTCGGGGGCACGACCGCTTAGCACGTGCTGCATGTTATCCAGCCACTCGTGCGTGAAGCGCACGTCCACGGTGTCCATCACCGCAACCTTTTCATCCAGGATCACGTAGGAATTGTATGACATGCCGTTTGGTACGACGTATTGCCCCTCAAACAGGTCGACGTCATGATCGTTGACACCGATATATCGAATGTCGTCAGTAATATGCATTGCATTCACCTCTCGAAATTTTCTCTACCATTTCTGTACTATTATTGTAGCATATCGGGTGCCTCAATTCAATATTTTTTGCAAAAAAAAACACCCGATGCGCGGCATCGGGTGCTTGGCATTTTTTGCTTTCTCTTGGACAAAACGTTCCGTCGTCATGGTATCACGCATGCTTTTCCGGAAGGAAAACGCACATTCGAGAGAAAATCGGGTAGAGCACCTCTTTACTTTCTCTAAATATTATGATATAATATATAAGATTACAGCGAGAGGGGGCGTTGTCTTGCGTCTGGATAAGTTTTTAAGCGTAACGGCTACCGCCACGCGAAGCGAGGCGGGGAAGGCGGCGCGTCGTGGTGCGATCACCGTCAACGGCGTTCCCGTCCGTCGTGCCGACGTCACCGTAGACCCCGAAAAGGATGTCGTTGTTTACTGCGGCACTCCCGTGTTCTACAAGCCCTATCGCTACGTACTCCTCAACAAGCCGGACGGCTACGTGAGCGCCACTGAGGATGGGCGTGACCCCACCGTTTTAGAGTTGCTTCCGCCCCTG
The DNA here is from genome assembly GCA_045586515.1 of Eubacteriales bacterium. Lineage (GTDB taxonomy): Bacteria > Bacillota > Clostridia > Oscillospirales > CAG-272 > Firm-07. The sequence continues at coordinate 10,602 of JAZNAM010000085.1, forward strand.
TACACCACGCTTGGCTTGTTTCCGTGCGGACGCTTGGACAAGCACACGCTGGGGTTGATGCTCCTCACCAACGATGGTGAACTTTCACACCGCTTGCTCTCCCCGCGCCGACACGTGGCGAAGCGTTACCGCTTTCGTTGCAAGTTTCCGCTGACTACCGAGGAATGTGAGCGCTTTCGTGACGGCCTCGTGCTTGAGGACGGTTACGAAACAAAGCCCGCCGATATTGAGTTGGATGCGGACGGCAAATCAGGCGTTATTACCCTCGTAGAGGGTAAATACCATCAAATCAAGCGCATGATGGAGGCGTTGCACAACCAGATCACGTATCTGGAGCGCATCAGTTTTGGCCCCCTCTCGTTGCCCGAAGACCTCGCACGAGGCGAGTGGCGCGAGCTTGACGCCGCCGAGGAAGCGGCACTGCGCGAAGCAGGGAATTGATCAAACCGAAAGGATACACATATGGAAATGATGAAGACACTCGCGGCGGAGCTTTCGCTCACCGTCGACCAGGTAGAAAAAAC
>JAZNAM010000086.1:0-17613 GCA_045586515.1 Eubacteriales bacterium
TAACAGGCTGATCTCCCCCAAGAGTTCACATCGACGGGGAGGTTTGGCACCTCGATGTCGGCTCATCACATCCTGGGGCTTGGAGAAGGTCCCAAGGGTTCGGCTGTCCGCCGATTAAAGTGGTACGCGAGCTGGGTTCAGGACGTCGTGAGACAGTTCGGTCCCTATCTGTCGTGGGCGTTGGATATTTGAGAGGAGTTAACCTTAGTACGAGAGGACCGGGTTGAACGTACCTCCGGTGCACCAGTTGTTCTGCCAAGGGCATAGCTGGGTAGCCGCGTACGGATGTGATAAACGCTGAAGGCATCTAAGCGTGAAGCACACCTCAAGATGAGATATCCCTCCTAACTTGATTAGGTAAGGTCACTTGTAGACTACGAGTTTGATAGGTCGAAGGTGTAAGTGCAGTAATGTATTTAGCTGATCGATACTAATAGACCGAGGGCTTGAACTTTTGAACACATTTCTGTGTTCCTGTTCAGCTGAAAATTCTTGAGTTTCGATTTACTCATTCGCTTTGTTCGGTTTCCAATGAACATCAAAAGGGCGTCGCAAATGCGGCGCCCTTTTTCTTTTCTTTTTGCCTTGCCCACTTGTCAAAGTGTGAAATCTGTGTTATAATATAAGGTAATTGAAAATCCTTTTGCGAGGTGTTACTATGTCTAATTATAAGATGGAAACAAAATGCGTGCAGGGTGGCTACACGCCCGGCAACGGCGAGCCCCGCCAGATCCCGATTGTTCAAAGCACTACGTTCAAGTATGCGACCAGCTCCGATATGGGTAAGTTGTTCGACCTGGAAGCGTCGGGCTATTTCTATACCAGATTGCAAAACCCCACCAATGACTATGTGGCGGCAAAGATCTGCGATATGGAGGGCGGCACGGCCGCTATGCTGACCTCGTCGGGTCAGGCAGCAAACTTCTACGCTGTTTTCAACATTGCATCCTGCGGTGATCACGTGGTGGCTTCCTCGTCTATTTACGGTGGCACCTACAATCTGTTCGCTGTCACGATGAAGCGCATGGGCGTAGAATTCACCTTCGTTTCTCCCGATTGCAGCGAGGACGAGCTGAACGCCGCATTCCGTGAGAACACCAAGGCAGTGTTTGGCGAAACGATTGCTAACCCCGCCCTTACCGTTTTGGATATCGAAAAGTTTGCCAAGGCGGCACACGCACACGGCGTACCGCTGATCATCGACAACACGTTTGCCACCCCCGTGAACTGCCGTCCCTTTGAGTGGGGCGCAGATATCGTGACCCATTCCACAACTAAGTATATGGATGGTCACGGCGCGGCTGTTGGCGGCTGTATCGTGGATTCGGGCAAGTTTGACTGGACGGCGTACCCCGAAAAGTTCGCCTGCCTTTGCACACCCGATGCAAGCTATCACGGTGTAACCTATACCGAGCGCTTTGGCCTCGAAGGCGCCTTCATCACCAAGGCAACCGCACAGCTTATGCGCGACTTCGGTTCCATTCAGTCCCCTCAGAATGCGTTCCTCCTCAACCTTGGTTTGGAGAGTCTGCACGTTCGTATGGCACGTCATTGTGAAAACGCACTTGCCGTTGCCCGTTACCTGCAATCTGATGATCGTATTGCTTGGGTGACCTATCCCGGTTTGGAGGGCGATAAGTACTACGATCTGGCAAAGAAGTATATGCCGAGCGGCACTTGCGGTGTCGTAAGTTTCGGCGTAAAGGGTGGCAGAGATGCTGCTGAGCGCTTCATGGCAGGCCTGAAGATCGCCGCCATCGAAACGCACGTGGCAGATGCAAGAAGCTGTTGCCTGCACCCGGCGAGCGCAACGCACAGACAGATGAGCGACGAGGAACTGATCGCAGCAGGCGTCGGCCCCGATCTTGTTCGTCTTTCCTGCGGCATTGAGAACAGCGACGACCTGATCGCAGACATCAAGCAGGCACTTGACGCCGCGTTCTAATTACAACTAATCCGCTTTCCTAGGGAGGTGAAGCTATGCCTATCAAGATCCCCAATCTATTGCCCGCCACGCAAACTCTGCACGAGGAAAACATCTTCGTGATCACGGAAAATCGTGCCGTTACGCAGGATATTCGTCCGCTTCGCATCGTGATGCTCAATCTGATGCCGCAGAAGATCGTGACCGAAACGCAGATCGCGCGCCTCATCGGCAATACGCCCTTGCAGGTCGAGCTTGAACTGTTGCAGACCGCAACGCACAAGTCCAAGCACACGTCTGCCGAGCATATGCTTGCCTTCTATAAGGTTTTTGACGACATCAAGGATCAAAACTTTGACGGTATGATCATCACGGGTGCGCCCGTGGAACATATGCCCTTTGAAGAGGTCGAATACTGGGATGAGCTTTGCCACATCATGGAGTGGAGCAAGACCCACGTGACCAGCACGTTGCATATTTGTTGGGGTGCGCAGGCAGGCCTTTACTACCATTACGGTATCGAAAAACGCCCCTTGGATAAGAAACTGTTCGGCGTGTTTGAGCATACGCTTGACTACAAACGCTCGATCTTGTTCCGCGGTTTTGACGATACGTTCCTGGTGCCGCATTCGCGTCACACCACCGTACTGCGCGAGGACGTGGAGCGCGTAGAGGGGCTTCGCGTACTTTCCAGCTCGGAAGAAGCAGGCGTATTCGTCGTGTCCACCGACCGCGGCAGACAGATCTTTGTGACGGGCCACTCCGAGTACGATGCCGACACTTTGAAGCGCGAGTATCTGCGTGACAAGCAGGCAGGTCTGCCCATTGACATCCCCTATAACTATTTCCCCGATGATGACGACACCAAGGAGCCGCTAGTTCGCTGGCGCAGCTGTGCGAATCTGTTCTACTCGAACTGGCTCAACTACTTCGTGTATCAGACGACCCCCTACGATATTTCTAAGATCCAATAAGATCCAATCAGAAAGAGAGGCACGCACATGACCGAAACGGCGACAACTATTAAAAAGTCGAGCCGCGTCGCGTCGGTGCGCGCCTCTTTTGATCAATCCCGCGCGGCACTGCAAAATCGTGGCAATTTGCTCACGCTGATCCTTTCCTCGCTTCTTTTACTGGTGCTTGCGTTTTCTGCGTATTTCACAGCAGATCTTTTTGCGTTTGTCTTGGATACGTGGACGCCGCTTGGGGACGCGTGCTGCAATGCCGTATTCTATGCGGTGTTGGCGCTTGGCGCTTTGCTTGCGGTTGCACCGCTGCTCTTTGGATGGCTTCGCCTTGCCTTGTTGATGGCAAAAGGAGAAACACCGTTTACAAGGGAAATGCTCTACTATACGCAAACGCCGCGACGCTATCGTCGTGCGCTGTTCTTCGCGTTGCTTGTGGCACTTTGTGTGGCGTTGCCCCTGGCGCTTGTCGGCGGTGTGTTGTATGGCGCTTCGCTGATTGCCAATGAGGTGCAAGTCAGTACGCTTGCTGCCGAGGTGGCAGCTCGCCGAATTGGCGTGTTGTATGCGCTTGCAACGCTTATTGCATTGCCGTTGCTTGCCTTGGAGGGCTTTGTGTTGCCCGTTGTTGCACTCGGTATAAAACAGGAAAATCTCACACCGTTTGCCGCTGTTTTGACAGGGCTTCGCCTTGGCGCACGCCACTTTGGCACGAATTGGTGCTTTATTTGGAGTATGCTTTGGCGCGCGGCGCTCTCGCTTTGCACGCTTGGCATTTTGTGGCTTGCGTGGCACGCACCGCTCTCAGCCGTGGCGTATCTTTGCTATGTCGACGATATGGAATGATATGAAAATATAAAAAAGCCCCCAAACGGGGGCTTTTTTGTTATATAGGTTGTGTTACGCTTCGGCTGCTTTTTGCTCGGCATCCTCTGCGATTTGACAAAAGCGCTTCCAGGGTTTGGTGGCAACGAGCACGCAGAAGGTGCCCGATACGGAAACGAGCAGCCACGTGAGCGTGGCGGCACGCCAATCGCCCCCACCCTTGACGACGCTGGTGATACCAAACATTGAGATGGCAGAGCCTGCGTACGCGAATGTGTCGAGCAGACCGGTGATGGTGGAGATATTGCCGTAGGCGCTGAAACGCTTGGGCACGTAGGAGATCAGCATGAGATTGATGCCGCTTTGGATACCGTAAACAAGCGTCATCGTGACGATGGTGATGGGCACGTTTTTCAGACCAAATAGGGCAAAGAGTACGAGCGCGGAGGTGCTTGCAATGGCGAAGAGCCAAACGGCACAGGCGACCTCGTTTTTGAAGAACTTGCGGAACACCCACTTGGAAATGAAGATGGACAGCACACCAAAGGTGGTGAGGAAGACCTTGCAAAGGATGGCAAGCTTATCGTCAAATGCGAACTCTGCCTTTAAGTAGTTGGGCATCCAGGTGTCAAGACTATCGCGCAATGCACCGTGTAGCACGATGGCGGCGAAGATGAGCAGGATGGGGAAGACCGCGGCTTTCGGCAGGCGGAAGCCCTTTTGCTTGCTGCTTGCCTCGGGCAAGGGCGCAAGGGCGATGCGGTTGCGGTTGGTGAAGAAGAGCGCTGCCACGCCAAACGCGAATACGGAACAGAAGAAGAAAATGGCGCGCCAGTTGAAAAAGAGAAGCATCACGGGGGCGAGCACCACGATCATCACCTTGGCGGCAGAGGAGCCGATGGTGAGCAGCGGCACGTTTTCGGTGTATTCCTCTGCGTTCATGGCGCGCACCATAATTTGAATCATCGGCGGCCAAAGCATGGCCTGCACAAAGCCGTTGATGCCCCACAGCACGCACATGACAGGGACGGAGCCGGCGCAGAAAGGGAAGATCAAATTGATGATGGCAGAGGACGTCAGGCCGCACAGGATCATGATTTGCGGCTTGATCTTATCACCAAGGCGTCCGTTGACGATCTGCCCGATGGCGTAAGAGAAGAACAGGCAGGAAACCACGATGCCGAGTAAATCGGCGTTATGGCCTGTGTCGGTCTGTACGGCAACCATGATATTTTGAAAATTGGTGCGCGTCAGGTAGCCCGAAAAATAGACGAGCGTTAAAAGCCACGTGACAGCATTGGGAGAGAGTGCTTTTTTCATACTGTCCTCCTGTGAGGATTCGCTATCATAGCAAAGCCCATTGTAACACGCGTGCGCGCGCAAGTCAAGGGGCAGTGGCAAAAAGAGAGTTTTTTGATATTTTTTGACTCTGCTCTTGTAAAATGCTTCTAAATATGCTACAATATTTGCGTATGTATAAATTTTAGGCAAGGGCTCATTTGTCCTTGTCAAAAAGGAGCACAAAATGAAAGAAAAATACTATTTGACAACCGCGATCGCGTATGCCTCCCGCAAGCCGCACTTCGGCAACACCTACGAGGTCATCATGGCAGACGCCATGGCGCGCTACAAGCGCCTTCGCGGCTATGACGTGTTCTTCTGCACCGGCACTGACGAACACGGCCAGAAGATCGAGAACCTCGCCAAAGAGGCGGGCCTTTCTCCCAAGGCGTACGTGGACAACGTTGCCGGTGAGATCAAGGGCGTATGGGATGCGATGAACACCACCTATGACCGCTTTATCCGCACCACGGATGACGATCACGTACAGGCGGTTCGCAAGATCTTCACGCGTTTTTTCAACCAGGGCGACATTTACAAGGGCTACTACGAGGGTTGGTATTGCACCCCGTGTGAGTCCTTCTTCACCGAAACCCAGGTGGTAGACGGCAAGTGCCCCGACTGCGGCAGACCCGTGCAGCAGGCGAGAGAGGAAGCATACTTTTTCAAGATGAGCAACTATGCAGAAAAGCTCATGGCGCACATTGACGCAAACCCCGAGTTCATCCAGCCCGAGTCGCGCAAGAAGGAAATGATCAACAACTTCCTCAAAGTTGAGGGCGGCTTGCAGGATCTGTGCGTGTCGCGTACGTCCTTTAGCTGGGGCGTGCCCGTGGATATTGACCAGAGGCACGTCATGTACGTGTGGCTGGACGCGCTGGCAAACTATATCACTGCCATTGGCTACGACCCCGATAAGACGTATGAGGAGCAGTCCGAGCATTTCAAGAAGTACTGGCCCTGTGACGTGCATATTATCGGTAAGGATATCCTTCGTTTCCATACCATCTACTGGCCTATTTTCCTCATGGCGCTTGGCTTGCCGCTCCCGAAAAGGGTGTTCGGCCACCCCTGGTTCAACGCCGCAGAGGAGAAGGGCAAGGCAAACGAGGGCGAGGACGTCAAGATGTCCAAGTCGCGTGGCAACGTGATCTACGCGGACGAGCTTGCTGACACCTTCGGCGTGGACGGCGTGCGTTACTTTGCGCTCTCCGAGATGCCCTACGACCAGGACGGTCGTATCTCCTACACCAACGTGCTGTTCCGCTACAACAGTGACCTTGCCAACAACCTTGGCAACCTGGTGAGCCGCACGCACGCCATGACCAAGAAGTACTTTGACGGTATCGTTCCCACGCCCGCAGGCGAGGAGGGCCCCGATGCCGACCTCAAGGCGGCAGTTGCCACTGCCAAGGACGCGTTTGAGCGCAACATGGATGCGTTCCGCGTGGCAGACGCGCTGGATGCGGTCTTTACGATGCTGCGCCGCGCCAACAAGTATATCGACGAAACGACCCCGTGGGCGCTTGCCAAGGATGAGGCGAACCGCGCACGTCTTGGCACGGTGCTCTACAATCTGCTGGAGTGCATCCGCGCCGCAGCCGTGATGCTGCGTCCTATTATCCCTGCCACGGCAGAGAGCATTTTTGCACAGCTTGCCACCGACAAGTGTGAGTATGCCGACCTTGACCGTTTCGGCGTACTGGCAAGCGGCAACGCGCTGGGCGAAGCAGTGATGCTGTTTGCACGTGTGGATGAGAAGATCGTGGATGAGATCATTGCAAAGCGCGAGGCGGGTGCCCTTGCCGCCGCAAAGGCAGAGGAACGCCCCGAGAAGCCTGAGGGCTGTGCGCTGATCGGCATTGAGGACTTTATGGGTGTGGAGCTTCGCACCGCGAAGGTCATCGCGTGTGAGCGCGTGCCCAAGGCGAAAAAGCTCCTCAAACTGCAAGTTGATCTTGGATATGAGGAGCGCCAGGTGGTGTCCGGCATTGCCAAGTTCTACGAGCCCGAGACACTGATCGGCAAGAAGATCATCATCGTGGCAAACCTCAAACCCGCTACGCTTTGCGGCATTGAGTCCAACGGCATGATCCTTGCATCTGGCGAAGAACAGGTGAGAGTGGTGTTCCTTGATCCCGAAACCCCTCTTGGCGAGCGAGTAAGATAACCTTTGAAAAATCGCGTATTGCGGCGTTGCTCGTGGAAAGTGGCTTGACGTAGGGTTCTACGCCGTTGCCTGGCTTTCTGCGGTGCGCCTTGCACTACGCGATTTTTCTGTGGTCGAAAAGAGAAAAGAATAGGTGTTTTTATGGAAAAACTGTTTGATAGTCACGCGCACTACTATGATGAGCGCTTCGATGCGGAGCGCGGCGGTGCGGATGCGTTGCTTTGCTCGCTTTTTGCGGGCGAGGTCGGCGGCATTTTGAACGTGGGCACCAATCTTGAAAACATGCACGTGGTGGTAGATGCCGCCAAACGGTATGAGAAAATGTATGCTGCCGTGGGCATTCACCCCTCAGACGGACAGGCGTATGCCGACGTTGCGGACGCGGTAGCGCAGTTGCGTGCATTCCTTGGTGACGCGGAGAGTCGCCGCGCCCGAAAGATCGTGGCGTTTGGCGAGATCGGCCTCGATTACCATTACGAAGACACGGACAAGGCATACCAAACCGCGATGTTTGAGGCGCAGCTCGCCCTTGCCGAGGAACTGGATATGCCCGTGATTATTCACGATAGGGAGGCACACGGGGATTGTTTTGACGCCGTTTGCCGCCATCCTCGCGTACGTGGCGTGTTCCATAGTTATAGCGGCAGTGCTGAAATGGCGCGCGATCTTGTGCGCCGCGGCTGGTATATTTCCTTTTCGGGCGTGGTGACGTTCAAGAACGCGCCGCGCGTGCTTGAGGCGGTTGCCGCTGTGCCGATGGATCGCTTGCTGATCGAAACCGACTGCCCGTATCTCACGCCGCATCCGCATCGTGGCAAACTGAACCATTCGGGCTATCTGCGCTATACTGCCGAGGCGGTTGCCGCGGTGAAGGGTGTAGATGTTTACAGTTTGATTCACTCCAGTGCCGATGCCGCCAAAGCGCTTTTCAATATAGTTTAACATTTCAAATTGCCACTTTGCGCTTTGCAAAGTGGCTTTTTTGTTGAAAAGCGACAAAAGACAACCGCTAATTTCTATCAAACGGTGTTAAAAATCTCCCAAAATCCTCTTGCCAAATGGAAATGAATTCGGTATAATGGTAATATGTACAAAGCATGAAATTGTTTTTACAGTATTATTACGAACGTGTGCAAGGCACATTACCCGAAGGAGGAAACAACCCATGGCTACTTTTTTTGACACCAAATCAATCCGCAATCTGGCGCTGCTTGGACACGGCGCGTGCGGCAAGACCTCGCTGGCAGAGGCAATGCTCTACCTGACAGGCAAGACCGACCGCCTTGGCAAGATCGCTGACGGCAACACCGTTTGTGACTTTGACCCTGAGGAGCAGAAGCGCGGATTTTCTATTTCCGCTTCGCTTGCACACGTGGATTGGAAAGATATTAAGATCAACGTCATTGACACCCCCGGCTACCCCGACTTTGAGGGCGAGGTTCGTCAGGCGCTCCGCGTAGCGGGCAGTGCCGTGATCGTGGTGGACGGTAAGAGTGGTATCGAGGTTGGTACCGAGCTTGCATACAACGCCGCTTGCGACGCAGGCGTGCCGCGCGTGTTCTTCATCAATAAGTGTGACGACCCCGACTACCAGTTTGCCAAGTCCTACTACGAGCTGCGCGACAAGTTCGGCAACACACTTTGCCCTGTATTCATTCCGTTCCACACAGGCAAGGACGTTGTGATGATCGACCTGATCTCGGACAAGGCATACACCTACGACAATGCAGGCAAGCGCACCGAAACGCCCCTCACCGGTGAAATGCGCGAGATGATCAATCAGCACAAGGACGCCTTCAACGAGGCGATCGCCGCCACGAGCGACGAGCTCATGGAAAAGTACTTCTCGGGCGAGGAGATCACCCGCGAGGAAGCAACCCTTGCACTGCACGAGGGTATTATTGCGGGCACCATCACCCCCGTTTACTGCGGTTCTGCCACCAAGATGTGGGGCGTTATCGCCATGATGGATGCGGTTGCCGAGTCCTTCCCCCGTTTCACCGCCAAGAAGGTAGAGAAGCTGGAGGGTGGCGAGGAGGTTGCCATTGACGTGAACGGCGAGCCCTCGATCTTCGTTTACAAGACCGTTGCCGATCCTTTCGTTGGTCAGATGTCCTTCTTCAAGGTTATGAGCGGCACGATCAAGCGCGATATGGCACTGAAAAATGCACGTACGGGTGGCACGGAAAAGCTTGCGCACTTCTACGTGATGAACGGCAAGAAGCAAACCGAGGTAGAGGAGCTTGCTTGCGGCGATATCGGTATGATTGCAAAGCTTACCGACACTGACACCAATGATACGCTTTCCCTCTCGGGTAAGGTTGCATACAGCAAGATCGTATACCCCACGCCTTACATGACGCAGGCGATCCTGCCCCTTACCGCCAAGGATGAGAGCAAGATGTCCCAGAGCATTGCTAAGATGCTGCAGGAAGATCTCACGCTTCGCTATGAGAACAACAAGGAAACCGCACAGATTCTGATTTCGGGTCTGGGTGATACGCACCTGTCCGTGCTCTGCGCAAGAATGGAGAGCCGCTTTGGCGTAAAGGTTGCCCTTGAGGAGCCCAAGATCGCTTACCGCGAGCGCATCACCAGACCTTGCGACGTAGAAGGCAAGCACAAGAAGCAAACGGGTGGTTCCGGTCAGTACGGCCACGTAAAGGTACGCTTCGCACCCGGTATGGAGGAGGGCCTGACCTTCACCGTATCCGTCGTTGGCGGCGCTGTCCCCAAGAACTTCTACCCCGCAGTGGAGAAGGGCCTTGCCGACGCGATGCTCAAGGGTAAGATGGGTTATCCGCTCGTTCAGCTTGCAGCTGACCTGTACGACGGCTCCTACCACGACGTGGACTCTGACGAGCTTTCCTTCCGCCTTGCTGCACAGCTTGCTTACAAGCAGTGCTTGGAGAAGGCAGCACCCGTGCTCCTTGAGCCCGTTGGTGATCTTGATATCTGCGTACCCGAATCCCTCGTTGGTACCGTTATGGGCGATCTGAACAAGCGCCGCGGTAGCGTGATGGGTATGGACCACGCGGAGGGCCGCAAGGGTTACACCGTGGTGCACGCCACCGTCCCGAAGGCAGAACTTGCCGATTACCCCATCGCACTGCGCGCGATGACCAAGGGCTTTGGCTCCTTTGAGTTCAACGTAACGGGCTACGAGATGGTGCCTGCTAACGTTGCCGCCAAGATCCCTGCAAAATCCTAATCAAAACACACGCCCCACAGAGTAAACGCTCTGTGGGGCTTTTTTTATGCCTTCGCCACGCTACGACTTTTTTTATACTTACGCTATGGTAGTATAGGTGAGAAAGGAAGTGAAACTATGATACGGAGCAATTACGGCTTTGAAACGAGCGTCACGGATGATGGACTGCTTTGCGTCTATCTGTACGGCGAGATCGACCATCACGGTGCCGTTGGGCTGCGCGAGGATCTGGACAAGCTCATCATGCGCGAGCGCCCGCGCCGCCTTGTCTTAAACCTCTCGCGCATTGAGTTTATGGACAGCGCGGGGCTGGGACTTTTGATGGGGAGAGGACGGCTCATGCGTGAGCTTGGCGGCGTGACAGTGCTTGCAGCCCCCAATCCGCGCGTGATGAAGATCTTACACCTTGCGGGGATGGAGCGCTTTTTTGAGATTGAGGACGCACCGAAAGGAGAACGGATATGAGAGAGGATAGATCGAAGCGAGATAACTGTATGCGTCTTTGTTTGCCTGCTCTCTCGGAAAACGAGGGTGTGGCGCGCGCGGCAGTGGCGGCATTTTGCAGTTTGTGCGACCCGACCGTGACGGAGCTTGCCGATATCAAGTGCGCGGTGTCCGAGGCGGTCACCAACTGCATCGTGCATGCGTATCGCGAAACGTCGGGGGATATCTACATAACGGTACGACTTTTGCGTGAGGGCGGCGTGCGCATTTCCATTCGTGACCGCGGTTGCGGCATTGAGGACGTTGGTCGCGCACTGGAACCTCTATTCACCACCGATGCCGGTGGGGAGAGAAGTGGCATGGGCTTTACTGTTATGGAGAATTTTATGGACCGTCTTGCCGTATATTCGCGCCCGGGGCGCGGCACGCTCGTGGTGCTCACCAAGCACGTGGGGCGAGAGGGGTGAGCACGTGTCGGGGAGGGCATACAGATGGAGGAGAACGCACGCACAGCGCGGCATTACGCGCTGATACGGGAGGCACAAAGCGAGGATAGCGCCGCATCTGAAGCGGCAACCGAGGCACTTCTCACGGAAAATATAGGGCTTGTGCGTGCGGCGGCGCTCCGCTTTCGTGATCGGGGGACGGAGTATGAGGATCTCATGCAGATCGGCACCATCGGTATGCTGCGCGCCATTCGCACCTTTGACACGTCGCGCGGGCTTGCGTTTTCGACCTTTGCCGTGCCGCTGATCGTGGGGGAAATTCGCCGCCATCTGCGCGACGACGGCCCTGTGCACGTGGGCAGAACTTATAAAAAGCTTGCCGCAGACCTTGTGCGGCATAGGCGCGAGATCATGGAGCGAGAGGGGAGAGAGGCGAGTGTAGAGGAGCTTGCCACGCTTGCCCTCGTGACGCGTGAGGAGGCAGCCGTGGCGCTTGCCGCCACCTCGCCTGTTGCCTCTCTTTCGGAGTGCGCCTTTGAGGACGACAAGGGGGAGCTTGCCGAGCGCCTCACCGACGATGAAAGCGAGCACGAGCCCGAGATCCTCACGGACAAGCTTGCCCTTCGCGCGGCGATCGCGCAAATGCCGGTGCTTTGGCGCAAGATCTTGTTGCTGCGCTACTACCGAGACCGCACCCAACAGCAAACCGCTGAGGCGCTGGGTCTCACGCAAGTGAAAGTGTCGCGTGAGGAGAAAAAGATCCTTGGCTTTTTGCGCGGAGAGCTGATTGTGTAACTCCCGACAGCGCTCTTCGTTGTCGGACATAAAAAACGCCCCCGAACGGGGGGCGTTTTCTTATTGTGCAGCGTAATTGACGAAGGTGACGGCTTTGATGACAGGGGCTTTGACGGGTTTGGATTTTTCCGTGCTGGTGTCCTGGTAGGTGACAGGGAGCTTGGCGAGGTAGTCAATGGTTTTCATGCCTGCGACTACTTTGCCGAAGGCGGCGTACTGTCCGTCCAGGTGAGTGGCTTTTTCGTGCATGATGAAGAACTGGCAGCTGCCCGAATCGGGGTCGCTACGTCTTGCCATCGAGATGACGCCGCGCTCATGCGTGAGCGTGTTCTGCGTAAAGCCATTCGAAGCGAATTCACCCTTGATGGGGGTGGTAGAACCGGTGCCATTGCCGTTGGGGCAACCGCCCTGGATCATGAAGCCCTCGTACAGGCGGTGGAACGTCAGGCCATTATAGAAGCCGCTTGCCACAAGGTTTTGAAAGTTTGCCACTGTTTCGGGGGCGTATTCGGGGTAGAGCGCAACGACGAAGGTGGCGCCGTTATCCATCTCGAACTGTACGAAGTTGGTGGGCTCTGCCACGGCTTCGAGCTTTGCGGTGTAGTAGGCGGCGTTTTCCGTACCGTCATTGGGGTTATTGTCGTTTTTCTCCTGCTTTTTGTTGCAGGCGAAGAGCGTGAGGGAAAGGGTGAGCAAAAGCAAAAGGGCAAGAATGCGTTTCATGAGCGACCTCCGGGTTTTGATGGACTTATTGTATCATATTATCGCCCGTCTGTCAAGAAAATACGTATGGAACGCGTGCGTGCGCGTATACTATGAAAAAACGTGAGGGGGATAGAATGCAACGGATCGATTGGAAACGCCCGGCGGCGATCACGGTGACGCTTGCGGGCGGTCTTGCCGCGCTTTACTTGTTTTGCCGTTTTGCGTTTGGGTTGGTGTTGCCGTTTTTGCTTGCCTTTGTGCTCGCCGTTGCTACCAGACGCACGATCCTTGCGCTTTCGCGGCGCACGCGATGTCCTGTGCGCGTAATGGCGGTACTTGTCACCCTGTTTTCTCTTACCGTTTTGGGACTTTTGGTGTTTTTGCTTTGCAATCGGCTCTTTGTTGAGGCGCAAAACCTCCTGGATTTTCTCGCCACGGACAGCAAGGACCCCAACGGGCAGATCGCGCGTTTTTTGGCCTTTTTCCGTGATTTTGGCAACCGTTTTCCACTCTTTTCGCAGATCCGTGATATGCCGTTTTTAAAGGAGTTGCTTGGCGATCCCGAAGCATACCTGGTCGAACAGCTGCAACGCGGTGTAGAGGGGCTTGCGGGGCGGCTTGCCACCTTTGCGGGCGGCGTGCTTCGCCGTTTGCCGCGCGTGGCGTTTTTCCTCGTGTTCACGGTGATCTCTTGCTTTTATTTCGCGATCGAGTACGAAGGGGTGACGCGCACCCTCTCGCGTCTTGTGCCGGGGCGCTTTCGCGAGAAGCTCCCCTCATGGCGTGAGCGCGTTACGTGTGCCGCCAAGCGGTATTTGCGCGCCTACTTTTGGTTGTTCTTGCTCACCCTTGGCGAGTTGCTTGTCGGTTTCTTTTTGTTGCGGATACGCTACGCCTTTCTCCTTGCGCTCCTCACGGCCTTTCTGGACATTCTTCCCGTGCTTGGTGTTGGCGTTGTTCTCGTACCGTTTGCGGTCTTTTTGCTTGCTGTGGGGCAAACGGGGCGCGGTATTGGATTGCTGGTGCTATATGCGATCATTACCATCGTGCGCCAGATTGCAGAGCCGCACTTGGTGGGCAAAAGCATCGGTTTGCATCCCATTTTGATGCTGATCTCGCTTTACGTGGGACTTGGGCTCTTTGGCGTTGCGGGCTTCATACTCGGCCCCGCTATTGCGCTCGTTTCGAAGGCGGTGTTCGACTGGGTTACGGCAGAGAAAGAAAAAGGAACGCAGTAAGCGTTCCTTTTTCTGTTTTATTCGGGTTTGAAAAGCGGCGTGGAGAGATAACGATCTCCACCGTCGGGTAGGATTACCGCGATCACCTTGCCGTGGTTACCCTGTCGTGCGGCAAGCACAGTGGCGGCGTGGAGAGAGGCGCCCGACGAGATGCCCACCAGGATTCCCTCAGCTTTGGCAAACCTGCGCGCGGCGGTGTACGCCTCCTCCTCGGTGACGGGGAATACCTCGTCGATCAGTGTGCGATCCAGGTTCTTTGGCACAAAGTTGGCGCCGATGCCTTGCAAGCCGTGTGCGCCTGCCTTGCCGTGCGAGAGCAGGGGAGAGCGTGCGGGCTCCACCGCCACAACCTTGAGGTCGGGGATATGGCGGCGCAGATAGCGCGCGGTGCCGGAGAGCGTGCCGCCCGTGCCGACGCCTGCCACCAAAATATCAATATGGCCGTTCATGTCCTCCAAAAGCTCACGCGCGGTGGTCGCTTCGTGTGCTTTGGGGTTGGCTTCGTTATCAAACTGCGAGGGGATAAACGCGCCCTCGATGCCGCGCGAGAGCTCCAGCGCTTTGTCAATGGCGCCTTGCATGCCGAGCGCGCCGTCGGTGAGCACGATCTCAGCGCCGTAGGCGGCAAGGAGCGTGCGACGCTCCGCACTCATCGTGTCGGGCATGGTGAGAATGACGCGGTAGCCGCGCGGTACGCCGATGGCGGCAAGGCCGATGCCCGTGTTTCCGCTGGTCGGCTCGATAATCGTGCCGCCGCGCTTTAAAAGCCCACGCGCCTCGGCGTCGAGTATCATCATCAGCGCAACGCGATCCTTGGCGCTGCCCGCGGGGTTAAAACACTCCAATTTGCATACAACGCGCGCGGTCGCGGCGTTTGCTTTGTTATATTGAACGGGCTCAAGCAGTGGCGTTGCGCCCACGAGTTCGGTGATGCTGCGGCAATACATAGCGATGCCTCCTAGTACTTGTTTCCTTTATTATACCCACGCACGCGTGGGGTTGTCAATAGAGAGAAGAATAGAAAAAAGGCACTCCGTGGGTTGGCGGAGTGCCATCATTTTCTTGCTTATGCAAGTGCGTTGAGCTTCTTGGTGAACTGGCTCTTCTTGCGAGCACCAGCGTTTTTGTGGATAAGACCACGGGCAACAGCCTTGTCAATCTTCTTGACGGCGTTCTTGTAGGTCTCCTGTGCGAGCGCGACGTCGCCAGCAGCAACAGCTGCCTCGTACTTCTTCATCTCGGTCTTGAGCTGGGTGCGGAACATTTTGTTCTGCATGGTCTTGGTAGCGGTAACCTTAACGCGCTTCTTTGCACTCTTGATATTCGGCATGACATTCACTCCTTTCAAAAAATTGCGGTTTTGCAACAGCACCTGAGAGGGTGCGCTGTCGCCGTTATCCATACAGTTCGTTATTATAGCATACCGCCTTTTAAATTGCAAGGGCTTTTTTGAAAAAAGTCAAAAAAAGTTTTACGCTTTGGTCATGAAAAACATTCACAACACAAACAATCCAAAAAATTATACTTTTGTACATATTTTTGCGCTCTGGAAATTTTTTTAGAAAAAGATAAAAAAAGGCTTGACAAGACCATGGGGCTTTGCTATAATATTAAACTGCATTATAATTGCTGTATTGTCGCTATTTTTGACTTTCAGCAATGAATTTCACCGATATTATCTAAAAAATGATCTCGGTTGTCCCAAAGGTTCGCGGCACAAAAACGCCGCGGGCACATCAAGGAATGGAGTGAAAGAATACATGGTTAATGTCAAAGAGCAAAAACTCGGTCAGAACACCAGAAAGAGCTTCTCCAAGGCGCGTTACAATCTGGAACTGCCTAACCTCGTAGAGATCCAGACCAAATCCTTCAAGTGGTTTTTGGACGAAGGTCTTGCAGAGGTGCTGCGCGACGTTTCTCCCGTAACCGACTTCTCGGGGAATCTGTCGATCGAATTCCTGTCGCACTCGATCACGCAGATGCCCAAGTATACTGTGGAGGAGTGCAAGGAGCGTGACGTGAACTACGCCGCCCCCCTTCGCGTAAAGGTTCGTCTTACCAACAAGCAAACGGGTGAGGTGCAGAACTCGGACGTGTTCATGGGTGAGATCCCGCTGATGACCGATGACGGCACATTCGTGATCAACGGCGCGGAGCGCGTGATCGTTTCTCAGATCGTTCGTTCCCCCGGTATTTACTATACCTCCGAGATCGACAAGATGGGTAAGCGCAACTACGCCGCCCAGATCATCCCTTACCGCGGCGCATGGTTGGAGTACGAAACCGACAACAGCGGCGTGCTCAACGTGCGTATCGACAAGAAGTGCAAGGTGCCGCTGACGATGTTTGTCCGCGCACTGGGCGCCCTTGGCGAAACCTCCCAGTTTGAGAGCGACGAGGATATTCTTGCCGCATTCGGCGAGGAGGAAAGACTGCGTGCAACCTTCGAGAAGGACAAGTCCGCAGAGATCGCTGCACACGAGCGCACCAGCGCCGGCCAGGAAGCACTCAAGGAGATCTACCGCAGAATGCATCCGGGCGAGCCCGCAGTCGTTGAGGCGGCGCAGAAGATGCTCTCCGAGGTGCTGTTCAGCACCAGCCACTACGAGATTGCACCCGTAGGTCGTTACAAGTTCGATAAGAAGCTTGCGCTTCACAGCCGTATTGCGGGCCGCCGTCTGGCAGCTCCCGTCGTGAGCCCCCTCACGGGCGAGGTGCTTTTTGAGGCAGGTGTGACGCTGACCGATGAGGACGCACTGGCAATCGAGAACGCAGCGGTAAACGAGGCCGTGATCGAGCTTGAGGACGGCGCCATCGTAAAGGTGTTTGGCAACAACACCGTTGCGCCCGAGTGCCTGCTTGGCTACGATTTGAAGGATTGCGGCATCAACGAGAAGGTTCGCACCTCCGTTCTGCTTGAGATCATCGAGGCAGCAGAGGGTGACGTTGAGGCGGTCAAGGATATGGCGCGTCTTCGCGCGGCAGAGCTTGCGCCCAGACACGTCACCAAGGACGATATTTTCGCCTCCATCAACTATATGCTTGGTCTGATGCACGACCGCGATATCGGCCATTACGACGATATCGACCACTTGGGCAACCGTCGCGTTCGCTCGGTTGGTGAGCAGCTCCAGAACTCTCTGCGTGCCGCTTTCGTTCGCATGAAGAAGACCATTACCGACCGTATGGCAACGCAGGATGCGGATAAGATCTCGCCTCAAATGCTGATCAATACCCGCCCCGTGGCAACCGGTATCCGTGAGTTCTTCGGTTCCTCTCAGCTCTCGCAGTTCATGGACCAGAACAACCCCCTTGCGGCGCTCACGCACAAGCGTCGTTTGTCCGCACTCGGCCCCGGCGGTCTTTCCCGTGATCGTGCGTCCTTCGACGTGCGTGACGTTCACTACACGCACTACGGCCGTATGTGCCCCATTGAGACCCCCGAAGGTCCCAACATCGGTCTGATTTCCTACCTTGCAAGCTACGCCCGCGTCAATGAATACGGCTTCCTGATCGCGCCCTTCCGTAAGATTGAAAAAGTCGGATCGT
>JAZNAM010000087.1:0-77211 GCA_045586515.1 Eubacteriales bacterium
GCGGTGATGCCGGAGATACGGGGCGTCCAGTTAGGGCCGTCGTCCTCGAATTCACGGGTGCGAAGTGCAGCCTCCCAGCTCTCGCCTTTGGCGAAGTCGGGGGCCAAGCGGTCTTAGGAAGACAATAGTAGGCCTCAACTCCTTGGCTCACAGAACGACATGGCTACGATCCGACTTCCTGCGGTGATGCCGGAGATACGGGGCGTCCAGTTAGGGCCGTCGTCCTCGAATTCACGGGTGCGAAGTGCAGCCTCCCAGCTCTCGCCTTTGGCGAGATGTTCCCAAATCGTATCGGTTTGGTCGCCGTTGGTTACGATCAAGCCTTTGCCGATCTCGCGGACGGGGTGATAGATGATTAGATGAGGATCCTTCATCAGTGCCGGGTCGAACGCTTCGGTACGAATGCCGTCCGGCTCTTCGCGGAAAACGCGGTTGCGCGAATTCACGCTGCGTCCCATGATGAAGTACGCAGCAGCGGCCTTTTTGCCGTCGGGCGTGATGCCAAGCACGATGCCGCGACCAACGTAGGGGTTGCCCTTGATTCTGTCGCCCATCGTGGGCGTTGCGTAAATATCCATGTTATTCTCCTTTTTCGGAAAGGTCGTGCGCGACCTTTTCTACAGCGGCGGGGAGCAGTAGCCACTCCGCCTCCTCCATGACGCGGCGCTGGAGAACCTCGGGGGTGTCGCCCTCTCGGATTTCCACCGCCTTTTGCAGAATGATCTCGCCCCCATCGGGGATCTCGTTAACGAAATGTACCGTAGCACCCGTGACCTTCACGCCGTAGGCAAGCGCCGCCTCGTGAACTTTTAGGCCATAGTATCCCTTTCCGCAGAAAGCGGGGATCAGGGAGGGGTGTACGTTGATGATGCGTCGCTCATAGGCGGCGGTAAATTTCTCGGAAAGAATGGCAAGGAAACCGGCAAGTACGATCAAGTCAATGTCGTTTTCACGGAGCGTTGCGATGAGCGCCTCCTCAAATGCCTCGGCGGATCCGAGGGCTTTTCTCGTGATGGTCACGCCCTTGATACCCGCCTTGGCGGCACGCTCTAAGGCGAAAGCGCCCTCTTTATTGGAAACAACCAGCGCCAGCTGTGCGTGAGGCATGTGACCTGCGGCGGCGGTGTCGATCAGAGCTTGCAGATTGGTTCCACCGCCCGAAACGAGCACCGCTACGCGGATTTTACGAGCACTCATCAGACAAGCACCACGCCGTCGTCACCCTCGACGATCTCGCCGATTACGTAGGCGTCTTCACCGTGTGCACGAAGCACTTCGAGCGCAGTTTCAACTTGTGCGGCGGGCACGACGATGCTCATGCCAACGCCCATGTTATAGGTGTTGAACATATCGCGCCCGGGAATGTTGCCGAATTTTGCGATCAGGTCGAAAATGGGCAGAACCTTAACGGCGGACTTGTTGATTTTCGCGGTCAGACCCTTGGGGATAGAGCGCGGAATGTTCTCGTAGAAACCGCCGCCCGTAATGTGAGAGATGCCCTTAACGTCCACTTTTTCAAGGAGTGCAAGGACGGGCTTGACGTAAATGCGCGTGGGAACGAGAAGTGCCTCTGCGATAGTCTTGCCGCCGAGTTCCTCGCGTGCCACGTAGAGCTGGGGATTGTTATTGTCAATGTCAAATACCTTGCGGCAAAGAGAGAAGCCGTTGGAGTGGATGCCCGTGGAGGGGAGTGCGATTACCACATCGCCTGCTACCATCTTGGTGTTGTCAAGAATCTTCTTTTTATCGACGATGCCAACGGCAAAGCCTGCCAGGTCGTACTCTTCTACGGGCATCATGCCAGGGTGCTCTGCGGTTTCGCCGCCGATGAGTGCTGCACCGGACTGCACGCAACCCTCGGCAACGCCGCCAACGATTTCGGCGATCTTCTCGGGGATGTTTTTGCCGCACGCGATATAGTCAAGGAAGAACAGGGGCTTTGCGCCAACGCAGATGATATCGTTTACGCACATGGCAACGGCGTCAATGCCGATGGTGTCGTGCTTGTCCATCAAAATGGCAAGCTTAACCTTGGTTCCGCAACCGTCGGTGCCGGATACGAGCACTGGCTCCTCCATGCCGGCAATCGGCAGGCCAAAGCAACCGCCGAATCCGCCAACGTCGTCAAGACAGCCTTCGTTCTTAGTGCGCGCAATGTGCTTTTTCATGAGCTCCACAGCGCGGTAACCCGCGGTGATGTCTACACCCGCGGCTTTATAGCTTTCAGAAAAACTCTTTTCCATGTCGGTGTCCTCTCTGTTTTGTTAATCGTTATCGTCTTTGCCTGTCCAACAATACGTGCAAACCTTGTCACGGTCAAGCCCGATCGCTTCAAGCATGCCGTCAAGGGATTGATAGCCAAGGGAATCAAAGCCGAATTTTTTGCAGATGCTTCGCAACATGCATTTGCCGCGCTCGGTGGAGGCATCGGCGTATTCGTCCAGATGACGTTGCCCTTCGTCGCCCTCAAGTTCCTGTACGGTGCGCCGAGTGAGAAGCTCCATCTCGGAGCGGCTTGAAGAGAAGTTCAAGTATTTACAGCCGTACATCAAGGGAGGGCAAGCAGAACGCATGTGTACTTCCTTCGCGCCGTTATCAAAAAGGAAATCAACCGTTTCCTGCAACTGTGTACCGCGCACGATGGAGTCGTCAATAAACATTAGCTTCTTGTCTTGAATGAGTTCGGGGACAGGAATCTGCTTCATTTTTGCGACCTGGTTACGCAACGCCTGCGTGGGAGGCGTAAAGGAGCGTGGCCAAGAGGGGGTGTATTTTACAAAGGGGCGTGCAAATGCCTTTTTGGTTTCGTTGGCATAACCGATAGCGTGCGGAATGCCCGAGTCGGGAATGCCTGCAACGTAGTCCACGTCGGGTAGTGTGCCGTTTTTGTGTTCGTCGCGCGCCATGATCTCGCCGTTGCGATAGCGCATGATTTCTACGTTTTTGCCCTCATAGGACGAGTTGGGATAGCCATAATACGCCCAGAGGAATGCGCAGATTTTCATTTTGTTGCCGGGGGCGACAAGCTGCTCCACGCCATCGGGCGTGATGCGCACGATCTCGCCGGGGCCTAGCTCGTAGTGGTCGACAAAACCCAATTTTTGATAGGCAAAGGATTCAAAGGATACGCAGCATCCTTCCTCGCTTTTGCCGATTAGGGCGGGAATTCTGCCCACGATATCGCGCGCGGCGATGATAGAACCGTCGTTTGGGAGGAGCAAGATCGACATAGAGCCGTCGATTTCTTCCTGTGCGTGACGGATACCCTCAACGAGGGAATCTTTTTGGTTGATGAGAGCTGCCACCAGCTCTGTTTGGTTGACTTCGCCTGAGCCCATAGCCATGAATTGATGACCGTGATCCGAGAAGTAACGTTCCACAAGTTCTTCTGCGTTTCTGGCGATACCAACGGTGGTGATGGCATAAAGTCCCAGGTGTGAGCGAACAAGCAGCGGTTGCGGATCCGTGTCGCTGATACAGCCGATGCCGCTGTTGCCGCTGAATTCTAATAGATCCTTTTCGAATTTGGTTCGAAAGGGAGTGTTGTTGATGTTGTGAATCTGGCGATGAAAGCCTTTTACGCGGTCAAAGATCGCCATGCCACCGCGGCGTGTGCCGAGGTGGGTGTGGTAGTCGACGCCGAAAAAGACGTCAATGACGCAATCCCTTTTGAGGGTTGCTCCGAAAAAACCGCCCATTGGTTGTCCTTTTCCTCCTGATTACGCGAAGAAAAGAGTGTTGAGCGTCATGGGATCAACATATGCGCCGTCTTTGTAAACACGCATGTTGCCCGAAGCAATTTCGTCAATGAGCATAACGTTGCCGTCTGCGTCATAGCCGAATTCAAACTTGATGTCATACATATCAAGACCCTTAGCCTTGAGGTCGTCGGCAACGATCTTGGTGATCTTCTGGGTCATGTCCTTGAGGTCGTCGTACTGCTTGGAGGTCATAACACCAAGGTCAACAAGACCGTCCTTGGTAACGAGCGGATCGCCCTTCTCGTCGTTTTTGAAGGTGGTCTCGACGTATGCGGGAAGATCCTGACCCTCGGTGCAGTAATCGGAATAACGGCGGTAGAAGGAGCCGACTGCCTTATAGCGGCAGATAACCTCAAGACCTTTGCCGAACACCTTTGCAGGTTTAACCTCCATCGTGGTATTTGCAAGGTCTGCGCTCACATAGTGGGTGAGGATGCCTGCGGCGTTGATTTTTTCAAAGAAGTAGATGGACATGCGGAGATTCACGTCGCCTACGCCCTCGATGGTGAGACCGACGCTGTTTTCGCCGGGATCGAACACGCCGTCCTTACCCGTGCAGTCGTCCTTGAACTTGAGCAGGTAGTTGCCGTTGTCGAGTGCGAATACGTCCTTGGTTTTGCCGGTGTAAACAAGTTTGTTAGCCATTTTCTTTTTCTCCTTATAGGTGAAATTTATTGAATACTCAGTTGAGTTTATCCATTACGGTTGCGTCCTTTTCAAGGACCTTGGCGGCGTCCGCCGCGCGTTTTGCCACAAGGCGTTCGTAGAGCGCTTCGTCAGAGGTGGCGAGGATCTGTGCGGCAAGCAGTGCTGCGTTGCCGCCGCCGTCGATGGCGACGGTTGCTACGGGAATACCCGTGGGCATCATGACGGTAGAGAGCAGTGCGTCCAGACCGTCCAGGTTCGAGGATTTGCAGGGAATGCCGATCACGGGAAGCACCGTGTTTGCGGCGATTGCGCCCGCGAGATGTGCTGCCATGCCGGCCGCGCAGATCAGTGCACCAAAGCCATTTTCTTTTGCGGAGGATGCAAACGCGGCTGCTTCAATGGGGGTGCGATGCGCGGAGTAAATGTGTACCTCAAAGGGGATATCAAGCGACTTTAACATGTCGGTTGCTTTTTTGATGATGGGCAGATCGCTGTCACTACCCATAATGATGCCTACTTTTTTGCTCACGGGAAAAGCCTCCTTGAAAATAAAATAAGACACACTCATGCCGTAGCAAGACACTGCTTTCGTGTCAGTTGCAAGGATGGTGTGCCCAGACGGTCGGCGGGGAAGAAATTCCCCATCGAATTCCTGCTCCACTGTGTTTCGGGTTGGCCCATTCACGTTTTCCGTCAGTCACAGGAATCCTTTATTTATGTAATTGCTCTTATATTATACTTTATAACGTGCGCTTTGTCAAGAATTTTCGCGTGCATTTTGCAACTTTGTGTAAAATGCAACAAAGCCCCTCAAAGAGGGGCTTTTGTTTTGTGTTTTGCGTGTTATTCGCCGATAAGCGTGACCATAGTGGGGGCGTGCCCCGTGGCGGGCAGGAATTTGTCCAAAAGATCGCGCATCGAAATGGCAAGAGAAGCGGTGTTGATGCAAGGGTGTGCGCCAAGTTCAGCGTCTGCGAGCAGATCTTTGTCGATTAGCAGGCGAACGGTATGAGTTTTGTCGTTGATAAGCCCCATCACGCTAACTGAACCGGGGAGCAAGCCGAGGCGCGCTTCCATCTGCTCACCCGAGCCAAAGGAAAGGCGTGCCACGCCGAGCTGACCGGAGAGCTCTTTGGTCTTGAAAGGCTTGCCGCCGGGCATTAGAAGTAGATAGAAGTCGGTCTGTTGTCGATTGGTGAGGAATAGGTTTTTACACATTTTGACCCCCAGACGGGCGTCGATTGTTTCACATGCTTCCATGGTTTCGGCTGTGTCGTGGAAGACCACGCGGTAGGGAATGGAGAGGGCGTCCAGATAGTCGTAAACGGCGATCTCGCGTTCGGTGCGCCCCATTGTATCAGGGCGCCCTTTCATAATGTCGGACAGATGCATATCAGTCATATTGTTTTCTTCCTTTCTCGCAGAGGTGTTGAAGGGGGCATTCGTTGCAACGAGGCGCGCGTGCGGTACACACGTCGCGGCCAAACTGTACAAGGCGGTGGCAAAGGTCGCTTTGCTTTTCGGGTTCCACCAATTTTACCAAAATGCCCTCTACACGGGTGGGGTTTTTCTCTTTTTCCGGGTATATACCGAAGCGTCCGCAAAGGCGAATGCAGTGTGTGTCTGCCACGATTGCGGGTAGACCGAACAGGTCACCGCGCAGCAAGTTGGCAATTTTTCTGCCAACGCCGGGAAAGTCGAGCAGAGCATGCATGTCTGATGGCATTTCACCACTGAAATTTTCGACAAGCATGCGCGATGCGGCGATGATGTTTTGTGCCTTGGTGCGGAAAAGACCGCAGGGGCGAATGATGTCTTCCACCTCCGTTTGATCGGCATACGCAAGATCTTTTGCGGTGGGGAAGCGTGCGAATAGATCGCGGCATACAATGTTGACGCGTGCGTCGGTACATTGTGCGGAAAGGCGTCCCATTATGAGCAACTTCCAAGGATCGCCGCCCGATTCAAGAGCGCA
The DNA here is from genome assembly GCA_045586515.1 of Eubacteriales bacterium. Classification (GTDB taxonomy): domain Bacteria; phylum Bacillota; class Clostridia; order Oscillospirales; family CAG-272; genus Firm-07. The sequence continues at coordinate 6,385 of JAZNAM010000087.1, forward strand.
TATGGGGACGGGATAGATTTCTTCCAGCGCCGCAACAATGGCGCGCATGCGTTCCTTTTTTTCTTTTTGCGTCATAGCGGACTCCTTTCGCCGAATATATTGTAAGTATAACACGCGCCGTGTTTTCTGTCAATTAAAAGTGGCGTCAAGACGCGAAAAAACGCGCAAAAAATTCGGCAACAAGGGGTTGACAAGGGGAGTGCCTTTTGATATAATAGCAGGGTAGACAGGGAACCGCCCCTCTCAATCGGGATGTAGCGCAGTTGGTAGCGCGCCTGGTTTGGGACCAGGATGTCGCAGGTTCGAATCCTGTCATTCCGACCAAAATCGCACGGGCGGTTTCCTGTCGCAAATTAAATAAGGAAGCGTAGCTCAGTTGGTTAGAGCGCACGGTTCACATCCGTGAGGTCGAGGGTTCGAGCCCCCCCGTTTCCACCAAAAGCAAAAGGACGCCAATCGGCGTCCTTTTGCTTTTGGTGTCGAGGGGGGGTGTGAGAACCCTCAAGGGAGGTCGCTTGCGACCGTTCTTTTCGGCGCAGCCGAAAAACGTGAGCCCCCCCGAAGCAAACATGCCAATCGGCGTCCTTTTGCTTTTCATTAGAAAAAGCAGCCTAAACGGGGTGCTTTTTGTATTAGTGCTCGGTGCGCAGATAGACAGCCAGTACGGGGAGGTACTCAGCGAAGTCCGCCTTGCGGGCAAGCATGTTATAGAAGGTTTCAACCATTGCAGCGTCAGCAGCATCGGTGATATCACTATACTTGGCAACAGCTGCAACGATGCCGTTCTCCTTCACGAAATCAGTGATCTCGATAGAGGCGGGGTCACCCTCATTGCGGAAGAGGTATGCAGCGGCAATGCCGATTGCGATGTAAGCAGGAACGCCGCCCTGCTCGCGCACCATCTTAAATGCGCCACCCAGACGGTCGGTTGCGGCAACCTTGCGCTTGGGATCACGGCCTACGCGGTCAAGGGAGTCCATAAGGAGTCTGTTCTCGTAGCGCGGAACGAGCTCCTCTGCGAAGCGAACGGTGTCATCGGTGGGTGCGCCGTGACGTTTAGCGAGTGCGCGTGCGGACTCAATGAGTGCGCGCATGACGAAGTACTTGATTTCCGCATCATCGGTGCCTTCATGAACGTAGTTGTAGCCCTTAAGGTATGCGAGGTATGCGGTCATTGCGTGACCCATGTTGTGGATAAGGAGCTTGCGCTCGATGTAATACTCGAAGGGGGTGAATACCACAAGGCCCTTGACGGGGGGCATTTCGCAACCAACGGGGCGAAGGCCGATGGGGTTTGCGGGCAGCTCGCTATATACGTCTGCACAAACAGCGGCGGGATACTTGGCGGTGAATTCTGCGGGCGTGGGGGGGACGGTTCTGCCAACCACAACGCTCACGAAACCGACAGACTCATTGAAGAAGTCCACATCCTCAGCTGCAACGTGGGGGGCAACGAGATCGTGCAGATACTTGTCGGAACCAATCAGGTTCTCGCAAATGAAGATGTTGAGGGGCTTTGCACCTGCCGCGCGGCGTGCGCCGATTGCCTTTGCAATCAGAGGTGCAACGAAGGGAAGCACGTTTGCGCCAAGGGCGGTTGCCATGAGGTCTGCACTTGCAATCTCTGCAATAGCAGCTGCCTCGTCGCGACCATTCACAGCACGGACGTTTTCCACCCAGGTGGGGACGTACTCGGTGCCCATGGTTACGTAGATGGGGTACTTGCCTGCTTCATTGATCGCGTCTACCATTTGGGTGTTTACGTCAATGAACACGGTCTCGTAACCGGAGAGGTAGAAGCGCTCTGCGATAAAGCCGCGGCCGATATTACCGGCGCCATACATTACAGCTTTCATGTTGAATATCTCCTTTTTATATGTTGTTATAAATTTGATCTACTGCGGTTGCAACGGCGATGCCAACCTTGTCGGCTGCGGCCGATGCGTCAATGAGTGCCACGCGGTCGGTGAGTGTATCAAACACACGCAGGAACGTTTCGCGCACCCGTGTAAGCGTTTCTTCCTTTTCATAAATCTCGGTTGCTTCGCCACGCTTTTGGATGCGTGCCAGGGCTGCATCGGGCGAGAGATCAAGGAAAACGCAAAGGTCGGGATGGATAATATCGGGGCACTCACAATTCATGTGGCGCACCCATTCATAGTCGCAAATAGAGCCTTGATAGGCGAGTGAGGAATAGTAGTAGCGATCGCAAATGACATCTATACCGCTTGACAGCAATGCTTCGATCTCGTGGCTATGACCGATGCGGTCAAGCACGAAAAGCGCCGCCATTTGTGCCCCCGTGCGAGGGGGATTGCCTGAGAGCGCTTCACGGAGCATGCGCCCCGTGTCGGTGTCGGTGGGTTCTGCCGTTGTTTGGACGGTTCTTCCCTTGGCGCGCAGATGTGCGGCAAGTAAACCGATCTGGGTGGATTTCCCCGCGCCGTCAATGCCTTCAAACACGATGAATTTTCCTCGTTGCAAGGTGCCACCATCCTTCCCATCATCTTCATCGCTTATTATACACCCTTTGTTATATATTTGTCAAGGGAATTGTGGCGTTTTGCGTTGACATTTGCGCGGCTTTGCGTTATAATATGAGAACTGTTCTCATATTAAAGGGGATGCTATGGAAAAGAAACAATATCAAACGAGGGGAAGGGTACTGCTTGAAGCGCATCTTGCCGATATGGCGAGAACACCGCGCACCGCGCAGGAGATCTACCATTCTTTAAAAAATAACCAGGATGCGCCGGGTAAGAGCTCGGTATACCGTATGCTTTCTGAACTGTGTGAGGCGGGCGTGGTTAAGCGTCACAGACTGCCGCCGCCCGCACAAGGACATGCCTATCAATACGTCGGCAACGCACATCATTGCGATGCACATTTTCATCTGCATTGTCTGCAATGTGGCAGCGTGTGGCATTTAGAGTGTGGTTGCAGCACTGAGATTGCGGAGCATTTGCAAAAGGCGCATGGGTTTTGCACTGACCGTGGCCGCTCTGTGCTTTACGGTGTTTGTGCGGAATGTGGCAAGAAAGGAGCGGTGACGGTATGAGTTTTATTGAATTTTTGCAAGTGTTGTGGCATGGTACGCACGACACGTTAAAGCTGTTGCCGTTCTTGTTTTTAACGTATCTTTTGATGGAGATTTTGGAGCATAAGGCAGGGGACGGTGTAAAAAACGCCATCGCGCGAGCGGGGCGGATGGGGCCGCTTATCGGCGCGTTGCTCGGTCTTATTCCGCAGTGCGGATTTTCTGCTGTCGCGGCGGGATTGTTTGCTGCACGCATCGTCACGCCCGGCACGGTTCTGGCGGTATTTCTCGCCACGTCTGACGAGATGTTGCCTGTGCTGTTAGGAGCCGGAATCTCACTCCCGCGCGTACTTGCCGTGTTAGGTGTCAAGTTCGTGATAGCGACGTTGTGTGGCTTTATGACCGATCTCGTGCTTCGTCGCTATATCAAGAAGCCCCATGTAGAAGCGTTTTGCGATGAGGAGCATTGTCATTGCGAGCGCGGCGTGTGGCGCTCGGCATTTCACCACACCTGGCAAATCGGGCTTTTCGTGCTGGCGGTCAATCTCGTGCTTGGCTTGCTGTTAGAGTTTGTAGGGACGGAAGCGTTGGCTGTGTTTGTCGGCGGCATTCCCGTTCTTGGCGAGAGTGTTGCGGCACTGATCGGTCTTGTGCCCAATTGTGCGGCGTCTGTTGCCATTGCTACGCTGTACGCCAGAGGAGTGATTTCCGCGGGAGCGATGCTGTCGGGTGTGCTGTCGGGCGCGGGAGCGGGACTTTTGGTGCTTTTTCGCACGAACAAGCATCTCGGACAAAACGTGCTTTTCACGCTTGCGCTTTTCGCCCTCGGCGTGTTCTTTGGAAGCGCTTTGGAAATGACAGGGTTTTTGGCGTTTTTGGCGCTTTAAGGGCCCAATTTTGTGACTTTCCGTGCTTGACAATGCACGGGTAACATTGTATAATGTTATTTGTAGTAGTCTGTATGATGACAGGAGGTCAAACTATGGAACAAACGAGAAAGAATGAGCTTGCCGCTATTGCCGCGCAAGTCCGTCTGAATATTTTGGAAGGTGTACACGCCGCCAAGTCGGGTCATCCCGGTGGCTCGCTTTCGATTGCGGAGGTCATGACGTATCTTTATTTCGAGGAGATGAACGTAAACGCGAGTAATCCCCGCATGGCAGATCGTGATCGTTTCGTGCTGTCCAAGGGTCATTGTGCTCCTGCACTCTACGCGGTGCTTGCAGAAAAGGGTTTTATTCCGCGCGAGGATATTAAGACGCTTCGCAAAATTGACTCCTATTTGCAGGGTCACCCCGATATGAAACACACGCCCGGCGTCGATATGTCTACGGGCTCTCTTGGTCTTGGTATTTCCACTGCTTGCGGTATGGCGCTTGCCGCCAAGATTGATGGCAAGGATTATCGCACCTATACCGTTGTTGGCGATGGCGAGAGCGAGGAAGGACAGGTGTGGGAGGCAGCTATGTTTGCTGCTCACTACAAGCTCGACAACCTGTGTGTGATTCTCGACCTCAACGGTTTGCAGATCGACGGCCCCATTACCGAGGTCATGAATCCCATGCCTCACGACAAGAAATTTGATGCGTTTGGTTTCCACGTTATTACCGCTGACGCGCATGATTTTGACGACCTTGAGCGCGCTTTCGCTGAAGCGCGTAGCGTAAAGGGTAAGCCCAGCGCAATCATCGTGAAGTCGGTGAAGGGTAAGGGCGTTTCCTTTATGGAAAATCAGGTGGGCTGGCACGGCTCCGCTCCCAATGATGAGCAGTACGCTGTTGCCGTCGCAGACGTCAAGGCGAAAATGTAAGGAGGGAAGCTGATATGGCAGATAAGATTGCAACAAGAGAGGCCTACGGCAACGCCCTTGCCGAGCTTGGCGAACAATACGACTTCGTGGTGCTGGATGCGGACCTTGCGGCAGCGACCAAAACGGGTATTTTTAAAAAGAAGTTTCCGGAAAGATTCTTTGACTGCGGTATCGCAGAGGGCAATATGATGGCGGTTGCCGCGGGTCTTGCTGCGGCAGGGAAGGTGCCCTTTGTGTCTTCCTTTGCGATGTTTGCGGCAGGTCGCGCTTTTGAGCAAGTGCGCAACACCGTGGGCTATCCGCACCTCAACGTGAAGATCGGCGCAACGCATGCCGGCATTACCGTAGGCGAGGATGGTGCTACGCACCAGTGCAACGAGGATATCGCGTTAATGCGTACGATTCCCGGCATGACGATCATCAATCCTGCGGATGCAGTGGAGGCAAAGGCTGCTGTTAAGGCGGCGTTGTTGCACGACGGTCCCGTTTATATGCGCTTTGGACGTTACGCTGTTCCCGTGATCAACGATGCGGATACGTACGAGTTTGAAATGGGCAAGGGAGTCCTGGTCAATGAGGGTAGCGACGTGACCTTGGTTGCAACGGGCATTATGGTCGATATGGCACTTACTGCTGCCGCTAAACTTAAGGAGGAGGGCATTTCGGCGCGTGTGATCAACATTCACACCATCAAGCCCCTTGACCGCGAGATCGTGATCGCCGCCGCACGTGAAACGGGCGCGATCGTAACCGCAGAGGAGCACAACATTATCGGCGGTCTTGGCTCTGCTGTGGCAGAGGTTGTTGGCGAAGCCTATCCCGTGCCGGTGCTTCGCGTTGGAGTAGAGGATCAGTACGGTAGATCCGGCACCGTTCCCGCGCTTCTCGAGAAGTACGGTCTCACGCCTCAAAACCTTGTGGAGAAGGCGAAGGCGGCAATTGCGCTCAAAAAGTAAGCGCACGGAATGGAAGTAAAGCGATTTATTAAAAACGACGACGGGTTCGTTTGCGCGCACTGCGGAAAAGAGGTGCAGCCTTTGGGTTATACCTCTCGCAATCATTGCCCGTTCTGCCTCTGGAGCTTACATGTGGACGTCAATCCGGGGGATAGGGCGAGTGAGTGTGGCGGTGAATTGGAGCCCGTCAGCGTGTTGCCCGATGCGAAGCGCGGATATATCATCATCCATCGCTGTCGCCGTTGCGGCGCGTTGCGCCGCAACAAGGCGGCACACGAGGCGAAGGTGCAACCCGATAACAAACGATTGTTGATCGAACTGACGGCAAAACAACCGTAAAAACGAAAAAGGGGGTGACGGTATGAGAATAGTGAAAATCGTGGCGCTGCTTTTGGCGTTGCTTTTTCTGCTTTGTGCTTGTGGTGTCAAGCAAGAAGGCATTTCTTATGCCGATGACACCCATACCCACGTGTACGGATACTGGTATGACGCAACGCTGCCGAGCTGTCAGCAACGGGGGGTTCGCGTGCGCTATTGCAAGATCTGCCACGCAGAACAAGGTGTAACTCTTCAGATTCCCGATGATGTGACCAAGCAGGTCCATACATATGCGGATCACAGAGTAGAACCGACCGAAAAGGACGAGGGTTCTTTTTTGCGAAAGTGTCAACTGTGCGGCTATGAGGTCGAAAGTTATACGATTCCCGCGCTGTATGCGTTGTTCACCGATGAGAACACGATAACGACGGCACCAAGCGGCGTGAATGCACTGTTGCTTTCGGACACCGAAACCCATGTTATTTCTGCGCTTGTTGGCAAGGATGCTTCTATTGACGCAACGCTTGCGCGTCGCCTTGCCGTAGCGCTTCCCGTTGTGGAAGCTATGGGTGATTTTGATAGGATTGAAAGTACGATCGTCGTTCGCGCCGAGATGCTTGGCGGCGTTGTTCCTACCACGCCCGGTGTATATGTCGGCGCCACGTTGAGCGTCAAACAGATTCTCGGCCTTTGGCTTATGGAAGGCGGCGACGATACGATGTTGTTGCTTTCTTCGCTGATGGGCGAAAGCGAAGCGGCGTTTCTTCACACCGTAAATGCACGCATGGACAAGCTCGGTGTAACGTTTATCGCAAGTTCGCTCAGACAGGGCAGTGCGTTTGTGGGTGTTACCGTTTATAATACCGCGGTGTTGCTTGCAAGGGCGCTTGACGAGCCGTTGATCTGCGAGTTGCTTGCGCTTAATACAAACCCTTACGTTATGGTGTGCGGTGAACGCCCCACTTTGTATTTTAGAATGGGAGATGCACGCGTTTCCGCAATTGCGCGCGAGGAAGGATATGCCTTTTTGATTTTGCAAGGCGGGGCGCTTCCCGGCGGAGTGGAGGATGTGTTGTACGCATCCTGACAAAAGAGAGCCGCATCGCATGATGCGGCTCTCTTTTTGTCAACCGTGGTGTTGCCCAAGACCAAGGGGATTTTTGCTTTTGGTTCTCATTGGTCTGTTCAACGGCGATGAAGTCGACGGCCGGTTTTGGCTAAGTATGATGTTTCCAAAAGCCGTTGGTATTTACTACTCCGCGAGCTGTCAAAATTTCAAGCAGATATACGCGCGTGCGTTCAAAAAATAAGAGAGAACCCCTTTTGTTTGCGGACCAGGGAGCTTTTTTATGAAAAATCTCCTGAAAGTTGCCATCCATATAAGGGTCAATGAGAAAAAATCACCTAAAATAAAAAAAACTCTTGACAAGCAAGATTTGTTTCGTATATAATATATGTTGTCACTGTAAAAAGCGTGCATTGTGTCTTGTGGCCCGATACGCTTCCGATTTCGATTTTAAGGAGGTGCCATTATGCTCAGAACTTACCAACCCAAAAAGCGTCAGAGAAAGAAAGAGCACGGTTTCAGAAAGAGAATGAAAACTGCAGACGGCAGAAACGTTCTGAAGAGAAGACGTGCGAAAGGCAGAAAGAGACTCACTTACTGATCTCGCTGTCCACATAGTTGATGATGATTGATGACCGATGACGCGTATTGCCCATCGGTCATTTTTCACGAATAACGATTTCACGCAAAGCAGAATTTTCCCCAGCAACATTCACAAACACGGAAGCAGGTTACAGGCAACATGAAGGAATACGCAATCAAGGAACATCACCTTTATAACAAGGCCTTTCACAAAGGACAGCGAGCTGTCGGGCGGCTCGTGGCGGTCTACGTCCTTCGGGACTACGCCGCGAAGCGGTTGATGCTGGCTAACCCGAAGAAGGAATACTTCAACAGGGTAGGACTGTCGGTCGGTAAAAAGATCGGCGGCGCCGTGGCGCGTAATCGTGCCAAGCGTCTTTTGCGAGAGGGTTATCGCGCCGTAAAAGCGCGCGGCCTCAAAACGGGCTATCTTGTGGTATTGGTGGCAAGAGAGGAGATCCGCGGCAAAAGGATGCAGGATGTCGAGCGAGAACTCGCTTGCGCATTTGAACGCCTGGGGCTTCTTGATCGTGCCAAATGAAAAAACTTTGCATTGCGCTAGTGCGCTTTTACAAAAAACACATTTCTCCACGCAAGGGCGGACCGTGCTGTCGGTTTGTGCCAAGCTGTTCGACTTATGCCATCGAGGCGTTTGAAAAGCGTGGATTTTTTATGGGAATGATCCTCACGGTCTGGCGAATCCTTCGTTGCAATCCTTGTAGCGTCGGCGGCTATGACCCCGTGCCCGAAAAGGGTTTTCGATATAAGGGTTCGAGGAAGATCCCAGCCGTATGTGACGATGATTGCTGCGAGAGTGGCGATCCTTGCCGGGGAGACGACGGCAAAGGCGGTGCGCAAGAGGCGCACGGCGACAGTACAGCGTCTCGCAAGGAGGGCGAGGAGCATTGCTCCTGAACGGTCCCCCATCCATGGAAAGGATGAAAATCAAATGAAGATGAAAACCATGAAAAGAGTGCTCCTTATCGCACTCGCACTTACGATGCTTGTATGCGTATGCAGCGCATGCGGCAGAAAGAGTGCTTCCGCAGACTATACGTGGGAGAACTACGTAACCGCCGAGAAGTACTTTAGCGAGAAGATCCCTCAGGATGCGTCTGTACGTGAGGCGTTCGTTTCCGCTTATCGCGGACACGACGTGAGCGCCGAAGGTTTCGACAAGAACTCGGATGCTGCGGCGGTGAAGGGCGAGGTCAACGTGGAGGCAGCCAAGAAGGCGCTTGAGCCTATTGCGGACGAGCTTCGTGCCGCAGAGGATACGGTGTCGCTTGATCGATTTGCCGAGGCACGTGATGCGCTTACTGCCGAACAGGTAGAGACGATCGTTACTGAGATGAAGACCGAGGTCAATCTTGATAGCACCGGATTTCCGGGTATTATCCTCGTGTGGGTCGGTAAGCTTTTGCAGCTTATTACGCACTACGTTGCCTTTGATAACTACGTTGTGGCATTGTTCTTCTTTGCCATTATCGTGGAGATCGTGCTGATCTATTTCAGTATTCTTCAGCAGAAGAACTCCATCAAGCAAGCAAGACTTTCCCCCAAGGAACGCGCAATCCGCAAGAAGTATGCAGGCAGAACCGATCAGGCGACGCAGCAGAAGCTTCAGCAGGAGATCCAGAAGCTCTATCAGGACGAGGGCTTCAACCCCATGAGCGGCTGCTTGCCCATGCTCGTACAGATGCCTGTGGTGATTGCACTGTATAACATTGTGATTAACCCCTTGCAGTACGTGTTCGGCAGATCCGCAGAGCTTTCTAACGCACTGATGACCTTTGTAGGCACCTCTCGTGCTGCAGGTGGTCTCGGCATGAATCTTTCCAACAGCCGCGGCGGCACCATTGAGCTGCTTTCCCGTTTGAACGGCTTTGAGGGCTGGAGAGAGAAGTTTGCCGACTTTGCGTACTACTCCAACGCTGCTGAATGTGCGGCAGACCTTCCCGAAGGTATCACCTCGCTTAACTTTATGATCGGAAACGTGAACACGGGTCTTGTTCCCAGTTTCAAGGAGTTCTCTTGGCTGTTGCTCGTTCCCGTTCTGACCTTCGTTGCATACTTCTTTAGCATGAAGGTTGCTCGCAAACTTTCTTATCAGCCCGCAGCACAGGATCCTCAGGCAGGTTGCTCCAATGCTATGATGGACATTACCATGCCTTTGATGAGTGTATTTATTACTTTCATTACACCCGCAGCTATTGGTATCTACTGGATCTTCAAGTGTCTTGTTGGTATGTTGGAAAAGGTGATCTTAAACAAGATTATGCCTTTGCCCAAGTTTACCGAGGAGGACTACAAGAAGGCGGAGCGTGAGATGAAGGGCAAGATGCGTCCTGAGGATAGAGCACCTATCGAAGTGCCCGTAAAGCAGAAGAAGTCCTTGCACTATATTGATGAAGAGGATGATCTTCCTCCTCGTGAACGTGCAGTTCGTTACGATGACGAAGAAGAGGAAGATACCCCCTCCGAGCGCCGGTTGAAAGAAGCGGCAAGAGCCGAAGAGCAAAGAAGAGCGCAGAAGGCTAATTTGGATGCGGCTCCCTTGAAGAATGACCGCAAGAATGACAAAAAGAAGTGAGGAAACGACAGTGAAGAAGGAAACCATCGTTGTCGCAAAAAGCGTTGAGGAAGCAGTTGCCCGCGCCGTAGAGGAGCTGGGCGCACCGAACGCCGACGCGATCGAATATACCGTTTTGGAGGAAGCTAAGAAGGGCTTCCTTGGCATTGGCGCGGCACCTGCCAAGATCAGTGCCAGCTACACGCTTTCGGGGGCAGAGCTTGCTCTGGATTTCGTCCGTTCCCTCGTTGAAAGCATGGGCCTTGAGGCAAGTGTTACTATGAGCGAGGACGGCGAGAACAAGCTCATTCGTGTGATGGGAGAGAGCGCAGGCGTTCTCATTGGCCATCATGGCGACACGCTCGACTCTCTCCAGTATCTTGCGAATCTTGCTGCTAACAAGAAGGTGGCAGGAGAAAAGCGCGAGTTCTGCCGCATAACCGTGGATATTGAGAACTACCGCGGCAAGCGCGAGGAGACACTTCGCGCTCTCGCACGCAACAAGGCAGAAAAGGTCTTGCGTTACAAGAAGAGCCAAACTTTGGAGCCTATGAACCCTTACGAGCGCCGCATTATCCACTCTGAGGTGCAGAAGATCGAGGGTGTTTCCACCAACTCTATCGGCAGTGAGAATAACCGCCGCGTGGTATTGTATCTTGAGGATACCGTTGCCGCGCCCGCACATCACGACGAGGACTACGGCGAATTCTAATAGCATGCGCCGAAGACGAAGGGGCAAGCGCGTGTCGCTTGCCCCTTTTTGTAAAGGAGAGTACTATGATTTTTGATACCGTTGCCGCCGTTTCTACACCGCGCGGAAAAGGCGGAATAGCCGTAATCCGCATATCGGGGGAACAAACGCGCAAGATTCTTGATGCGGTGTTTGTGGCACGCGGCGCTTCTCCCGTAGAGCGCCCGCGTTGCGCTGTGTATGGTGAGATTCGCGACGCAGACGGCGTGGTGATTGACGAGGGTCTGGCGACCTATTTTAACGCCCCGTATTCTTTTACGGGGGAGGACGTGGCGGAGATTTCCTGTCATGGCGGCGTATTGCTCACCGAGCAGGTGCTCTCGACGGTGTTCGCGGCAGGTGCGCGAGAGGCGCTTCCGGGTGAATTTACGCGTCGTGCTGTGATGAACGGCAAGATGAAGCTATCCTCGGCAGAGGCGCTCGGCGCACTGCTCGAAGCCAAGACAACGGGACAGGTGGCGCTCGCGCGCGGTGGCATGAGGGGGACGCTTGCACGTGCATTGGAGGAAAGCTTTTCCTCGCTTTCGCTTCTGATGGCAGATGCATATGCAAAAATTGATTTTCCCGACGAGGATTTGAACAGCATGAGCCGCGGAGAAATGATCGCGGCGTTGACAAGTAGACGCGACGCGCTTGTTGCACTTGCGAAGAGCTATCGCACAGGTCACGCCGTTGCAGAGGGTGTTCGCACCGTTATTTGCGGCCCCGTTAATGCAGGAAAGTCTACGTTGTATAACGCGCTTGTGGGCAGAGAGGCGGCGATTGTTACCGATATTGTGGGTACGACACGCGACGTACTGTGCGAAACGGTGGCACTCGGGCGCGTGACGCTTCGCCTTTGCGATACGGCGGGTTTGCGCGAAACAGGTGATGCCGTGGAAGGCATTGGAGTGACGCGCGCGAGAGAGGAAATGGCGCGTGCAGAGCTAATCTTTTGCGTGCTTGATGCCTCGAGTGCGGCAAATGTAGAGGTGCGTGCATTGCTTGCCGAACTTTCGACAAGCGAGACGCCCGTGGTGATCGTACTCAATCAATGTGATCGCGGCGACGTATTTGATACGACGTTGCTTGCGGATTTTTCGCGCGTAGTGCGCGTGAGCGCCGCCAACGGTGAGATTGCACCGCTTATTCAAGCCGTTGAGGGGCTGTACCTCGTTGACGGTATTGATTTGCGCGAGGATCCCATTGTGGCAAATGCCAGACAGCACGCCGCACTTTGCAATGCAGTGGAATCACTTTCTTGCGCGGCAGAGGCGCTTCGCGCCGACGTGCCGATGGATGCCGCTCTTATCGACGTCGAGCTTGCGATGCGCGCGCTTGGCGAGGTGGACGGCAGAGCCGTGGATGAGGCGATTCTTGCCGATATTTTTGCCAATTTCTGCGTAGGAAAATAAGGGAAAGCACCGGGGATGACTCGGTGCTTTTTGTATTGACAAACTGGGGAAAGCGTGCTATACTATATTTAACGAGTTGGTTAAATGAAGAAAGGAGAACGTGATGGGCATACAGCAAACGTTGCGCGCATTGTCTGATCCTGTGCGGCGTAATATTCTAAAGCTGCTCAAATCGGGGCGTCTCTCCGCGGGCGAGATTGTGGAGCACTTTGATATTACGGGTGCCGCCATTTCTCGGCATTTGTCGGTGTTGAAGGACGCTGATTTAATACGCGACACGCGCGAGGGGAAATATATTTACTATGAATTGAATGCGTCCGTGCTTGAGGAAATCATGCTTTTCGTGACGGACCTGAAAGGGGAGAGAAATGATGAAGAAGTGTAACGTGTGGAAGATGCTCGTAAGCTCGCTGCTCATTGTAGTGCCAATCGTATTCGGCATCGTTGTATGGAACAAAATACCCGAGCAGGTTGCAATCCATTGGGGCGTAGACGGTGTAGCTGATGGCTTTGGCAGCCGCTTTGTAGCGGTCGTATTACTACCCGTTATCCTGCTTGTGATTCATTGGCTTTGTATTTTTGCCACATTGTGGGATAACAAGAAAACGAGGCAGAGTAAGAAGGTGTTGGGAATGATGTATTGGATCGTTCCCGGTATTTCGTTGTACGTGTCGACGCTCATGTACGCTGCCATATTCGGTATGAACTTTGATATGGTTGCATTTACTGTCGTAATTGTTGGTGTGCTCCTTGCGGTGGTCGGTAATTATATGCCAAAGTGCACGCGCAATCGCACGTTGGGCATCAAATTGAAATGGACGCTTGCCAGCGATGAAAACTGGAATTATACGCACCGTCTGGCAGGTAAAACGTGGATGATCTGCGGCATTGCTATGACACCCCTTGTTTTCTTGCCGATGGAATTTTCGATTGCGGGTATGTTTATCCTGTTGCTTGTGGCGATGACTATTCCTGTTGTTGCCTCATACGTTTATTACAGAAAGCAGTTGCGCGAGGGGATGCTCAAAGAGAATGTATATGTCGTAGAGAAGAAAAAAAGCAGCACGATCGCAAGTGCGATTCTTTTGCCGCTCGTTGCCGTGGTGGTTTGTGTGATGCTGTTTACGGGCAACGTTACGACGCATTATGGTGAGGATTCTTTGGAAATCAAAGCAACCTATCATGGTGATGCCACGATTGCATATAGCGATATTGAAGATATTGAGTATCGAGAGGAATTTTCCAAAGGCAGTCGCATGATGGGGTATGGCTCTCCCAAACTCTCCTTGGGCGCATTTAACAATAGTGAGTTTGACAATTACACACTTTATTCCTATACCAAATGCGATGCGGTGGTTGTGCTGACGGTTCGTGGCAAAAAGATCGTCGTGAATGGTAAAAGCGCCGAGGAAACAAAAGCCATCTATGAAGCGCTTACAGAAAGGATTGGTGGATAACGTGAATGCGATCGAAACGGTAAAGCTTACGAAGTTTTACGGCAAGGCGCGCGGCATCGAAGAGGTCGATCTCAGCGTAGCCGAGGGAGACTTTTTTGGGTTTATAGGCCCCAACGGTGCGGGAAAATCAACCACTATTCGCACGTTATTAGGTTTGATCTCGCCTACGTCCGGCGAGGCGCGTGTGCTTGGATTCGATACGGTAAGCGCACGTTGCGAGATTCTTGCGCGCGTGGGATATCTTCCCTCCGAGGTCAATTTCTACCACGGCATGCGCGTTGGCGATGTGCTTTCCCTCTCGGCGGGACTGCGTGGTGTAAAATGCGAGGCAGAGCAAAAACGACTTTGTGAGCGCTTGGAACTGGATGTCACACGTCGCGTGGAGGAACTTTCGTTTGGTAATCGCAAGAAGGTGGGCATCGTTTGCGCATTGCAGCACAACCCTTCGCTTTGTATTCTTGACGAGCCCACGAGTGGACTGGACCCCTTGATGCAACGTGAGTTTTACGCGATTTTGCAGGAGAGAAATGAGCAAGGTACCACCATCTTTTTATCCTCGCACGTGCTTTCTGAGGTGGAGAGATACTGTCGCCATGCCGCTATTATTCGAGAGGGGCGTGTACTGGTGAGCGACCGTGTCGAAAAGCTCGCATATACGGGCATCAAGCGTGTGACGTTGCGCGGCGTAGAAGCCCTGCCAGACACACTTGCCGCGCGCGACCTGCGCGTGGAAAACGAAGCGCTTCATTTTCTTTACGACGGTGCGCCGGATGCACTTTTGACGACACTTGCGACACTCTCACCTCGCGATGTTACGATCACAGACCCCGAGTTTGACGAGGTGCTCTTGCACTACTATGAAAAGGAGGATGCGACAAAATGACACTCTTTTTCCATGAGTTAAAGCGCGGACGCACGGCGTTGATCGTGTGGTCGGCGGTGGTTGCTTTTTTGCTTTGCGTTTCCATTGTGATCTATCCCGAGATGACCTCGCAAATGGGGGATATCGGCGATATGTTTTCAAGCATGGGCGCCTTTACGGATGCGTTTGGCATGAACAATGTAAACTTTGGCGAGTTTAGCGGCTATTTTGCCATTGAATTCGGCAATACGATGGGGCTTGCAGGCGGTATGTTCGCGGCACTCCTCGGCATGGCGGCGCTTGCCGATGAGGAGAGAAATCGCACGGCGGAGTTTCTGCTCACGCACCCTGTTTCTCGCGTGCAGATCGTTTTGCAAAAGTTGCTCTCCATCGTTGCGCGGTTGCTTGCGTTCAATGTAGCGGTGTTTTTGTTGGCGCTTCTTGCAACGCTGGCAATCGGCGAGCGCGCCAAGCTCGGTGACATTGCGCTGATCTTCCTTGCGTATTTTATCTTGCAGATTGAGATCGCCGCGATCTCGTTTGGCGTTTCCGCTTTTCTTCGACGCGGTAGCGTGGCGATCGCCATCGGTGCGTCGCTTGCGCTGTATTTTTGCAACATTCTTGCGAATCTCACGGAGGATTTGAAAGTGCTCAAATACCTCACGCCCTATGGTTATGCAGATGCGACGGTGATCGTGTCGGAGAGCGCAATCACTATGAAATATTTGATTCCCGGACTATTGCTCACGGCGCTTGGTATTGCGGCGGCGTTTTGGCAGTATAGCAGGAAAGATGTTGCGTAACGTATTTTCGGTCATATTCATGGCGTGACGATCAACGTTGCGGGCGGTAAAACGCGCGATTGATTCGTGCGATATATCAAAAGCCGTTGAGCATTTTGCTCAACGGCTTTTTGAACACTTGACATGCCTTTTTGAATATGCTATGATATGGGTGACATATAGAAAAGGAGAACACGATGGCAGACCTGTTTGATTATCTCGAGTGGCGCGGCGACCTTAAGTTCAGTGCGGCGCCCCTTAATGTTGTGGATACGCTTGCTTTTTCGGTGATCTCCTATATCCGTTTGGAGGAGTACATTCCAAGCGCTCCAGATGCTGATCCGGTTCGTCTTGTGAACGTGGCGGCACGCTATCTCAAAAGTCCTGTGCAAAAATCGCGTTATGCCAAATTTTTAAAGCGCATGGCGACCTCACAGCGTTTTAGCGCCATTCGATTGCTTGCGGCGCAAAACGAGTTGGATAGAAAAAGCGGCATCCAGTTCGCTGCCTACACGGCATTACTTCCCGGGCAGACGATGCTTGTGGTGTTTGAGGGAACGGATGACACGCTTATCGGCTGGGAAGAGGATTTCCGTATGAGCTACGAATGTCCTGTGCCCGGTCAGTTGCGCGCAGTAAAGTATTTACGAGAGGTGGCAAACGCGCATCCACTTCATCATATTGTGGTTTGTGGTCACTCCAAGGGCGGTAATCTTGCCATGTATGCTGCGGTTAAAGTTGATGCGGCGATCCGTAACCGAATCAAAGAAATTCACAATTTCGACGGTCCCGGTTTTTGCGATAACACCGTATATACGCAGGAATACGCGGAAATGCGTGACCGTATCCATTCGTTTTTGCCTGAGTCCTCCATCGTGGCGGCGTTGTTAGAGCATGGCGACGACCATATGATCGTGAAAAGTTCCGCCAAAGGGCTTTTGCAACACGAGCCCATGACTTGGAATATTAAGGGCGCAGATTTTGTCTATACGGATCAGCGCACGGCGTTTGGACATGAAACCGAGGCGATCTTAAATCATTTTAACAACAGTTTGTCGCCTGAGCGCAAAAAGCTGTTTGGAAAGGCGCTGTTTAGTGTGCTTGCCTCGACCGAACAAAACACTTTTTCGGGCATTGCTACCAATAAGGTGCAAAGTGCACGCAATGCGTTGCGAGGCTTTACCTCAATGGATCCCGAGGTGCGAGAGTTGCTTATTACCACGCTGCTTGGTATGGCGGAAAGCAGGCGCGCCGTGAAAAAAACAGGCAAAAAATAGGGAAAGCCCCATATGGGGCTTTCCCTATTTCCAGTAATCGAGTTCCTCGGTGATGCCGATATCCGTGGCGTGGAAGGTGGGTTGTTTTCCTGCCTTTCTTTGTTTTTTATAATCTTGAAGGGCGCGGAAGGCGTAGCGCGCGAGATATAGGATCACGGGCATATTGATAAGTGCCATTAATCCCATCATCAGGTCAGCTATATCCCACAAGAGACCGGCGGAAAGTCCTGCACCAAGGAAAATGACTCCCGATGCAATCACGTAATAGATGTAATTGAAACGCTTACCGGGCGTATGACCGAGAATGTGGCTAAATGCCTGATTGACATAATAAAGATTGCCAAGTAGCGTTGTGAAGGCAAACAGGATCATTGCGATAGTGATAAAAACAGGGCCAAAGCCACCAAGTGTGGCGGAAAGCGATGTTTGCACGTAGGCTGCGCCTGAAAGTGTCGCAGAGGGCTCTATGCCCGAACACATACACATGAACGCGGTGGCGGAACAGATAAGCACGGTGTCAATGAGCACCGAGAGCATTTGTACAAGCCCTTGCTTTGCAGGGTGGCTGATCTCTGCGCTTGCCGACGCGTTGGGCGCAGAACCGACGCCTGCTTCGTTTGAAAACAGGCCACGCTTGATGCCGTACATAAGACAAGAACCGCTAAAACCGCCGAGGATCGCACGAAAATCAAAGGCCTCGGTAAAAATACGGATAAAAACGGCGGGGAGCGTTTTGATATTGAGGAGCATGATAAGTAGAGAAATCAAAATGTAGGCAATGCCCATTATGGGGACGGTTACGCCCGTGATAGAGAGGAGTCGTTTACCACCACCAAACAGGCAGTATGCGATTAAGATTGCAAGGATGCCACCGATGATCCAGAGTGTGATTTGAGCATTGTAGAAACTATATGTCGAAAAGGTGGATTGCAGATTGTAGGAGCAAGCATATTGAAGCCAATGCCATAAGTAAGGATGAGTAAAACGGAGAAGACAATAGCAAGCGGACGACATTTGAGGGCGGTTTCAATGTAGTAAGCGGGCCCACCGTAGCAGCCGTCTTTCCCCCCCGCTTTTTATAGATTTGTGCAAGCGTACTTTCTACAAAGGCGCTGGCGCAGCCAATCAGCGCGATGACCCACATCCAAAAAACAGAGCCGAAACCGCCAAGGCAAAGCGCCGTGGATACCCCGATAATATTGCCCGTTCCTACACGTGATGCGGTAGAAACCATAAGTGCATGAAAGGGAGAAACGCCCTTGCCGTCAACCGGCTTTTCTGTCACAAGACGAAGTTGCTCGCCGATTGTTGTGAACTGTGCGCCCTTGGTTCGTACGCCAAAATAAATGCCGCCTACAACGAGGAGAATGACCAAGATATAACTGTAAAGCGCATTGTTGAGAGAACCGATGAATTGTGTCAGCATGTTACGCTCCTTTCATGTTGTCTTCATCATTATACTTTGTTTTATGAAACCCGTCAAGAAAGGCGAGGCTTTTTTGACCCAAACAAGGGCGAACGGTTGACTTTTTCTTGCATATGCGGTACAATAAAACAAAATGATAAGAAAAAGGAGGGCGTGTATGAAACGCTATACTATTGGCATTGATTTTGGCACGCTTTCCGCGCGTGCTTTGCTATTGGATGCAGATACGGGCGAAGAGATTGCCGTACAAACCATGGCGTATCCACACGGTGTGATGAGTGAAACGCTCGCTTCGACGGGGGAACCTCTTCCGCCTGATTATGCTTTGCAAGATCCTGCCGACTATATCACGGCGCTTTCGCATGTGGTGCCTGGCGTCTTGCAAGAAGGGGGCGTCGATGCCAATGACGTGGTAGGGATTGGCATTGATTTCACCACGTGCACGCTGCTTTCCGTTGATACGGATGGCACGCCGCTTTGCCAATTGCCTGCATTTCGCGAAACGCCGCTTGCTTACGCGCTCCTTTGGAAACATCACGCGGCGCATGGATATGCCGTTCGCATGACCGAGGTTGCAAAGCAACGTGGCGAAGCATTTCTCACCCGTTGCGGTGGCAAGGTGGACGAGGAGTGGGCGTTCCCCAAGATATATCAGGTGCTCTCCGAAGCCCCTGAGGTTTACCGTGCCGCACAGTTGTTTGTGGAAGCGGGCGATTGGATCGTCTGGCAACTAACGGGTCAACTTTCGCGCGCGTATCAGTTCGCCGCCTATAAGAGTCATTATGATATCGCGACGGGGTATCCTAGCGAGGAGTACTTTGCCGCCGTGGATGAGCGTTTGGAATACGTGGTGTCCCAAAAGCTTGGTGGCGCACTGCATGCAATGGGTACACAGGCAGGCACGCTTAACGCGACGTTTGCCGCGCGACTTTCTCTGCGAGAGGGCATTGCTGTTGCCGTTGCAATGCCGGATGGGCATAGTGTTGCGGCGGGGCTTGGACTCTCAAATGCAGGGGATATGCTGGCAGTGCTTGGCACTTCGGGATGTTTTATGGCGCTTGGCGCGTGTGACAAGGATGTGCCCGGCATTTGCGGTAGCGTAAAGGACGGCATTTTGCCCGGTTTCCATGGATTTGAGGCAGGGCTTTGCTGCCTTGGCGAGCATTTTTCCTATGCTGCTGAGCATCTCGTGTCTCCCGCATACGTGGAGGAGGCGAGTGCGCGCGGCATCAGTGTGCTCGCGTTGTTGATGGAAAAGGCGGCAGCGCGCCGTGCGGGCGAGAGCGGTGTGTTGGCACTTGGTTGGTTCAACGGTAACCGTAGTGCACTTGTGGACGCGAAGCTATCGGGTGTGTTCGTGGGTATGACCCTACAGACCGCGCCGGAGGATTTGATGCGCGCGCTTTGCGAGGCAACTGCCTTTGGCGCGCGGAACATTGTGGAAAATTATGAAGCGCACAGTGTGCCGATTCGCCGCATTGTGGCATCGGGCGGCATTGCGCACAAAAATCCATTCCTCATGCAGTTGTATGCAGACGTATTGGGACGCGAGATTACGGTGACGGTCACCGCTGAGGCGCCTGCTCGCTCGTCTGCCATAGCCGGTGCATGTGCAGCGGGGCTATATAAGGACATTTGTGTGGCAACCAAAGCGCTTCACGCACCTGCCTTATATATTTACCGGCCAAACGGTGCGAATACGGTGATATATGATCGGCTTTACGAACTTTATCGCCGTCTGCATGATTATTTGGGCATGGAATCGCGCGATATCATGCACGCATTGCGCGATATTGCGTCAGAGCAAAAAGGAGTTTGAAATGGGAAGACCAAAGTCATATTTTTTGTGGATACTGGGGCACGTGTTGCGGGCATTATTTGTGCTGCTTATTGCCTTTATCTGCTTGTTCCTTAGCTGGCGCGTGTTCTTTTCGAAGCGTCCGCCAAGGGATATGCGAGAGATTTCCGCAAACGAAATACTGTCTGCCGCTTATGCGGAGAACGGCGGTATTACCGTTATGGAGCAGAGCGATCATGTGCGCTATACCGAGGGGGAGGACAACTACGCCGATTATCACGTAGCGCGCTGTGTTTTTTTGGAGGAAGCAAACCAAGTACAGCTTTTGTTTTTCTACAACAACAGCACTTTGCGCGATGTGAGTGAAACGCTTGGAATTGATCCCGAACTGCCGCGCGGCGAAAAAGTTTTTGGCGTGGAACTTTTACTGCTTGTTGATGTTTCACCAGAGGGACACGTGGGAGATCCTATGATTGAGGAGCGCGTTGTGCGCGCTACCAGTGCCGAGATTGGCACGAACACCCTGTACACGTTTGTGCGTTACACCTTTGACGGGGTGGATATTAGCGGCGATGTAACGGTGGTATATTTCGACATTTATTATGAGGGTGCACAGCGTACAGAACTTGGCACGATTCGCCTCTACCATAAGGAAAGCGAGGCAGAATACCGCACGCTTACCAAAAAAGAGCAGGCAGTGATGGAGGGATAAAGAATGGATTACGAATGCAAACCGAAGCGGCGCAATCATAAGGCGCACGGTGTGGTGCTGACGCTGATTCTTGTTGCGGTTGGATGCTTGATCGGTGCAGGATTTGTGCCTGTTTATGCTGTGCTTGTACAAACGCTTGCCATTCTTTTGTTTGTTCCTGCAATCTATCTGGCCGGTAAATACCTGATCATGCAGTATCTTTATCGTGTACGCATGCTGGAGGATGGCAGCGTTGATCTTGATATTTATTCTTACCGTGGCGGCACGAAAATGCAACTGGTTGGGCGTATCGGACTAGTAGAGATCACGGGTGTTACCTTGCTTGCAAAGGAGAACCGTCGTCCCGTAGGTGGACTGAAACGCTATTCCTATTGCATGGATATGGCGCCCGACAAGGCAATCATTCTTTCTGTTTCTAATGAGGATGGAGAGTGCGAGGTGCTTGTGTCCTACGATGAAACGCTTTTTTCGCTTCTTCGCTCACAAGTCGCAACGCCAAATGCTTGACAATTGCTTGGCCTCACGATATAATAAAATCACATTTAATTGTTATTACAAACAAAAAGAAAGAAGGACAAAAAATGAGAACGGCTATGAAAAGAATTTTGGTGACAGTACTTGCGATTATTTGCGTGGCAACGCTCGCATCTTGTGCAGTAAAACCTCAACTCAATCTTGAGGATGCCGAGAAGAACCTTAAGAAGGAGGGCTACACGGTATTTCTTACCGAAAGCGATATGGCGCACGTCGAGGATGTGCTCACCGCTACCGATGGCAAAGAGAATACGGTGACGATTACCGAGTTTGAAGAGGAGACCACCGCAAAACTTTACTGTAACACGCAGGAAACCAAGCGCGACAACGAGATCGCCGAGATCAAAGCAGAGATCAAGTATTATAAGCACTTGCTCAAGGAGTACAAGGACGAACTTGGCGAAGTTACGACTAAGGCATACAAGGAAAAGGTGAAATCCTTGGAGGAAGAGATCAAGAACATTAAGGATGAGCGGGTAGTAGGCCGCAACGGTGCATACGTCTGGGTAGGCACTAAGAAAGCGATCCGCGCCACCAAATAATTGAATAAGAAAAGCCCGACGCCAAGCGTCGGGCTTTTCTTGTCGCATTTATAAAACCACCGGCGTGGTAGGTGGTTACGGCTGATCCGCGCGCTCTGCGCGAATGCGTGCTCGCGCTTCCTGGCGAGCGGTTTTGATCATTTTATAGAGCTCTTCTGTGGCAAGTCGTGCTTTTGTAACGCTGCAATTCGAGGTTTTGGGGAAGCAATAGTAGAGCATATTGTTTGTACCAAGGCCGATCACATCGCCAATCTCGTACCAGTTGAAATCTGCGTTCAAGCTGTATGAGAAGAACGCGTCTTGCGCGTAGTCGAGTGTGCCATCGCAGCCCGTGAGGCGAAATCCTTCGCGTGAATGTTTGAGGCGTCCTTCGCCCACGTGGTAGAGGTATTTGGTGTCAGCCAATACGTAAATATCTACAGGGGCATCCATGCGGTAGACGTTTTCCTCGATCTCGCGTCTCACATCCGCGCGTTCCCATGCGTACCAGTCCGGGATATGGGGGAATTCGGTTACGCCCGTTTTGGCGTGTAGTGTGCCGTATTCGTCCAGTTCATAACATTTGTTGCATGCATGACAGGTGATCGTCACGCCTTCGCCCACCATTTTGCCTTCCGTGTGGCAGGACGGGCATTTGTAGAGCAGGCGATCCAGATGGTCGGCGCGAAAGGGCTCGCTGATGCGCACGCGATTTTCCTGTTGCCAACGGAAGTTGTCGAAGGAGAATTGCTTGGCGATGAGTGCGTTGATCTCGTCAGCGGGCATTTCACGGATCTCCTGTGCCGAGAGTAAGTACTCGATCTGTGCGTGCACTTTAACGTGGCGAAGTTGCAAATCGTTATAGAGCGGATCTCGTGCAAACGCGCCATAGGTACGGATCATCACAAGTGGGATGCCGAGGAGTTTGACGCATTTGCCAAGGCTATCGGGGAGCAATGTGGTCGTGCCGTCAAAGGTATAACCGGCCTCGGGAAACATCAAAACCGAGCTTTTGAGTTTGCGCGTGGCGTACACCATATCGCGCACCAGCGCGAGGTCCGAAACGAATTTGTTGGTGGGAATGCAGCCAAGATTGCGCATCAGGCCGCTTTTTCCTACGAAACCGTCTGTGGTACAAACAATATTAAACGCGCGCGGATAAAGAACATTTGAGGCAATTTTGAGATCAATAAAGCTGGAATGATTCATCAAAAAGAAGGCGGGCTCTTTCCGCGAAAGTCGCTCCATGCCGATCTTCTCGCTTGTAAAATGCGTGGCAATAAGATCGGGGGTGGATGCGGTACGCATCAACGTGCGCCAGAACAAATTTGGCTTTTTGGGCTTCAAATGGCGGCGTGGCGGCAGTGCGAGCACCTCTGTATAGCTTTTTTCTTTGATCTTAATTTTCATGCGGCGTACCTCTTCTTAAAGAATGGGGGCGTCTTATTTTATTATAGCATAGGTTGGAGTGTATTTCAAGCGCGGTCTATGGTGATCACGGCGAAATAGTTGGGTGCCTCTTCGGCAATGCGTTCCGCCATGGTGGCTTTTAATACGGCGTCGCTTTGTGAAACCTCAAAGGGAACCGCCATATCAAAAATAAGATTAGTATGTGTCGTGCCGGGCACCATACGGAAATCATGTACGCGGATGCGCGCATCGATCATCGTGGCAAGCGCAGCAACGCGCGCGTGCCATTCGTCTGTGAGTGCATCCCCCACCACGATGGGGTCGAGGTGAATACTACACTCAATGCCGTGTTCCTCGCGCAAGCGGCGCTCAATCAGATCAATGGTGTCGTGTGACGCAAAAATATCGTGGTGACCGTCTACTTCTACGTGTAGAGAGGCGAGCGTGCGGCCGGCGCCGTAATTGTGCACCACAAGATCGTGAATGCCAATCGCATCAGGATACTCAGCTACTACGCGCTCAATGGTTTCTACCGTCTCGGCGCTAGGGGCTTCGCCAAGAATGGAATTTTTTGTTTCGTTGAGTATTCTGATGCCTGCAACAAAAATAAGAACGGAAACAATAAGACCCATGATGGGGTCGATATAAGGAGAAAAACCAGCGGGCAGAATGGGTGCCACAAGTGTGGCGATGAGAACGGCGGAAGTGGCAATCGCATCCGAGAGGGAATCGGCGGCAGTTGCACGCAAGACGTTGGAATCAATCGTTTTGCCGAGCCTTGCGTTAAAAAGAGCCATCCAAAGTTTGACGATAATTGAGACGGCCAGTATAACTACCGTGACAATGCGAAAAACGGGGGCTTCGGGGGCAATCAACTTGCCGATGGAACTTTTTACCAGATCAACGCCAACATGCAGAATAAGGAAGGAAACGATCATAGATGCGACGTATTCGATGCGTGCGTGCCCAAAGGGATGATCGCGATCCGCCGGTTTTGCCGAAAGCTTGAAGCTCACGAGCGATACCAACGAGGAACCCGCGTCCGAGAGATTGTTGACGGCATCGGCGCGAATGGCGACAGAACCTACAAGCGAACCTGCAAGAAATTTGAAGGCGGAGAGCAATACGTTAAGAACGATGCCCGTGACCGAAGAAAGGGTGCCGTAAGCGCGACGCACGTTTGAGTCTTTGACATTCTCGCTGTTTTTCACGAATAGTCTGGTTAAAAGTTTGATCATAGGTTCACCTCAAGAGTTAGAATCTAAAATAGAGAAAAGGATTATATCCCGCATCGGCAAGTGCCGCAATGGACAGCAGAAGGGAGAAAAGGGGAAGCGCGACGTGTAAAACGGCGCCGTAACGCCGTAAGGAGTGGCGTCTGTACAAGCGGCGTGGCAGAGGAGTCGCTCCGAACGCGCAAAGTGCGAGAATGGGTAAAGCACGTAGTGCATCGTACCATTCGGATCGGGCAAGCAGCCCCCCCTCTCCAAATCCTATGAGCGTGAGAAGAAAATGGGGTAGTGCAGAAAGCGAAAGGGCGGGCGTGCTGCCATCAAAAGCAAACAGCGTCCAGCCGCCCAGTGTGAGCGCAAAGGTGAGTGGAACGGTGATGCTGTGCGATGTGCGTTCAAGTGTATCGGCAAATACGAACTTTTCGAGAATCAAGAGCAGAAAATAATACAGTCCCCAGAGCACAAAGTTCCAATTTGCGCCGTGCCAAAGCCCTGTTAATGTCCAAACGGCAAGCAAATTAAGCATTGTTCTTAATAAGCCGCGACGATTGCCTCCGAGCGGGATATAGACATATTCGCGAAAAAAAGAGGAGAGCGTGATGTGCCAACGTCGCCAGAAGTCAGTGACGCTATGTGCGATATAGGGGTAGTTGAAGTTTTCGGGAAAGCGGAAACCAAAGATGCGGCCAAGACCGATCGCCATATCGGTGTAGCCTGAAAAATCGAAGTAGATCTGAAAAGAAAATCCGAGAAGCCCAATAAGTGCTCCGAGCGCGGAATATGCACCATCCGCGGCGAAGACCTTGAAGATTTCACCTGCTGCATTGGCAAGCACTACCTTTTTAGC
Source organism: Eubacteriales bacterium (assembly GCA_045586515.1). Taxonomy (GTDB): domain Bacteria; phylum Bacillota; class Clostridia; order Oscillospirales; family CAG-272; genus Firm-07. The sequence continues at coordinate 31,729 of JAZNAM010000087.1, forward strand.
AAGGCCAACAGCGAAACGCGAGATCCCTGCTGACACGTGGGATGCGTTTGACGTGCGTTGTGTGAGCGCTGCATCAACGTCGGTATAACGTACGATGGGTCCGGCAATAAGCTGCGGGAAAAGCGCCACGTAAAGGCATACCGTCAAGGGGTTTTTAGCCGGATTTGCACGTTTTTGATAGACGTCTGCAACGTAAGAGATCGCTTGAAAGGTGTAAAACGAGATGCCCAGGGGCAAATGAGGAGAAGGCAAACCTAAAAGGGGGGGATATTTGAAAAGGACGAGTAGGGAAATATCCGATACCACCGCAAAAATGAGCGGTATGCGGGGATGGCGTGCCCGAGGAATCTGCCACGCAAGCAATGCGTTTGATAGTGCTATACCGAGAAGCAAAAGCACATAGATGGGTTCACCAAAGGCATAGAAAAACAGGCTCGTGACGAGTAAGACTGCATTTTGCCATGCCAACCGTTTTTGGGTGTTGCGCACGCGCAAAAGCAGGGGCAAAAAATATAATGCGAGAGTGAGGGGTAAAAACCAAAACAAAAAGAGAAATGAGGAAAACAGCATAGTGACGCCTCCGATTGCATACTTGCCGTTATTTTTCTCTCTTCTGTGCCAAAGGATACCTCTCGCATGACTGTTCTGTAATCCTAACAATACAAAAAGGCCCTACCACAAAGGGTAAGGGCCTCTTTGTTTGGAGCTGGTGGAGAGATTCGAACTCTCGACCTGCTGATTACGAATCAGCTGCACTACCCCTGTGCTACACCAGCATAACGGTGACATTATAGCATATCTTTTTTTATTTTGCAAGCCCTTTTTTAAAAAAATAGGCAGACAACCGAAAGAAAATGTGATACAATATGTAGGAAAGAGGGGAGGGATATCCACGTGAATGAGCAAACCGAGCTTTTCTGTATGCAGTATATGATGCGCCGCGAGGAGGTTTGTCGCGTGGCGGATATCTTTGCCAAGGCGTTGGATGAAGATCATCGCGTGAATGCAGACATGTTTGATGTTAAGAGAACAACCTTTTCGGACAACCCTCATGCCAATGCAACGATGCGCGCGCTTGAGGAGGAACTCGCCGCGCGCGATCTGTCATTTTTGTGCTTGCTTGCGGCATTGCTTCGTGCGGGTGCAGATTTCGTACTGGATCTGGCAGATTTTGAAACACCGATGGCGTTTGCAGATGCTGCCGCTCACGAATTTGCTATTGCCGAGGCAAGATATACGGATGCAGGATATCTTGCAAGTGAGCTTACCGCGCCTAAAGCGGAGCATCAGGTAAAGCGACTCCGCGCCGCTATTGCGCAGATGCGCGCTCTTTTGGCGAACTGAATATGCACCCCGTTGCCATGGCAACGGGGTGTTCTTTTTATGCTTTAGCCTTCATAAGATGGGATAACTGATGGAAAGAGAGGCATGCGGCATGGCGCAAACGAAGCAAAAAAAGAGAGAGGGGTTAAGCGAGGATGAAGTGATTGCCTCGCGCGCGCGATATGGGAGCAACCAGATCGCGGCGCTTTCCCGTCGTGGATTTTGGCGCATGTTTCTTGCCAATCTGGGTGATCCCGTTATCAAGGTTTTGCTTTTTGCACTGGTTTTGCACATCGTTTTGCTTTTTCGCGATCCCGATTGGTTGGAAACATCGGGGATCGCGGTTTCCGTGTTGCTTGCCACGCTGATTTCTACACTTTCGGAATATAAGGGCGAGCGCGCGTTTTCTCGTTTGCAGGAAAGCTGTGGGGCATCGCGTTGCCGCGTACGCCGTCATCGCATATGCGAGGTTGATGCTACGGAGCTTGTGGTGGGTGATATTGTTTTGCTTGGCGCAGGCGAGAAGATTCCTGCGGACGGTATTGTACTGCATGGCGAGGTTACGGTGGATCAATCGGCGCTCACGGGGGAGAGCCGCGAGGTAACAAAGCGCCCCTGGAGAGAGGGGGAGGCGTGTGACCCCGAAAGCGCAGGGGCGTTGCTTTCAGGTTGCGCCGTGCTTTCGGGCGAGGCGGAGATGCAGATCATGCGCGTGGGTGATAAAACCTTTCTCGGCGGCATTTCGGGTGAGTTGCAGACCGAAACCCGCGAAAGCCCACTCAAATTACGTCTGGCGCGTCTTGCGGGGCAAATCAGCCGAATTGGTTATGTAGCGGCTGCCATTTGCGCGCTCGCTTATTTATTCAACGTGTTTTGCGTGGATGCGGGGTTTGACCGCGTGGTTATGTTATCGCGTATGCGGGATCTGCCTTTTCTTGCAGAATCATTGCTGCATGCGTTTACGCTCGCGCTGACTGTGGTGGTGGTGGCGGTGCCAGAGGGGTTGCCAATGATGATCGCGGTGGTACTCTCCTCAAACATTCGCCGAATGGTGCGAGATCACGTGTTAGTGCGCAAACCTGCTGGTCTGGAGGCGGCAGGGAGCATGAACATTCTTTTTACCGACAAAACGGGTACACTTACGTGTGGAAAATTGAGCGTGCAAACTTTTGTTGCTTGCGAGGGTGAGTATGCAAGTGCGCGTGTAATCGAAAAACGTGCACCTGCATTATTTGCACGGCTCACTCTCGCCGCGCACGCGAATTCCGGGGCGTTACGTGGCGAGCGTGACGGTGCCGCGGTGGCGCTTGGCGGGAACAGCACAGATAGGGCACTACTCACGTCCTTCCTTTACAAGGAGCCCCCTATTTACGAGGCTTTGCGCCGTGTGCCGTTTGACAGCGTTCGCAAATATGCTACCGTAACACTTGCGGATGGTAGCGTTTTTGTAACGGGAGCTCCCGAACGTCTTTTGTCGCGCGTACGCTGGGGAATGACCGCTGACGGCGCGTGGGGAGGATTTCACAAGGCGGCATTTTGCGAATGTTTGGACGCTCACGCCAAACGGGGTGAGCGCGTTGTACTTATTTGCGAGGCGGATCCTGTTTTGGGGAATGAAGACAATGCCCCTCTTTGTGTGCTTGCCGCCGTTGCTTTTTGTGACCCGCTTCGCCCCGATGCGAGGGATGCCGTGCGCACATTGCGCGGCGCAGGCGTGCAGGTGGTGATGGTGACGGGTGATAGTCGCGACACCGCCGCTTCGCTTGCCACTGCGTGCGGAATTGCGGGGAGTGACTCTATAGTTGTGACAGGTGAGGAGCTTGCGGCCCTTTCAGATGAGGAGGTGACGGCGATTTTGCCGCGACTTGCCGTGGTGGCGCGTGCTTTGCCGCGCGATAAGAGCCGTTTGGTACGACTGGCTGGTGGCGTCGGGTTGGTTGTTGGCATGACGGGGGATGGGATCAACGATGCCCCCGCGCTCAAGGCGGCAGACGTGGGCTTTGCTATGGGCAGTGGTACGCAGGTGGCAAAGGAAGCGGGGGACGTGGTGATCCTTGACGATAACCTTGCGTCGATTTGTCGAGCAGTGCTATATGGGCGAACCATTTTTAAGAGCATCCGTAAGTTTATCACGTTACAGTTGGTAATGAATTTTTGCGCAGTCGGCATCTCCGTCATTGGGCCGTTCCTTGGTGTAGATGCTCCTGTCACGGTAGTGCAAATGCTTTGGATCAATCTCATCATGGATACGCTTGGTGGACTCGCTTTTGCCGGAGAGCCGCCCATGGCGTACTATATGAAGGAAAAGCCCAAACGGCGTGAGGAACCGATTCTCACGCGTGCGCTTTCGTGTCGGATTGCGGTGATGAGCACCATCACGGTCGCGCTTTCTGTATTCTTCCTTTGTGCGCCTTTTGTACGCGCGCAGTATAGAGAAAGCGAAGGAGATATCGTGTTTTTGACCGCATTCTTCGCACTCTTTATTTTTGCTTCGCTTTTCAATTGCTTTGCTGCGCGCACTGATCGCGTGCGCATGCTGTTAGGACTTACCGCCAACCGCGCTTTTTGTGTGATCATTGCGGCAGTTGGCACCGTACAGATCCTGTTTATTTATCTGGGCGGTGCAGTGTTGCGCACGGTGCCGCTTACCCCGCGAGAACTGCTTGTCACGCTGGCGTTCTCTCTTTGCGTGTTACCTGTTTCCTGGTTGCATCTTGCGCATAGACGCTTATCCGGAAAAGCATCGCTATATTGAAAGAAAAGAGGGCGCGGGCCCTCTTTTCTCGTATTGCATTTTTTCCGTTGCTGTGTTATAATGAGACGGTGGAAAACGAATAATAAGAAAAAATGAAAGAGGATGTATGCAGGGCGTTTGTTTGTTGCAATTTAAGCCGCTCGGACGTGCCGATCTTGCGATGCTTACCCCGTATTTCAGGGGGAAGGGCGCGGTCGTAGCGGATTATTCCGTATTATATTTTTATATGTGGAATGGCTTTTTGCGCACAGAATATGCGTTTGAGGACGATACACTGTATCTGCGTCGCAACACGCGCCACGGCGTTTTTTACTATCCGCCACTTCGGCGCAATTGTGACGATCTGCTCGCAAACATTTCGTGTCTTTCACGCGTGACCGACGAGAAAACGGTATCGCTGTGTGCCATCCCCGAGCATGAGGTGGAGCGCGTGGAACGCTCCTTTGCGGTGTTGGAAAAGGACACGTCGCGCCGATGGGCGGACTATATTTATGCCGCCGAGGATCTCGCCACCTTGCGTGGTCATCGTTACAACAAGAAGCGAAATTTGGTCAATCAGTTCAAAAAGCTTTACGGGGGACGTAGTTACGAGCCGCTTACAAGCGAAAACGTGGACGATGCCGTTGACCTACTCCGCCGCATCATGGATGTAAGCGATATGAGCGAGGATGAGCGCTTTGAAAACGAGCGTGTGCTTGAGGTGCTCGCAGACTACGGCAAGTTGCCGCTTTGCGGTGGCCTTGTGCGCGTAGACGGTGTTACGGTTGCATTCTGCGTTGCGGAACGCATTGACGACGTGCTTGTGGTGCACATTGAAAAAGCAGATCGCGCTTATAAGGGCGCATATCAGTATATCAATTATCGCTTTGCAAGGGAGCAATATGCCGACGGTTCTCTTGCTTTTATCAATCGTGAGGATGATACGGGTGACGAGGGGTTGCGTCACGCCAAGCTTTCCTATTTCCCCGTGAACATTCTCCACAAGTATCGTATGGTGCTGAAAAACGACTTTGGAGGTGGAGCAGAATGAAAATCGTGATGTTGGATGCGGGCACCCTTGGTGCCGATCTTGACCTATCTCCCGTGACCTCGCTCGGCGAGGTTGACGTATACGTTTCCACGACGGAAAGTGAGGTTGTGGCGCGTCTTGCAGATGCCGACGTGGCGGTGCTCAACAAGATCAAAATGACGCGCACAGTGTTGGAGTCGCTTCCTGCGCTGAAACTTATTTGCGTGACGGCTACGGGTTACGACAATATTGATCTTGATTGCTGTCGCGAGCGTGGTATTACGCTTTGTAACGTTCCTGCTTATTCCACCGACAGCGTGGCACAGGTCACGGTTGCCATGGCGCTTTCACTTGCTACACATCTGTCTGCCTATCGCACACACGTGCACGAAGGGCGTTATGCGGCATCGGGCGTTGCCAATCACCTCACCCCCGTGTATCACGAACTGTCTTCCATGACCTGGGGCGTTGTAGGTGGTGGCAATATTGGCGCCAAGGTTGCTGGGGTTGCCGCGGCACTTGGGTGCCGTGTGCTCGTTACACGTCGTCAAATGGATCCCGTATATCCTACGGTGGATATTGATACGCTTTTGCGAGAATCAGACGTTGTATCACTGCATTTGCCTCTTACCGAGAGCACGCGCGGTATGATTGATGCTACGCGCATCGCCTCAATGAAAAAGGGGGCGATTTTTATTAACGTGGCGCGCGGTGCTGTGACGGACGAGGAAGCGCTTGCGCATGCCATTGAAACGGGACATCTCGGAGGCTTGGGCGTGGATGTATTTACCACGGAACCTTTTTTGGCGGATCATCCGTTTTCGCGTATTCTTGGGCGAGACAACGTGGTACTTACGCCACATATGGCATGGGGCTCGTTCGAAGCAAGAACGCGTTGCCTTGCCACTGTTTCCGAAAACATTACGGGATTTTTCGCAGACAATCCGAAAAATAAAATTGTTTAATAAAACCACTTGACTTTGCTATGGCTGTGCGCTATAATAAGAGTACTGTGGAGTTATGGAGATACAGGAACATACCAAGGGATGGGTGTGTCTTGTGTCTCCTTTTTTATTTGAGTCGAGGTGAAGGATATGAACAAACAACAATTGCTGGATCGTCTTGCTGACTGCCCCGTGATTGCAGCCGTGGGCGAAGACGGATTTGAGGCGGCACTCGCCTCGCCTGTCGAAGTCATTTTCTGTTTGCGTGCCAACATTTTAACCATGCCGCATTACATCGAAAAGGCACATGCAGCGGGAAAGGCTATTTTTGTGCATGTTGATCTCGCGGACGGTATTGGGCGCGATCGCGCAGGGCTCTCGTATCTCGCCTCGCTCGGCGCGGACGGCGTAATCAGCACACGCACGCAACTGGTGCGCGCGGCGAGAGAGGAAGGGCTGCTTACGGTGCAACGCTTCTTTGCACTGGATTCACAGGGACTTGTCAGCATGGAAGAAACGCTGGGCGGAGCCGCTTCGGATTTGGTGGAGATCATGCCGGGTGTCATAGGCAAGGTCGTCGTGCGTGTGGCAAGAGGAAATGCCCCTGTAATTGCGGGGGGGTTAATCGAAACGAAAGACGAGCTTCTTGGCGCGTTGTCGCACGGTGCGCTTGCTGTGTCAACGGGCAAAAAAGAGCTTTGGTATATGTGAGGTATAGTAATGTATGACGTAATTATCATTGGTGCGGGTGTGATTGGCGGAATGTTGGCGCGACAGCTTTCTCGCTACCGTTTGCGTGTTTGCGTGCTCGAAAAAGAAAATGATGTTGCCGAGGGTGCAAGCAAGGCAAACAGCGGTATCTTGCACGGCGGTTACGACCCCGAACCCGGTACGCTGAAAGCAAAACTCAATGCCGAGGGTGTGGAAAAACTGTACACGGCGGCGCGCGAATTAAACGTGCCTTGCAAAAATAACGGTTCTTTCGTTTGTGCGTTTGGCACCGAGGAAGAGGAAGCTGTGGTGCGCGAACTCTACGCACGCGGCTTGCAAAATGGCATCACAAACCTTTCTATTCTGACAGGTGACGAGGCACGCGAGCGGGAGCCGATGCTTTCCGAGCAAGTGTCCTTGGTGCTTGACGTGCCCCGAGCAGGCATTATTTGCCCTTATGAGCTCACCCTCGCCGCAATCGGCAACGCCATGGACAACGGTGCTACGCTCAAGCTCAATTTTGCCGTTGCGCGTATTGAAAAAAAGGAGGGTGTGTTCTGTGTAACGAACGCAGACGGAGATGCTGTTATGGGCAAGTACGTGGTGAACTGTGCGGGAGCGTACTCGGACAAGATTGCCGCGATGGTTGGTGATGAGAGTTTTTGCATCATTCCTCGCGCGGGCGAGTATATGCTGCTCGATAAAAACGAGGGCGCGCGCGTATCACGCACCATCTTCCAGGTGCCGAGCAAAGAGGGCAAAGGTATCCTTGTATCCCCCACAGTGGACGGCAATTTGCTCACCGGACCAACAGCGGTTCAAGTGGCAGATCCTGCGTGTACCGAAACGAGTGCGAATGGACTTGCGACGGTACAGCGCCTTGCCGCGAAAAGCGTGCCGAGCGTTAATTTCCGTCAGGTGATTACGTCTTTCACAGGCGTGCGGTCCTCTGAAAAAAGCGGAGATTTCATCATTCGCCCCGCAAACGGTGTGGAAAAAATGCTCAACGTCGCAGCAATTGACTCCCCCGGTCTTTCGGCTTCGGTTGCCATTGCGGATTATGCAATTGAGCAGTTGCAAGGTATGGGCCTTCCCGATGAGGCCAGCGAGAACTTCAACCCATATCGTGCCGACCCTCATGCGTTTCGTCATATGAGCGACGAGGAGAAGGATGCTTTTATCAAGGAAAATCCTGCCTACGGCAAGATTGTGTGCCGCTGTGAAACGGTGAGCGAGGGCGAGATATTAAACGCCATTCGCCAAAACCCCGGCGCCCGCGATATTGATGGTGTGAAGCGCCGCACGCGCTCGGGCATGGGACGTTGTCAGGGTGGCTTCTGTATGCCCTACGTGATGAAGCTGCTTGCGCGCGAGCAAGGTGTGGCGATGGAAACGATCACCAAAAAAGGCAAGGGCTCCGAGCAACTGATTGGAAAAATGTGAGGAAACGGTATGAGAACACATGATATTGTTGTCATCGGCGGTGGGCCTGCCGGTATGGCTGCGGCGGTTGCCGCATACGATGCCGGTGTGCACGACGTTGTGATATTGGATAGAGAGGAAGGGCTTGGCGGCATTTTGCGCCAATGTATCCATAACGGGTTTGGATTGCATAAACTTGGCCGCGAGTTAACGGGACCCGAATATGCCGACGTATATCGAGCCGAGGTGGAAAAGCGCGGTATTACCACGCTTCTTGAAACCACCGTTACGGGGCTTGCGTCTGACCGTGTGATCACGGCAAGAAATCGCGAGGGCGTTTTGAAAATCAGGGCGGGCGCCGTGCTGCTTGCCATGGGCTGTCGCGAGCGTTCACGCGGCGCGCTGAACATTGGCGGCACACGACCGGCTGGCGTTTACAGCGCGGGTACGGCGCAAAAGCTGATGAACTGTGAGGGATATCGCGTGGGCAAACGCGTGGTGATCCTCGGTTCGGGCGATATTGGCCTTATTATGGCGCGCCGTATGTCGCTGGAGGGCGCTAAGGTTGAGGCAGTTTGCGAGATCATGCCTTATTCGGGTGGACTTGCGCGAAACATCGTGCAGTGCTTGGAGGACTTCGGTATTCCGCTTTATCTGTCTACCACCGTTGCAGAGATTCATGGCAAGGAGAGAGTGGAGGGCGTAACAATCGCAAAGGTTGATGAAAATCGTTGCGTGATTGAGGAAACGAAGCGTTACATTCCTTGCGACACGTTGCTGCTTTCTTGCGGACTGATCCCCGAGAACGAGCTAACGCGCGGCGCGGATATTGACATTAATCCCATAACAGGTGGTGCATCCGTGAGTGAGGATCGTGAAACGGCGGTGCCCGGCATCTTTGCTTGCGGCAACGTGTTGCAGGTGCATGACCTGGTGGATTACGTGTCCGAGGAGGCGGAGATCGCAGGTCGAGGCGCCGCCACATTCGTGCAAAGCGGTAAGGAGCGTGGCGCGTGTGTTCCTACGGTTGGCACGCACGGCGTGCGTTACGTTCTGCCGCAGCGCGTGCACACGGAGGGAGATGCAGACGTGGCGCTGTATTGGCGCGTGGCTGCCCCTTGTGGGAAGGTGCGCTTTACTGCGAAATCGGGCGATAAGGTGATTGCAAGCGTCGTGCGTCTTAAGGCCGCCCCTGGCGAGATGGAGAAGCTTGTTTTGAAACGTGAAAAGCTTGTGGGCGTGACCGAGCCGATCACGGTTTCGATGGAGGTGCTGTGATGGAAAGAACGTTGACTTGTATCATTTGTCCCCGTGGTTGCACGTTGAATGTGACGGGCGAGCGCGATGCGCTCCAAGTCGAGGGCAATGCTTGCCCCAAGGGTGCACAGTATGCGATTGACGAGTGCACGCATCCCGTGCGAACCGTGACCTCGGTTGTTCGTGTTGCAAACAGAGAGGATACGATGGTGAGCGTCAAGACCGCTACGCCTGTACCCAAGGAGTGTATTTTTGAGGTGATGGAGGCGATCCGCGCGGCAAGCGTAGATGCGCCCGTTGCCTCAGGCACGGTGCTGCTCACCGCATGCGGTGCGGACATCGTTGCCACTAAGAGCATTGTATAATGAAAAAAGCCCCCGTTTGGGGGCTTTTTTGTTTTAATAAAAGGTGACAACCGTGTTTTTCGGCTCGGAGGAGCGTGCCACGTCGGTGGCATAGAGCACGGGGCCCTCGCTGCCGTAGAGTTTGTGGCGCTGGATGCGGATTTTGGCAGTTACAACGAGCCACTCGCCCGTTTGGTAGGAAACGGCGTGATCAAAGTTGCACACAAGACCGCCAAAGGCAATATCGTCCTCGCAGCAAGTCATGATATGTCTGCCAATGACGAGCGCCTTGTCACCGAGCTCGCGGTTGCGTGCGATCAGTCCCTTGAATTTGACGGTTTTTTCGTCCCAATCGGGAATACTGTCGCTAAGATCGCGGTAGAAGAAGGCGTAATCCTTATCTTCGATTGTTACGATGGGCGCGTCCACGTCGAAGGGCAAGGGGTCGACCGTTTCGTCATATTCGAGTTCATCATCCACTTCGTAGGCAATCTGCGACATGCGGCTGATGCCACGCACCAATTTGTGCAACGCTTCGCGGTCGACGTTCTCAGCGCGGTTGAAGATGACGGTGTCGGCATTTTGGAGTTTGTCCACCATGAGCTGACGCATATTCGCATTGTAGAGCAGCGCGGTTCTTGCATCGACGAACATCAGCTGTTGATAGATCATCCAGTTGTGGGGGAGTGCCGCGTAGAGTGTTTCAAGCGGCCACATGCCGTTGTACTCGACCATAACGCGGTCAATGCGATGATTGCGGTTGTAGTCCGCGAGTAGATCAAGCGTGAGGTCGCTTTCCTTGTCGATGGTCATGCGGTGCACGTTTTGTCCGAAGAATAGGGAAGGATCATACTCCTCAACGCCCTCCTCGCACACGAGCAAAAGAATGCGGCAACCGTCGTTAAATTCCGGGTTTTCCAGCGCTTCCTGGATCATTTGGGTTTTGCCCGCTTCCAGAAAGCCCGTGAACAGATAGACGGGAATTTGTTTGTTTTCCATGCTGTGCCCCTTATTTAAGTTCCACGCCGAACAGGGTGGAGAGTGCGTCGCGGTCAAGATCCGCACCGATCACGCAAAGGCGGCCGATAATGCCAGCCGAACCTTCGCGGACGTCGGGCTCACCGGGAACGTAGTCAAAATGAATCCAACCGCCCTCACCTGCAACGATGCCCTTGGCACGCAGAACAGTGCCGTAGGCGTAGTTGGAGAGTGCGCCGAGAGCATGTTCAATTTCTGCCTTGTTGAAAATTTTGGTGCTCTCTGCGCCAAGGCTCATGAACACTTCGTCGGCGTGATGATGGTGATGATCATGGCCGCAGGAGCAATGTTCACCGTGCTCATGGTGATGCTCGTGGTGGTGTTCGTGGCAATCGCAATGCTCATCATGATGATGGTGCTCATGCTCGTGATGATGCTCGTGACACTCGCAATGCTCATCATGATGATGTTCGTGTTCATGATGATGCTCATGGCAGTCACAATGCTCATCATGATGATGGTGCTCGTGCTCGTGATGGTGATGATGACCGCAAACGGGGCATGTGCCCTCGTTTTTGAGGTGCTCTATTGCTGCGGCAAGCGTGTCGCGGCGCTCAATGGCGGCAAGCAGTTGGTCGCCTGAAAGCTCACTCCAATCGGTAGTTACGATCACGGCGTCTTTGTTTTGCTCGCGGCAAAGGGTAACCGCCGCCATCACCTTTTCGGGGGAGAGTCCCTTGGTGTGGCTGAGCACAATCGTGCCTGCGTGTGCAACCTGATCGCCGAAGAACTCACCGAAATTCTTGAGATACATACGGCACTTACCTGCGTCCACGACGGTCACAAAGGAGGAGAGCACGAAGTGCTCGTCTGCCACGCCCTCAACGGCGCGGATGACATCGGAGAGTTTACCAACGCCCGATGGCTCGATGAGGATGCGGTCGGGGTGAAACTCATCGCGCACTTTGACAAGCGCACGCGCAAAATCGCCCACCAGGGAGCAGCAGATGCATCCCGAGTTCATCTCGGTAATGTTCACACCGGCATCTGCGAGAAAGCCGCCGTCAATACCGATCTCGCCAAACTCGTTTTCAATCAGGACGAGCTTCTCGCCCGCATACGCTTCTGCGATCAATTTCTTGATCAGCGTGGTCTTTCCTGCGCCGAGGAAGCCCGAAAAAATATCAATTTTGGTCATGGGGAATTCTCCTTAAAACTTTGCTTTGATATGGAAGGTTTGTAACGTTTCCATTGCCGCGTCACAGAGCTCGGCGAAGGGGAGCTTTTGCTCCTGTTCCTCCACACGTGCAAGGACGGGGCGCGTTTTGGGATGCTTGGGGGTAAACACAGTGCAGCAGTCCTCATAGGGAAGAATCGAAGTGTCGAAGGTGTCGATGCGACGTGCGATCTGCACGATCTCCTCCTTATCCATACCGATAAGGGGGCGGAACACGGGGTAACGCGCTATGGCGTTGGTTACGCCCAGCGCTTGCATGGTCTGCGACGCGACCTGACCCAGACTTTCGCCGGTGATGAGGGCTTCACAGCTTGTTTTCTCTGCCACGCGATTGGAAAGCTCCATCATGTAGCGGCGGAGTAGCAACGTGAAGTATTCCTCGTCGCACGCTTTCACAAGCTTTTCCTGAATGTCTGTGAGCGAGATGACGTGTAGCTGCATGCTGCCGCTCCAACGGGCAACGAGGTGGGCAAGATCGATGACCTTTTGTCTTGCTTGCTCGCTGGTGTAGGGCATGGATTCAAAATAAAGTGCTTCCAGACGCACGCCGCGTTTTGCCATCATCCAACCTGCCACGGGGGAGTCGATGCCGCCCGACAAGAGCAGAAGTCCCTTGCCGTTGGTGCCGACGGGAAGACCGCCCGCGCCCTGGAACTGTCCTGCGTGGATATAAGCGGCACGGTCGCGCACCTCGACGCGCACGGTGATTTCGGGTTCATGCACGTTGACGCGCAAACGTGGACACACCGAAAGGATCTCGCCGCCAATGGTGGCGGAAATTTCGGGGGAGGAGAGAGGGAAGAGCTTGTCCGAGCGCTTTGCCTCAACTTTAAAGGTTTTTTTGCCTGCAAGGAACGTGGGCAGATACGCCTTGGCAACCTCCTTGATGCTATCCATATTCTTTTCCGCGACGGCGGCGCGTACTACGGCTGCAATGCCGAACACACGGCAGGCAGCTTCAAATGCGCCATCCAGGTCTGCAAAATCATCGAGCGGTTCGATGGTAATGGTGCTTTGCACATTGCGCACCTCAAATTTGCCGAAGTTGTAAAGACGGTATTTGAGGTCCTTAACAAGCGCCTCTTCGAAATGGCGGCGATTGGCACCCTTGAGCACGATTTCGCCGAATTTACAAAGAATGATCTCTTTCATATACACACTCCTTTGTGTGGTTGTTTTCTAACTATTTATTATAGCACAAGGCGGCGAAAAACACAAGAGCGCGTGGCAAAGAAGGATACTTTTTTTACCGCGGGCTCGACCTTTTTCGCGTGTGTGACATAGAATGGTAAAAACACCCTGTGATTAAGTACTTGCAAATTGGCGGACAATAGTACTGAAAACATACCAGTGGAGGGAAATGCCATGATCAGCGTAAAACGCGGCGATATATACTATGCGGATCTGAGCCCGGTGGTGGGCTCCGAACAGGGCGGACTTCGTCCCGTGCTTATTATACAGAACGATGTGGGGAATCGGTACAGCCCTACCGTGATTGCTGCGGCAATCACCTCGCGCCTTGGCAAAACCAAACTGCCTACTCATATTGATGTGCACGCGGAACGTGCGGGGCTTTCGCGCGATTCTGTTGTTTTGCTTGAACAGCTTCGCACGCTTGACAAGCGCCGATTAAAGGAGCGCATGGGGCGTTTGGATGATGATATGATGCGCGAGATTGATGCCGCGATTGCAGTGAGCCTTGGACTCGTGCCGCGTGAGGGACATGTCATAACGGGAACATTACGTACGCAAGAGAGCGCGGCAGTTGCCGTTGCCGACGATGCGGTAGGGCATTCGATGGGATAAGAAATATTGCTGCAAATGTACACTTTTGCACACAAATGGCGAGCACTGTGAAATTTTTGACGAAAGTATTGATTTTTGCGCGATCTTCCTGTATAATAAAGGTTGGTAAATTTATTTATAACAAAGGAGATCAAACATGGCTCTTGTAACAACCAAGGAGATGTTTAAGAAGGCATACGAGGGTGGCTACGCTATCGGCGCTTTCAACATCAACAACATGGAAATCATCCAGGCAATCACCGAAGCAGCTGCAGAGGAGCAGTCCCCTGTTATTTTGCAGGTGTCCGCAGGCGCACGCAAGTACGCAAAGCTCGCATACCTGATGGGTCTTGCTCGTGCGGCAATTGAGGATAGTGGTGTTGACCTTGCGCTTCACCTTGACCACGGCGCAGATTTTGAGATTTGCAAGTCTTGCATCGACGGCGGTTTCACCTCCGTGATGATCGACGGCTCTCACCATTCCTTCGAGGACAACATTGCACTTACGCGCAAGGTTGTTGAGTACGCACACGCACACGGCGTTGTTGTCGAGGGCGAGCTTGGTGTTCTGGCAGGCGTTGAGGATGACGTCGTGGCAGAGCACTCGTCCTACACCCGTCCCGAGGAGGTTGAGGAGTTCGTTTCCCGTACCGGTGTTGACTCTCTTGCCATCTCTATCGGCACTTCTCACGGTGCATACAAGTTCACTCCCGCACAGTGCACTCGCAATGCAGACGGTATTCTCGTTCCGCCCCCTCTTCGTTTTGACATTCTTGAGGAGATCGGCAAGAGATTGCCCGGTTTCCCGATCGTTCTGCACGGCGCATCCTCCGTTTCTCAGGAGCACGTAAAGGAGATCAATGCGCTCGGCGGTAAGCTTCCGGATGCTGTTGGTATTCCCGAGGAGCAGCTTCGTCGCGCCGCCTCCCTTGCTGTTTGTAAGATCAATATCGACTCCGATATCCGTCTTGCGATGACTGCCGGTATTCGCCGCGTATTCAGCGACAAGCCCGGTGCATTTGACCCTCGCGAGTACCTCTCTGTTGCTCGTAACGAGGTCAAGGCAATGGTTCAGCACAAGATTAAGAACGTGCTTGGTTCTTCGGGCACGCTCGGCAAGTAAGAAAAAAGTGGCAAGCGGGAGTGATCCCGCTTGCCTTTTTACAAGGATATATGATTTACACGGAAGAATTTGAGGTGCGTTGGCACGACACCGATGCCAAAAGAGAAATGAGACCGTCCGAGGCACTTGCCTATATGCAGGAAACGGCGAATCATCAATTTCGCACACATGCGCGCACACTTGACGAGATGCGCGATCATGATGGCGTGGGGTTTATTTTATCGCGTATTGCGGTGGATTTTCTTGCTCCCATACATGCTTATGATCTCATCACGGTGAATACCGCCACTTGCGCAGGGCACGGACTTTGTTTTCCTCGTCGTTTTGAGATTAGGAGAGGGAATGAGGTTGTGGCACGCGCCATGTCCCAATGGGCAATGGTGCGTGTGGCGGATCGCACACTGGTACGCGCCGCCGAAGCGCCGCTGTTTTTTGGGGATGAGCCCCAAATCGCAGTGGATATGCCTTTGCGTTACCGCGTGCCGCGCGAGCTTCGCTTTGAACCGGTGGGGGAGCGCCGCATCGTGTATTCCGATCTTGATTACAATATGCATATGAATAACACCAAGTATCCCAATATGCTCTATGATTTTTTGCCCGATGCCAATACATTGCGTATTACGGGCATGTCACTTTCCTATCACAGAGAAGCGGCATTTGGCGACGTGCTTGCGATTGAGCGCGCGACGGACGGCGCGGGTACGTGGTATTTTCGCACCCGTAAAGAGGGTGATGTGTGTCTGGAAGCAATGCTACGGACCCAAAACCGATAAAGGAGTTACATCAATATGTCAATCGAACAGGTAAGAGCGTATTTCCGCACGCTCGGTATCGAGGATAGAATCAAAGAATTCACAGTGTCCAGTGCAACCGTAGAGCTTGCCGCCGCGGCACTTGGCTGTGAGGGCTGCCGTATTGCCAAAACGCTGTCCTTCTCGCTTGGCGGCGCCCCTATTCTGATCGTCGCAGCGGGCGATGCAAAGGTGGATAATGCACGTTACAAGGCGCGTTTTGCAACCAAAGCAAAGATGCTTACGCCCGACGAGGCGGTGGATTTGATCGGTCATGCCGTCGGTGGCGTGTGCCCATTTGCTGTAAAAGAGGGCGTCACCGTGTATCTTGATGAGTCGCTCAAACGTTTTGAAACTGTGTTTCCCGCATGTGGTAGCAGTAATAGCGCCATTGAACTGACAATTCCTGAGTTGGAGCGTTATTCGAACAGTTCCGAATGGGTGGATGTGTGTAAGGCGTGGCGCCCTGAGGAAGTGGCGCAATAACAAAGAGGGCAACTAAGGTTGCCCTCTTTGTTTATTTTTGTTTACGGTATTGCAGCGGAGAGATACCATTTCGTTTCTTGAACAGACGGCAGAAATAGCCGTAGTTGGAGATGCCAACATGCGTACAGATCTCACTTATGGGTAGATCCGTGCGAAGCAAGAGCCCTCTTGCCGTTTCCATGCGGCGTGCGGTGATATATTGATTGACACCGCATCCCATATGCTCGGCAAACAGGCGGTAAAGTCCTGTCTTGGACATATGAATGTCATGGCAGATTCGCTCTACAGACAAGTCCTCGGTGAGATTTTGATCAATGAAGGCAACGAGGCGCTCGACCTCTTCGCTTTTTTTGGCGAGAATTAGATCCTCCGAGAGAATATACGTGGTCAGCACGGTGGCAAGATTGGCAACCGCGCGTGCGCGTTCTTGCGTGTAAAGTGGATGGCGGCGGTAGAGAGCCTGACAATGGACTTTGTCCGCCACAGCAATGTCGTCGGGTAGATTTTCAAACTCGCGCATGCGTCCCATGATAAGGTAGCCAAGCAGCACACCGTCTTTTTGCACGGGGATGCAAATATCTACAAGACCGGCATGGCAATGGTGCACCTGCATGTCGCGCGTTTGTTGACATAGGGAAAAGAGACGTTCATGGGCGACACGGCAGGCGTGCGCACCGCCGCACCTTTTCCAACATTCGCAAAAATCGTCAACAGAATCGGTCACGGTCGCAACATAACGGAATTGCAAATCGGATAG
Source organism: Eubacteriales bacterium (assembly GCA_045586515.1). Taxonomy (GTDB): domain Bacteria; phylum Bacillota; class Clostridia; order Oscillospirales; family CAG-272; genus Firm-07. The sequence continues at coordinate 48,651 of JAZNAM010000087.1, forward strand.
GGAAATATGTACGCCCGTTGCAACGTAGAAATCGTTGAGAACCGCTTGCAACTTGGCAACGTTGTAATTGATAATCACGTAGCGGCACCTCCGTTTACAAAATTCGCCACCATCATACCATAAAGCGTCTTGTTTGTAAAGGGGGGGCACAAATCGCTTGGAAAGATAGTGTCATTTTTTAACGCGTTCGTCACTTGGTTTTCCTCTTGGTTAGAGCAAATTGTCGACGAAAAAAATATTTTTCAAAAAAGTGAAGAAAAATGTAAAAATGCACTTGACAACTGACAAGCGGTGTGTTAAAATAACGAGGTATTCCGCAGAATCCTTAGGGAGCCGCAGGGCAACCGAAGGTGGAGGAAGCTCTGGAGAATCTCTCTAGGCAAAACCAACGGAACTGAATCCGATTTTGGATGGCAAATTAATGGTCTGGCTGTGTCAGCGCTCTTGGCAATATCCGCATATTGCCTGCGTGTGCTTCCTTGCCATAACAAAAATTTGCTCCCCCAAAACTCACAAGACTTGTCGGGTGTGTGATTTCAGATTTGTCGGTTTTGACTACAAGGAGTGCCGAAGGTGCAAGGCGAGCGTGCTTGCCGAATCTCTCAGGCAAAAGGACAGGGCGAAAAGAATAATCTTTTCGTACCCTACTTATTCTTTGGAGTTGCCGCCGTCTGCGGGCAACTCTATTTTTATTTTCCAAAGGAGAAAAAACAACATGTGGGCAAACATTCAAGCTGCACTCGACAGCGTGCAGGCAACGCTTCTCACAGGTGTTGACACCGTTAACAACTACCTGTCCAACTGGATCCTTTTGATTCTTTTGGTTGGTATCGGTCTGTTCTACACCATTCGCACCAGATTCGTTCAGGTTCGTTGCTTCGGCGAGGGCATGAAAAACGTATTTGGCAATTTTAAGATGAAGGGCGAGAACAATGGTAAGATCTCCTCCTTCCAGGCAGTCGCTACTGCGATTGCGGCGCAGGTCGGTACGGGTAACATTGTGGGTGCTTGCGGCGCAATTCTTGTTGGTGGTCCCGGCGCCATCTTCTGGATGTGGATCATCGCCTTCTTCGGCATGGCAACCATCTATGCCGAGGCAGTTCTTGCGCAGAAGACGCGCGTGGTGGACGAGGACGGCACCGTTCGCGGCGGTCCCGTTTACTACATCCGTCACGCATTCAAGGGTTGGTTCGGCAAGTTCCTTGCGGGCTTCTTCGCCGTTGCTGCCATCATCGCACTTGGCTTTGTTGGTGCTATGGTGCAGTCTAACTCGATTGCGGGCAACGTGGCAGGTGCTTTCTCTGCTTGTGGTATGACGGGTGATAACGCGCTGTTTGTCGTTAAAATCGTTACCGGTATCATTGTAGCAGCGCTTGCGGGTGTCGTGCTGTTTGGCGGCACCAAGCGTCTTGCTTCCGTTACCGAGAAGATGGTTCCCATCATGGCGCTTCTCTATCTCATTGGTGGCGCGTGCGTTCTCGTTCTTCGTATGGAGCATATTCCCGAGGCGATCGGTATGATCTTCAAGTACGCTTTCAAGCCCCAGGCAGTTGCAGGCGGTACGCTTGGCGCAGCCATTATGCTTGCCGTAACGCAGGGTGCAAAGCGCGGTCTGTTCTCCAACGAGGCAGGTATGGGTTCTACCCCCCACGCACACGCACTTGCTGACGTGAAAGATCCTCACACGCAGGGTACTACCGCTATGATCGGTGTGTTCATTGATACCTTTGTTGTGCTTACGATGACCGCAATGATCGTGATTACCACGTTGTATGCTTCCGATGGCATTATTGGTCAGCTGATTCAGCTGAACGGTTATACCGGCAACGCATACTCCATCAAAGAGCTTCTTGCCATGGTTGGTTCCGGTCTTGATGGCAGCAACATGGCGCAGCAGGGTGTGGCAATGGCGTTCGGCGCATCGGGCGCAGACGTTAGATTTGGCAGCATTCTCATTGCTATTTGCCTGTTCTTCTTTGCATTCTCCACGATTCTCAGCTGGAACTACTTCGGCAAGGTCAACTTTGAGCATCTCTTCGGCAAGAAGTCCGCAACTGTATACGGAATTATCGCCGTTGCGTTTGTGTTCCTTGGCTCTATTTTCTCCAACGATCTCGTTTGGGCGTTGACTGATATGTTCAACAACCTCATGGTTATCCCCAACGTTATGGCAATTGCTGTTCTTTCCGGCATAGTTGTCAATTCCGCTTGGAAGAAAAAGAAGGCTTGCTGCTGTTGCTGTGAGTGCGCCGATGCTGAGACAGTTGCCGCTGAGGTGGCGGCTGATGAGGCAGAGGTTGAGGAAACCGTTGAAGCGGTAGAGGAATAATCTCAGTTCAAATAAAAAGGCAGAGCGGTCCGCTCTGCCTTTTTGCATATGGTGCGATTTGTGCGCATATGCTCCGTTTGAGAGGGGGGAGGGCATGACTCTTTTTGAAAGCATAGAGAAAAGGGGGCAGCTCTACCGTCACGGCGGGAGAGAGGTGCTCCGCGTTGCCGCTACACACGTAACGGGTAAGAGCGCGGCGGCACAGCATACCGAGGCGCTTGTCTTGGCGCTTATCACGTACGCGGAGCAGACACTTTTGCCGTGTGCTTGCCAAGCGCTGGATCTTGCCTTGGCAAATGGTTCGGGATATGCGTTTCATTCGCATCAATATCATATTAACGTGGTGGAAAAACGCGTGGCGCATGGGGTGATGATTACGCTCGCCGCGGCACTTCAAACGAGCGACGCATATGAGGAGCGCACGCTCATAATGTACTGGACACAGGACGGCACATGGCAAAAAAGAAGGCATCACCGAGAGCGGTGACGCCTTCTTTTTTTATTCGGTGATGCGCTTGATGAAATAGCGACCCATTTGTTCCATGTGGGTGAGCGCGAGGGGAACCAGCTCGTGGGGATAGCGCTTGAAGAAATTGCTTGCTTCATAGGTAAAATGTTCTTCGTAGCCAATCTCGCGCAATGCCGCGATCACGCTTTCCCAGTCGATTTTACCTTGATAAGGGAGTGTATGTTTGTCACTGATTAAATCGTTATCATGCACGTGAAGACAGCCGATGCGGGATTTGCCAAGGCCGCGGATCATAGCGGCGGCACCAGGCGCACCCGGCATTTCTGCGTGGCCGATATCCAGACAGCCCGTGAGGTAGTGGGAACTCGCAATATCAATATGTGCACAGAAATCTTTTACCGTGCCGCACGCGGCGGGATAGGTGCGTTTTGTGATCGGCTTGCGGTTCCACATGTTTTCCGTAGCAAGGCGCACGCCCAGCTGTTCTGCTTGGGGAAGCAGTTTTTCATAGAGGTTTGTAAAGTTTTTGGTGGCGTTGTAATTGTTGCCAGGATGTACGACGAGCATTCCGCATTCCAACTCGTGGCAGATCTCGATTGCACGGCGGTGGAGCGTAACGTAGAATGCGTAATCGTCGGAGGTTTTGATTTTACCAAAGGCAGAGTGCGCCTGTAAGCAAGGCAGAGAAAGTTCATCGGCCACCTTTTTGACGTTCTTCGCGCGTTTTATGTAGTCATCGTCCCGCAAGAAGTGGGTTTTGCTATCCATTGAGAAGTCATAGGCGTCAAAACCTGCTTCGGCGATCATGCGGATGGCTTGGAGGTCGTTGCATCGTTTGGCAATACTTCCGGTGTTCATTACAAGCTTCATATGATACGTTCCTTCTGGGTGATTTATTGCTCTCATTATAGCACGCGTTTCGCGCACTGTCAATAAAAAAGCGGTATGCCAAATGGCATACCGCTTTTTTATTTATTCGCTGCGAAGCGCCTCTACGGGGTCCTTTTTCGAGGCGATGCGAGAGGGGATAATGCCCGCAATCAGCGTGAGTGCCATGCTAATGAGAATGAGCAATACAGCACCGCCGAAGGGGAGCACTGCCGTAATAATCGAAATACCCGTTACGGCACGTAGGATAAGCGTGATGGGAATGCAAGCGAGCACAGTGAAGAGAATACCGATCACACCCGCAGAGAGACCGATGATGAGCGTTTCAGCATTGAATACGCGAGAAATATCGCGTTTCGAAGCACCGATAGCACGCAGTACGCCGATCTCCTTGGTGCGCTCCAGTACGGAGATATAGGTGATAATGCCGATCATGATAGAGGAGACGATAAGCGAGATTGAAACGAATGCGATCAGTACGTAGGAGATCGCGTCCACAATGATCGTAACCGAGGACATCAAATCGCCCACAATGTCGGTGTACTTGAGTTGTTTTTCTTCAGGAAGCGTGTCATTGTAATCGGCAATAAATGCCTCGATCTTTTCCTTGGAGTCGAAATCCACCGCGTAGAAGTTGATGGCAGAGGGATCTGCCTTTTCTGCGTCGCCAAGCTTTCTCAGCATCGAGTCGTAGGTGGCGTCCTTGTCGGGAACGAGATCGTAGAGCGTTTTCTCAAACGTGGCGAACATTTCGTCGTCCAGAAGCGGCTTGCCGTCCTCGGTCGTGCTGTTCAACATCAAAGAAATAAACTTTTCGTTGACTTGCCATTCGCCGTTTGCAAGCTTTGCTTGGATATCGCTAAAGAGTGCATCGGTTTTTTCGGCAGAGCAGATATCCTGTAGGCCCTTGATCTCAGGGATCGCAGGCGTCGTATCGGTTGCAGGGGTTGCCGGTATACCGTTCACGAGGAGCATGATCTGCGTGTCGGACATGGAGGGAAGAAGATCGATCAGATTGTCCTTGGTGAAATCAACGCTGTTAAGTCCACCGGGAACCGATTTGATTGCAGAGAACAACATATCGAGCGCCGTGATGTCCGTGGGTACGTAAGGCGGCATTGCAGGCTGCACGACATAGTTGTTTGCCACGGCATTTGCCAACAGGTCGGCAATGCAAGCAGTCATCTCCTTGTCGCTCAGGGTGTTGACGTACATAGTAATGGCAAGCTTTTTTTCGTTCCAGATCCCTTGGAACTGGGGATCGTTTCGCAGCATTGTCGTTACGATAGTGTAAAAGCGCTCCATGCTCGTGGAGCCAACGCGGTCAATGAGATCCATAACGTTGTCTCTGGTGTAGGGAATGCGCTCAAACGATGCGCCGGTGAGCACGTTGTGCTCGGGCGTTGCCTTCTGCTGCGCGATGATCTCGCTCTCGGTGTTCTTTTGCAGAATGTAGTTCGTGAGTTCCTTGGTATAGCCGAGTGCACCCGATATAGAGGTGGCGGTCGAGCCCTTCTTGGGACGAACGATACCCGAGATCACAAGGTCGGTGCCATTTTCGGTAACGAAGCCTTCCTGATCAAAGCCCGCTTCACGCACGTCGTACCACTTGGGATATTCCACGCCGTCTACGGTGTAGAACGTACCCGTTTTCTCATAAAAATCCGACGTGTTGAGTAGCTTGAAGGTCATGCCGATGAAATCGCTGAATTCGTACGGCTCCATAGGGGTCGTGTCGTAGGTGCCGTCCGTCATGAGCGCGGTGAGGATACCCTCGATCTCTTCCTGAGGCAGAAGGCCCAACATATACAGGGTCATCTTGCTGATTTGGTTGTTGGAGCTGATTACGAGCACGACCTCGTTTGCCTGAGTCGGCCAATGGCTACCTTCGCCAACGAGCTCGTACTGCTGGTCGAGGAGCTCCTGATTGTCGATCATTTCGGACATGATACTCATGCTGCCCATGCCCGAGGATTCCATCAGCGAGCCAAGACTTGCAAAGTCACTGCCCATGCTTTGGAAGATGGTGGTGGGATTGACCTGCGTCTTGCCGTCGGCGGTAAAGATTTGCAGATCGAAATCGTAGGAGTAGCGGATATCGTTGACGTAGGGCGCGAGCTCGTCCTCGTGCTCCTCAATGTATTTCTTGAATGCGACCAGATCGTTTTGCACGGTGGAGCTCATTGCCGCCATCATCGTGCCGAGCGAGTCGTCTACGTAGATCTTGCCCGAATCCGAGTAATCCTCAGTGGTGTTCACGCTCGTCATTGCGCTGAGCAATGCGCTGGTGTCCTGCGTTTCACGCTGAATGGTGAGCGGATACGAGGAAAGCGTATTTTCCTGTACGCTGGCAATGAAGAGGTTGACGCCGTTGGAAAGTGCAAGGATCAGTGCAATGCCGATAATGCCGATACTGCCCGCCACCGAAACCAGGAGCGTGCGCGCCTTCTTGGTGAGCAAGTTGTTAAACGAAAGGGAGAGCGCGGTGAAGAAGGACATGGAGCGCTTGCCTTTTCCGCTTTTTGCCTTCTTTTTCTTCTTGGAGGAAACCATCTCGATGTTGGGCGTTTCCTCTGCAACAACGGGCGCAACCTCGGGAACAGAGGCAACTTCTGCCGTTGCGTCAAAAGGATTGGAGTCGCTTTGCACTTCGCCGTCAAGCAGACGGATGATGCGCGTGCTGTACTCTTCGGCAAGGTCGGGGTTGTGCGTAACCATCACGACCAACTTGCGCTCGGAAACCTTTTTGAGGATCTCCATGATTTGTACGCTGGTACCGGTGTCAAGTGCACCGGTGGGCTCATCGGCAAGAAGAATATCAGGGTCGTTTACGAGCGCTCTGGCGATTGCCACGCGTTGCATCTGACCGCCGGACATTTGGTTGGGCTTTTTGTGGATCTGATCGCCAAGACCAACTTGTTCCAACGCGTTAATTGCGCGCAGGCGGCGCTCTTCGCGGGAAACGCCCGAGAGAGTGAGCGCGAGTTCTACGTTAGAGAGCACCGTTTGGTGCATAATGAGGTTATAACTTTGGAAAACGAAGCCAACAGAGTGGTTGCGATAAGTATCCCAATCGGCATCGCGGTACTCCTTGGTGGAGCGTCCGTTGATGACGAGGTCGCCGCTGTCGTAGCGGTCAAGACCGCCGATCACGTTGAGTAGGGTCGTTTTGCCGCAGCCAGAAGGGCCGAGGATCGATACGAACTCGCTCTCGCGGAAGTCGACGGAGACGCCGCGCAATGCCGTGACTGAGGTGTCTCCCGTAGTATAGGTTTTTACGATTTCACGAAGTGAAAGCATACTGCGATTTCTCCTTCAAAATAATTGTTCAACACTTATTGTAGCAACAATTTGTGATAAGACGGTGAACGGTGGGCACAAAAGTTTATTTTTTTGCGGCTTGCTCGGCAAGGAATTTGTCGCGGTTGAAGCCCTCTGTGGTCTTTTCGCGGATATCGCCCGAACGAGTGAGCGCCCATTTGGTCAGCATCGGGCCGACGAGTTCCAGTACCAGCACGGAGAACAGCACAATGTTGCGCACGAGATTGCCGTTTGCTACGGAAAGTGCACCGGAGCGCTGGACGATGGTGGACATGCCAAGTGCCACGCCGGCTTGGGGAAGAAGGGTGATGCCCAGGTAGTTGCAGATGTTTTTGTCGCAGCCTACGAGCTTTGCGGAGCCCATTGAGCCGAAATATTTACCCAAGGCACGGGTGAGGATGTAAACTGCACCGATGAGAAGAACCAACGGATCCTTCAGAATATCGAGGTTCAGCTCTGCGCCGCTGAGAACGAAAAACAGCACGAAAAGAGGTGCCGTCCACTTATCGGCGCGATCCATAATATCTGCCGAGAAATCGCACATGTTGCAAAATACCGTGCCCAGCATCATGCAAACGAGCAGAGAGGAGAAACCGATCTGCACTTCGCCCACCTCAAAGTGGAGCATAGAGAGTGCAACAGTGAGCAGTACGAAGGTGATGGAGATGGACATGCGTTTTGAGCCCGAATGGAAGAAGCGCTCGCAAAGGGTGAACAGCAGACCCATGATAAAGCCGAGACCGAGCGATAGCACGACCTCAAGCAAGGGATTGACCACCATAGAGATGATGCTGACCTCGCCGATCTCAATCGCCTTGGCAATGCCGAAAGATACCGAGAACACGACAAGACCTACCGCGTCGTCAAGTGCCACGATGGGGAGCAGGAGAGAGGTGAGCTTGCCCTTGGCCTTGTACTGGCGCACGACCATCAGCGTGGCGGCGGGAGCTGTTGCGGTGGCGATCGCACCGAGAATGAGTGCCACGGGAATGGAGATGATGCCCGTGAAGGAGAGCGCGACGAGTGCTGCGTCAACGAGCACGGCGGCAGCGAGCGCCTGCACAATGCCAATGACGGTTGCCTGCTTGCCGATGTGCTTTAACTCCGAGAGACGGAATTCGTTGCCGATTGCAAAGGCAATGAAGCCAAGCGCGACCTTGGAGATCATTTCAAAGGCGGGGTTGATCTCACCACCGTCAAGCGCAAAATCAAGACGGCTAAAGCCAAGCGTGCTCACGCCCGGGAGTCCGAGGGCGGAGATGTCAATCGCGCCCAGTAGGAAAGGGCCGACCACAAGACCTGCCACGAGATAGGCGGTGACGGCCGGGAGTTTTAATAGCTTGGCGAGGCGCGACATAAGAAGTCCTGCTAACATGGCGACGGAAACGGTGATTAAAAATTGCATGATGATTCCTCAACTTGTTCATATTATTATATGCGCGTTACGGTCATACCGCTCCATTATACCTCTCGCGTGCATGCGTGTCAAGTGCAAATAATAAAAAAAGCCGAGCAAGCTCGGCTTTTTTGAGGAAAGATTAGGGTGGGTCTTTTCTTTTTTTGAGGATGTCGTAACGCAAAATGGCGATTCCGATGGAAATGATGGTAAAAACATCACCCGCGGCAGAACCCAACGCCATGGCGTGTGCGTTATAGGCAAACCAGAAGGGAGAGCCGAGAATGGAGAGCGCGCGGATCTTTTTCTCGTTCGTCAGCCAGAAAGCGGTGGTGTGCAGTAGCACGCCGATGAAGGGAAGGACGTCCCACGCGCTTTCGTAGAGCAATACGTTGACGGCAAGCATAGCAGCGTTGATAAGAATTAGGACCGGTACGCGCAACTTTCGTATCAGTGGCGAATCCTTGCGTGTTGCCAATACCGAAGAAATCAGCCCGATCACATCAAGCGCTGCCCCCGAGAAGGCGCCGAGCAGAACGTATTGCAGAATGTAGAGTGCGCGAGAGATCGCGTTACACACGATGATGCTGCTTCTCCGCTTCATTTGATAACTGGAAACAAAGAGCACCACGGCAACGAGCCCCACGCCGTTGGCGATGAGCGTCATAGTATCTTCCTTTTGCTTGTGATATCAAGAGTGTGTTGCGCCTTGCTCTAAAAATAGGCGCGCACAAAAATTCCCGTTTGCGCGCATTTAGCGCGCAAACGGGTAGAGTTTTATTCGAGAGGTTCGTCCTCGCGTCGGATGAAGAGCAGCCCGTAGCCCGCCGTCCAGGGGCCGTTGTGAGCGCCTGCAACGGGAGAGAAGATCACGGGCTCGTGATTGGTTTGGATATCGAATCTCTTTTCAATTTCCTTGAGCTCCTCAAGAAGCGAGGGGCCCGTATACACGTGGAAAAGAATGTAGTCAGCGGGATCGCGATCACCGATGACCTCCTTGAGGATCTCACAGGTGCGTATTAACGCTTTCTTGGGCGTGCGTACGCTTTGCAGCGCACACAACTCACCCTCCTTGTTGAAATGTACGATAGGGCAGATGTTGAGCATCTTGCCCATAAGAGCCTTGCCACCCTTGAGGCGGCCATTATAGATTAGGTAATCCAGCTTGGCGTCCACACCAAACAGCTCTTGGTGGTTGATGCTCCAGGCAAGTTCCTTTAAAATGCAGTCACTATCTGCGCCTTTGGCGGCAAGTTCCGCCGCCTGAACGGCGAGCAGACCCTCGCCAAAGCTTGTGATTTTGGCGTCTACCACATGAATCTTGATCTTGTCCTGATAGTCTGCGGCGACCAGTCGGATAAAGTTATACGTGCCGCCCAGATAAGAGCTGAGCGCGATAACGATCATCTCGTCATAGCCGTTCGCAATAGCGCGCTCAATACAAGCGACGACGTCCTCTCGGTAAGGAATCGCAGTGCGCGGCAGGTTGTTCTTAGGGTCCTCTAGTGCTTCAAGCTCCTTGTAGAATTTTACAGGGTCGAGGTCGAGACCGTCCTTGTACTCCTTCCCCTTAAAATGCACGAGAATGTGAATGAAGTCAATGTCGTATTTTTTGTACCGTTCGGGGGCGTATTCGATACAACCCGTCGAAGTGCAGACCACCTTGATCTTTGCCATAATATTCTCCTTTTTGTTACTCTACTGCAATAAGGTAGCGGTAAACGCGCTGGCCGCCGATTACGGTTTCCACCGTGAGCCAGTCGAATCGTTCCTCGATCATTTCTGCGATTGTAGCGGATTCTTCCTCGTCGGCATCTTTTCCGACGAACAAGGTTAAGATCTCGCGATCCTCTGCGTCTTCAATCTTTTCAATCATTTCGCACAACGCTTCGGGCACCGAGGGGCAAGCGCAGACAAGCGTGCCGTCAAGAATGCCGATGGACTCGCCTTCTTTGACCTGTACGCCGCCAATGGATGCGTCGCGAATGGCTACGGTAACTTCTCCTGATACCACGGCGCTTTTGGCATCGATCATATCAGAGAGCTGTTCCTCGGGGTCCGTGACGGAAGCATTAAATACGGAAAGTGCGGCGTATCCCTGAGGTAACGTTTTGGTGGGGACAACGGTGACGTTCTCCTTTTCCCAAAGTTCTGCCGCTTGACCGGCGGTGAGCAGGATGTTGCCGTTGTTGGGCAGAACGAAGATATGATCCACGTCAAGTGCCGCAAACGCGTTGATGAAATCCTCGGTAGAGGGATTGTCCGTTTGACCGCCGTCGATCACGACATCGGCACCAAGCCCTGCGAACAGAGCAGACATGCCCTCGCCGTTGGCAACCGCCACCACGCCGTAGTGTTTGTGGGGCATTTTTTTCGGTTTTTGCTCTGCCACTGCCTTTTCCGAGTGTTGAAGCGACATGTTTTCGATTTTAATGTTAAGGAACTCGCCATGTTGTTGGCAAAGCGTAAGGATCACACTGGGAGTAACGGTGTGCGCGTGCACTTTTAACACGTCACCATCCCGCAATGCAACGATGGAGTTGCAATCAGCAGTCTCTAGCGCGGCAGTAAAAGCGGCGAGATCGAACGCTTCGGGATCTCCTTTCGCACGCATCAGGCGCACCAGGCACTCTGTACAATAGCCGAAGTCAAGTGCGCTGTCCGTGGTAAACAAATCATAATTTACCTCGGGGGCGGGCTTTTCATTCGAGGATATCTTCTCGTAAGCACGCGCTTTACCGATCAGCGCCTCATACATGCCTGTTGCGATGCAAAGGTAGCCTGCGCCGCCGCTATCGACCACATCGGCTTCAGCAAGCACGGGCAGAATTTCCTTGGTGCGCTCCAGCGAGCGCTTTGCTTCCTTGATGTTGAGGCGAAGCACGTCTTCCACAGTGCTGTTTTCGTCCAGCTTGCGTTTCACGTATTCTGCACTTTCGCGGAACACTGTGAGGATCGTCCCTTCTACGGGTTTGGAAACGGCAGCATATGCACGCTTTACACCGTCCAGATAAGCGTCGGCAAACTCTTGCGCAGTGACTGTTTCCTTATCGGAGAGCGCTTCACCTACGCCTGCGAGAAATTGGGAAAGAATAACGCCCGAGTTGCCGCGAGCGCCGAGCAACGTGCCCTTTGCAAAGGCGGTAGCAACTTCGCCGACCGATGCGTCGTGTGTGTCGGGGATCTTAGCGATGCCGCTTTCCATCGTTTTCATCATATTGGTGCCGGTATCACCGTCAGGTACAGGGAAAACGTTGAGTTCGTTGATCTCCTCGACCTGCGCGTGAATTTCCTCGGCGCCGCCTTCAAGCATTCGCTTAAATGTGTCGCCGTCCAGTATTTTTGTTTCCATGTATAGTCCGTCCTTTTAGTGTTAGGATGAGTATCGGTTTATAAAGCGAGTCTTTGACCGCGCTTATACAATTCTACATTATAATCGAAAGCGGTCGATTTGTCAATGCAAGGGAGTGGCGAGTGCGACACTTTGCCTGTTTTGACCAATACGCGCGCACGCGCACGAGGATAAAAAAAGGGGCGCTCAGGCCCCTTTTTGAGAGATTATATGCCGATTTTGGCAATTGTATGATAGTTCATCCATAGGAAGCGCTGATCAATCTTGGGGGCGTCCTCGGTATCTCCGTCGTAGCGTAAACGCACCTCTTCCAACTCTTCTATGCGGTCGATCTCTCCGTTGAGGTAGGCATCAAGACGGAGCTTGACGGTGTCAAAACGCGCCGCGAGACCGCCGTAACGCAAATCATGTGATTCCCAACCGAAGGGGTTGTTGTAGGTAAACCAGGAGTTGCGATGCGCCTCGCGCAGATCAGCAAGACGTGCAAGGATTACATCACACTCAGCAAGCATTGCCGCAAGAGTTTCTTTGTCGCCGTTCTTGTACGCGGCGGTAAGACGAACGCCAAAATCTGCCTTGTGATACAGCAGGGCGCTGATGGCACGTACAATTTCAAAGGCGGGGGCAAACAATCCTTTATCGCTTTTTGCGTGTTCAAGCTCTGCTGTGACTGTTGCGAAATGACGCTGTGTATCAAGCCCTTCCAAGTGCTTGTCAATAATGCCCACCAGAGGATCATTGTAAAGCATCGCGCGTGTCACACTGACGGGCTTTTCATTGATGACCACCAGGGTTTCGGGACGCTCGCACAGCTTGATCTCGTCGTAATTGGCACCACAGCCAAACGCGAAACATTCCTTAGCGCTCTCTTCATCGAAGCGCCCCTTGTAGTCGTAGTCGGCGTACCATGCAAGCCCCAGCATGCCGAGGATCAGCGTACCCTCGGAACCGTTGTTCCACATGGTGGCAAAAATTTCTTGGACGCGTTTTTGGCGACAAGCGTCAAGTGCCGGCACGGTATTCTTAATGGAACGGGTGTAAAGGGGGCAATGGCCGCTCCACGTCCATACGCCGCCTGCAAACAGCACGTCGTCGCCGAACAGCATTTCGTGTTTTTCCAGGTTGACGGCGTAGAATTCCTCGTTGGAGCGATAGTAGTCCCAAAAGACTTGTTGAATGCCCTTGGAACTATTTTGAATCTTTTCGATCAGCTCATTATCAAATTCAACATCAAGGGAGTAATCGGAGTATTTGGGCAGTTTTCTGCCTGCGAGGCGGAAAAACATGTCGCTCCACATCATGGGCTTCAGCCCATGTGCTTCGCACATTTTGATGACTTTTGCGAGATGTTCCAGATAGATGTCCACGCCATCTTTGTAGCCGTATTTTTTTAAATAAGCCCCCGTGCCTATGTCGTGCGTTTCATCCATGCCCACATGAATGCGTCGAGTGGTAAAGCACTCACTTACAGTGCTGAGAATATCTTCAATGAGTTCATAGGTCGCGTCCGCACCCACTAACATAACGCTAGCCGTATCGCGGTAAGAACCCGCTGCCGCCCAGCGTAGATGTGTAGCGAGATGGCCAAGTGTTTGTACGCAGGGAATGAGCTCGATGCCGAGTTTGATGCCGTATGCGTCCAATTCTTTTAGTTCCGCTTTTGTGTAACGGCCACGCATATAACCAAAATATGGGTGATTGTTGAGTTCGTAGGTATCTTCGGTATAGAGCATGTAAGTGTTCAAACCCATGAGCGCCATTTTGCGCAGCATGGTTTTGACAGTGGCGACGTTCATAACAGGGTTGCGCGACATGTCTGCCATCGTGCCGTTTGTTTTGAAAAGAGGACGCTCTACGATTTTTTTGTTTGTTTCACCGTTTCGCACCGCGTATACAAGCATAGCGAGGCCACGGAAAAAGCGAGCTTTGCCGTCACCATAGGTGATGCTTGCGGTTGTGCCGTCGAGCACGACTTCGACAATGCGCTCATGAGATTCAATAACAGACACAGTGAGCTCGGCGTATGCCTTGGCACAAAGCGTGAGATTCAAATCCTCAGCAACCAGCGCAATGCCCTCGCGCAGAGCGTCAGCGTTTTCAAAATAGACTTTCATGAAAAGTCCCTCCCTTACAGAGCGGCGCGCCATGCACCATTTTTTTCATTGTAACATAAACGGCGTCCTTGTTCAATGTCTTTTTTGGCAAGTGACAGGCAAAATCAGTCATTTTTGGCAAAGGTGTCGCGACCAAACAAAAAAGCCAACCGGTTGGGTGGCGCGGCACTAGGGTATTCACACTTTGTGCGAAGATTTTGGCTCGCGGCTCTTGTGAGCAAGCTCCCATCGCCTTACTTGCAAAATGCGAACCTAGCTCCACAACGCTTTGCGTTGCGTAGCAACGTTTCAAAGCGTTAGTGCCGCAGCCAAAAAGAAAAGCCACCCGGTTGGGTGGCTTTTCTTGTTGGCTGCGGCACTAGGATTCGAACCTAGGGAATGACGGAGTCAGAGTCCGTTGCCTTACCGCTTGGCGATGCCGCAATATTAGAACAGATGATATTATAGCAGAAGGGAAATGCCTTGTCAAGGGCTTTTTGGAAAAAACTTGAATTTAAAAAGCTGTGTTTATTCAGTATGCCGCACAAACGTGTTGCTTATACTGTAAGGCAAACGACGGTGTCGAAATATTTTTGTGCAAAAAACTTGCAAAGCACACACCGCTATGCTATAATATGGAAGAATCTACCCGTGGCACAGCTGGATAGCGCGGCAGACTCCGACTCTGCAGGTCGAAGGTTCGAATCCTTTCGGGTAGGCCAAAAAAGAGGGACGCAATTTGCGTCCCTCTTTTTTTGGCCTACCCTTTGTGACGATCCTTGCGTTTTAGGGCGCCTCTATTGCTTTTTCGTGTGCGGCGTGCTATAATGAAGCAAAGCATCCCGCGCAAAGGAGTGTGTTTGTATGGAATACGGCATCAACGCAGATTTTTTTGAACCACGTATCGGGCTTGAAAACGCCGTGCGCTTTATCGCAAAGGCTGGTTTTACCAAGCTTGATTACACGCCTTCTCAAATGGCGGGGTGGAAGAACAGATTGCCCGAAGTGGAGCGCCTTTTTAAAGAACATGGACTTACGGTTCACCAGACGCACGCACCTTTCAATCGCTACGGCAAGTACAGCAATGACCATAAGTTCTACCTTGATCAATGTGCCGAGGCAACGGAGCGTTTGGGGGCGCAATTCATGGTCGTGCACGGTGACGAGTTTGATTTTGAAAACTTGACGTACTGTGCCGAAGCGGCACTTGCCTATAATCACGCACTATTTTTACCCTACGTAGAGCGCGCGGCAAGAAATGGTTACAAGGTTGCATTCGAAACGGTGTTCGAGGATTGGGATCGCCCTCGTTTTTCGGCAAAGGCAGAAGATTTGCTCGCCTTGATTCGCTCCTTTGAGAGCGAGAGCGCAGTGTGTTGCTGGGATTTCGGCCACGCAAACGTGGCGTTTAAAAAGCAAGCTCCCATGTATGCGAGAACGTTCGGATCGCTCATTCAGTGCACGCATTTCCATGACAATACAGGCAGAGATTCACACCAGATCCCGCTTACTGGCACGATTGATTGGAATGCCAACGTAGAGGTGTTCCGAGAGATTGGCTACGATGGGGTCATCAGCGTGGAGTATTCTCATGGGAACATGCCGTTGCATCTTATGGATGAATTCATCGATTTAACCTATAAGGCAACAAAGCATATTTGGGAAGCGTAATTTCCTCGCAATAGCAGAAAAAGCCACCCGTTTGGTGGCTTTTTGTATTTACAAAGGAAGCGTAATGTGATATAATGAAGAAAATAGGAGGTGAGCGCATGAGAGTGGTCGATCTGACACATACAGTAAAAGAAGGGATGATGGTATATCCCGGAACGGAAGAGCCCACATTGCATCCGGCGTGCACATTGGAAAAGGATGGCTTTCGCGAAACACATCTTTCTATATTCAGTCACGTGGGCACGCACATGGATGCACCTGCGCATTTGTTTGACGCAGGTAGGGAATTGGATGCGTTTGACGCAGAACAGTTCGTGGGAAATGCACTGGTGATCGATTGTCGCATGCTGCCCGAAAATGCCGCCATTGACATCGCGTTGCTACAAGCATATGGCGAGGATTTGCGCCGCGCGGACTTCTTGCTTTTTTGCACGGGATATGATAAAAAGTGGGGAGACGGTGCGTATTTTAGCGGTTTCCCATGCCTTGATGGTGAAGCGCTTGACTTTGTGATACGCGGCAGTTACAAGGGAATTGGTTCGGACACGATGAGCATGGACCCCATGAGTGGCGAGGCGCTTTGGCGCCATAAGCGCTTCCTTTCTTCGGGGGATGTGATTAACGTGGAAAATCTAACCAACTTAGACCGCTGTATTGGCAAAGGGATTTTTCGGTTTGCCTGCTTGCCACTTAAATATGCGAATGCGGATGGTGCACCCGCGAGAGCGATTGCGATACTGGAATAACAAAAAGCCCCCATATGGGGGCTTTTTATATTTGCTTATGGACGCTTTTATATTCGTCGTAGTAGCGATAGTAGGGACAAGACTGATTGCGCCCTTGCAAAAAGCGATACATTTCGTCTTCGTCCAACCGCATCGTGCACACATTTGCATCCATTTCTTCATCCCAGTCGTAAAATTCACAGCTTTCGCAGTTCGTTATAGACACAATTATCCCCCCCCTCGCGTTTCGGTAACATTATTCTACCACATTTTCAGTGTGTTGCAAAGAGGGAAAAGAGTTTTTTGAAAAAATTAAAAAAACCTCTTGACAAACAAAATGCCTTGTGCTATTATATGTAGGTACGCCGAAAGGCGACATGCGGCTTTAGCTCAGTTGGATAGAGTGCCTGGCTACGAACCAGTAGGTCGAGGGTTCGAGTCCCCCAAGCCGCGCCATACAAAAAGCCCCACCAAATGGTGGGGCTTTTTGCGTTTTTCTCCAAAAATTCATTAAAAAATCACATTCAAACCACTTCGCCGCTATAAAAAATATTGATTATTCTACAAATATATGATATAATACTACCATCTATATTTGTGTTTTCATCGCAATGAAAACGGGAAAGGACGAATCCACATGATTAAGATCGAGCATCTGGTCAAAAACTACGGTTCGAACTGTGCGCTGGACGATGTGAGCTTTGAGATCGCGCGCGGCGAGGTCGTGGGATTGCTTGGACCTAACGGCGCCGGCAAGAGCACCACGATGAATATTCTCACGGGTTATCTCTCCTGCACGGCGGGTCGCGTCACCGTAGACGGGCTGAACGTGCTCAACGAGCCGATGGCAGTGAAGAGTCGCATCGGTTATTTGCCTGAGCAGCCCCCTCTGTATTTAGATATGACGGTAGAGGAATACCTCGTCTTTGTTTACAACCTAAAGGGCTGTAATTTTAATCGCACCGCGCACATCAACGAGGTGTGTGAGGTGGTCAAGATCGCGGACGTAAAACGCCGCGTGATCCGCAATCTCTCCAAGGGCTATCGCCAACGCGTTGGTATCGCGCAGGCGCTCATTGGCAATCCGCCCGTGATTATTTTTGACGAGCCTACCGTTGGCCTTGACCCTAAGCAGATCATCGAGATCCGTAACCTTATTCGTTCGCTTGGCAAGGACCATACGGTGATTCTTTCGACTCACGTGTTGCAAGAGGTGCAAGCAGTTTGCGACCGTATCATTATTATGAACAAAGGCAAGATCGTCGCGGATGAGCTGACCGAAAATATCAATCGCGCCGTTGAGGGTAACCGCCGCTATCGCATCAAGGTGTGCGGCCCGCAACGTGAGGTGTTAAGCACCCTTCGCTCTCGTCCGGATGTGGCATGCGCAGAGTTGCTTGATGCCCGCGACGGCGATGCATACACCTATATGGTAGAGGGAGCGGGTGGACTGGATATTCGTAAGTCACTGTTCCATGTGTTTGCTGAGCGTGGTTGGACGATGATTGGCATGGAAGCACTTGGTATGAGCCTGGAGGATATTTTCGTATCTCTTGTAGATACTGCCGACGCACCTTTGAGAAGTGTTGCCAAGGGTAGCCGTCGTGGCGCACGCACGGGACGCGATGTGGAAGCGGATATAGCCAAGGCGATCCTTGAATCCACTGCCGAGCAACAAAAAAATATTGCCCCGTACGACGGGAAAGATGAATGACGGAAGGAGATAACACGAGATGTTTGCTGTTTTTAAAAAAGAGCTGTATTCGTACTTTATCAACCCCGTCGGGTACGTGTACACGGGTATTTTTCTTGCCGTTTCTGCACTGATCTGCTGTATGACGACATTGCAACAGGCGAGCTATGATACGAGCGACTACTTCCAGTATCTGCTTTTCACCTTTATTATTCTGATCCCACTTCTTACGATGCGTTCCTTTGCGGAAGAGAGAAAAACGCGCACCGAGCAGCTGCTCATGACCACCCCCATTTCGATCACGGGCATGGTGCTGGGCAAGTATTTCGCGGCGTTTACACTTTTCGTGTCCACCATCCTGGTGTCCTGCATCAACTTCTTTCCACTGGTGTCGTATGCGATTGAGGAAAAGAGCCAGACGACTGCCACGGGTTCGCACATCGGCCCCGTTGGTGCGGAGATCGTTGGTTGCCTGATTGGCGTGATCCTGATCGGCGCGGCGTTTATTGCGCTCGGTCTGTTCGTTTCCTCTCTTACCGAAAGCCAGCTTTCTGCCTCTGTGATTACGGTGGCGGCCATCGCATTCATGCTGCTTGTCGGCGTGTTCAATCAGTATATCGGTTGGGCTCCCCTTCGTGCAGTACTTGACTGGGTGTCTGTGATTAGTCGTTTTGACCTGTTTGCCTTCGGTATTTTTGATTTCTCCGCATTGCTGTACTACGTGTCCCTTGCGGGTGTGTTCCTCTTCCTTACGGTGCGCGTTTACGAGAAGCGCCGTTGGGGATGATAGGGAGGTGCTGAAATGAAAAATATTTTCCAAAGCAAAAAGTTCCGCTATGGCAGCATTTCCGTGGCGCTTGTTGCGGTGATCATTGCCGCGGTGATCCTTGTCAATGCAATCTTTACGGCTCTTTCTAACAAGTTCCTATGGTTTATTGATATGACGCCCAATCGCATGTTCACGCTCTCCGATTCAGCTGTTGAGCTGTTGGACACCATGGATAAGAGTGCTGAGGTGACTATCACCTTCTGTGCTGAGGCGGATGTGTTGGATAGCAATGAAACACAGCGCTATCCTTACCGCACGGCGCTTGAAATGAGCAAGAAATTCGACAATATCAAGGTCAAGTACGTTGACGTATACACGAATCCTTCTGCTGTAGCAGGCGCACAACAAAGCACTAGCCTTGACATCAATTCGCAGACGATTATCCTGCAAAGCGGTACGGAGTATCGTGTGTACTCACTTGAATCTATGTATGTAAGCGACGAGTCGGGCAACGTGACCGGCTATCGCGGTGAGCAAACCTTCGTTTCGGGTATTTTAGCCGTCACCAAAACCGATCAGCCCATTGCGTGCTTTACGGCAAACCATGGCGAGCTTGACAATCCCAACGTGCAGTATATCAAGCAGGTGATGGAAGAGGCCGGCTGTTTGATTGCAGATATCGATCTTTCGACAGAGGAAATTCCCGAGGGATGCCGCTTTGTCGTGGTTGTTGACCCTCAAAACGATTTCTCCGGCAAGGATGATCAGTATACCACCGATGAGATCAAGAAGTTGGAGCAGTTTCTCTCGGATCAGAAGTCCCTTATGGTATTCTTTGACAATGCCACGCCTTACCAGCGGAATTTTGAAACGTTCCTTGAGAGCTGGGGCATTAGCATTGCACGTGATTCCGCAAATGAAAACTCTGCACTGCTCGTGCGCGATAACGCACAGTCCTTTGACGTGAACGGTCTTACCACTGTTGGTGATTATGTAACCGAGGGTGGTCTTGGCGCAAGCATGACCAAGCCCTTGTGGAATACGAGCAATCCGAAGTCTGTGCTCTTCCCATATGCGGCAGTCATGCGTACAGCGCCTACGTTTACCCCTCAGTATAATGATAACGGTTTCTGGCAGGCCAATAGCTTCCAAAACGGCAGGACGCGCGTCGTGGTAGACGTGTTCACATCGTCCAATACCGCAACCGCCGAGGTGGGTGGTAGCAAGCTTAGTGATAAGCAGTTGGAGGAGCTAGGGCTGAACGTGAATGCTGACAAGCCCTTTTCCTATATGAAACTTGCGTATGAGACTCAGACGAACGATGTGTGCTCCTACGTGCTTGCTTGCTCCTCGACGGATTTCGCGGCTGCAACGCAAAATTCCGGTTACGGCAACTATACGGCGCTTTCTTACGCAACGAGCATGCTTGGGCGTGATACTGTTGCCGTTTCCATTGATACCAAGTATTTTAACGACACCGAGATCAGTAACGTGACCGCCGTGGAGGCCAACGTTTACACTGTGGTGCTCACGCTTGTTCCCACTATTGTGATTCTTGCTGCGGGCACTGTGGTGATTATTAGGAGAAGATTCTCATGACGGGGCCCGTAGCAGTACCAAAGTCCCCGCGTCGCCGTCGCCGTTCGTCTTTTAAGCGGACAGCAACGGCTGTGATCATCGCACTGTCTGTTGTGGTATTGCTTGCCGTTGCGTTTTCCGTGGTGTATTATTTTACCTCACGTACGCTTTTTGCTGATTATGATGGCGGCAAGTATTATATCAAGCAGCGTGACGGCGTGTACGTTCTTCTTGATGAGAATGGCGCGCTTGTGCGCATGAATGACGAGGGTGACTACTATATTACCAATTACGGCACGCTGCTCATGGTTGACCCCGAAACAGGCAATCACAGTGTTGTTGCTTCCGTTATTCCCGCAAATGGCGAGGATTTGGAATTCAAATCGTATACGGGTGCGTTTGACGTACTGATATATCCCTATCTTCAGCGTAGTGAAATCAGCTCCATTCATGTTGTGAACGAGAAGGGGGATTTCACGCTTTGCTACGACAAGGAAACAAATGATTTCAAGATCCTTGATTACGAGGGATACGATTGTGATGAGGAGATGTTCTCTTCACTTGTCGTGGCAACCGGCTATACGAACACGTATATGCGTTTGAATATTCAAATGTTTGATCCGAGCGAGGATACGCGTGACGAGAATGGCTACGACAAATATCAAGGCTTCCGCGAGAATGGCTATGCTGAATATGGACTTCCCGATGATCCAAACGACGCTAAGGTTTATTACGAAATAACCGATAAAAAGGGCAATATCAACAAAGTCATTATTGGTGACAAGGTGCCCTCCGGCACGGGATACTATGCTCGCCACGCAGATCGCACGGAGGTGTATGTCCTAAAGGAAACCGAGAAAACCACATACAGCTATCCGCTTTCTACC
This sequence comes from Eubacteriales bacterium, assembly GCA_045586515.1. Taxonomy (GTDB): domain Bacteria; phylum Bacillota; class Clostridia; order Oscillospirales; family CAG-272; genus Firm-07. The sequence goes on from JAZNAM010000087.1 coordinate 69,822, forward strand.
GTTCTTTTTGCAGGCGTAGAGGAGTACGTGAAGCCGCTTGTGGTGTTCCCGATGTCCTCTAACACTTACTTCGATGTGAGCAATTTTTCCATTAACCGCGTGGGCGAAATCTCGGACGAAATGCTGGAGACACTTACGCCCGAGCAAATTACGAAGCAACTGCTTACCAGCGTGATTGGCTTCACTTACCAGCCCATAGAGCTTCGCATTGGTACGCTGTACAGCTCGCGTCCTTATGTTGGCGTTGGCAAATACGAGGACTATAGCATCAACTCCTTCAACGTGGACGACTGCCTGCAAAATTTGATGGATATGGAGGGGGAACGCGTCGTGCGCATCTTCAAGGATGAGGAGGCGGATGGAGCGGTCTTTACTTTCCTACGCAATTATGGCATTTCATTTTGCATCGAATACGTTGCCAATCTTGAGCGTGATGCCTCGACGTATGAGGTGAAGAATTCTGCCTTCCAGCGCATCTGGATTAGCAATCTGTCCGCAGATGGCACGTATTACGTCTATAACGAAGCGTTCCAGATGATCGTCGAAGTGTCTCGTTCCCACATGGAGTATTTGGAATGGACGGATATTGACTGGGTGGAGAAGGATATCTTTAGCGGCGCGGGGATTGCATATCTGCAGAAGATGATTTGCACGGTGCCCGGTTACGCGAGTGTGGCAGGCTTAGATCGCGCCGAAACGGTATTCCAGTTCAACAACAGCGCGTCTATCGAAGGCTGGACGCCCAATTCCAGTCAGACTATGCCTCCCACAAATCTGATGACCGTGCACGCGAATGGTGTGCCGGTAGATACGGATCGCGTGAAGAACTATTACCGTATGTTACTGTATTCTTCTCTTGGCGGCATGGTTTCCGAAGAGGAATGTAGTGCTGAGCAACAAGAAACATTCCGAAATGGAACGGCAACTCCTGTTTTTGAGGTGCGTTTGGTTTACACCACAAATCCGGACGGCAGCGGGGAGGTTGTCACCAGAGTCTTCCGTTTCTATGATTACGGCAACGATATGAAATGCTTCGTTACCATGGGTGGCGAGGGTAGTTTCTGGATGTCGTATGACCGCGTGGAAAAAATGATTCGCGATCTTGGCTACGTTTTCACGGGTGACGAGATTGTCCCCGAGGGCGTGCTTTAATTTGAAACAAAACCGCTTATCCCACCCGACGGTGTGGGATAAGCGGTTTTTATAATTAATCTGTAAGAATAACGTGATATTCCTCAAACCAATCGTCTAGCTGACACAGCCATGCCAGTAGTTGTGGGCGCGCCATAAGTTGCCCAAACCAAGTGTTGTTTTCGCCGTGCAGTAGTTCGTCAAGGCGACGACGATCAAGATAATTTGCCAAGAAACCGTCTGTTCGTTCCAAACGCCGTGTTAGCATAAGGTATACGAGCCGCTCGTAATCGGGGTTGTGCGTTTTGGGATACGGGCTCTTTTTTCGCCAGAGCACGCGATCGGGTAAATAGTCTCTCATTGCGTGACGCAAGAGCGATTTTTCTACACCGTTTCCATACTTAATGCGCCATGGCACATTGAAAACGTATTCCAAAATACGGTGATCGGCAAAGGGAACGCGCACCTCTACGGCGCTGTACATGCTCATGCGATCCTTCCGCGCGAGCAGATTCGTCATAAAATAGCGAGTCGAAAGCCAAGTGGCAATGCGCGCGGTGCGATCCTCCGCACACTCTCCGTCGAGAACCGGACAGTCATCGCGACTTTCCCGACACACTTCGCGCAGATAGGCGAGCCCCTGGTCAGCATGCGTTATTTTACTGTCGAAAAGGGAAATGCGCGAGGTTGGATCGTGCAACCATGGGAAGAAATCACGCGTAAGCATTTCTGGACGGTAAAACCATGGGTAGCCGCCGAAGATCTCGTCGGAACACTCTCCCGACAAAAGAACGGTGTGGCGCTGTTTGATCTGCGAGCAGAACCAGAGCAGGGAAGAATCAATGTCTGCTTGCCCCGGAAGATCACGTGCGCGTACTGCCAAAGGCAACGCGCTTGCGACCGCTTCGGTGGGCGCGGTGAGCACCGTGTGATCCGTGCCAAGTTCTTCGGCAAGTTGCGCGGCGTAGGCATCGTCGCCCTGCGGTTGAAAAAGTGTTGCCTTAAAATGCTCACGGTTTCCTTCGTATTCAAAGGAGTAGGTGGAAAGACGTTCCCCACGTTCGTCAAGCGCCTTGGCCGCAACAGCGGTGATGGCAGAGGAATCTAATCCGCCGGAGAGTAGTACGGCAAGCGGCACGTCGCTGCCAAGTTGACGGCGCACCGCATCACAGAAAAGCTCACGTACCGTGGCGGCCGCCGTTTGCTGATCATCCTTGCAAGGGACAGCCTCAAGACGCCAGTAAGGCCATGTGAAAAAGCCTTTTGCGGAAAGTCGTGCGGCGTGAGCGGGCAAGAGCTCGTGTATGTGTTTGAATACGCCACTGCCGGGGAGCGTTACGGGAGTCAGGTATAGGAGTTGCCAAAGCCCTTCTCTTGACACTTCGGGGGCGATCTCGTCGTGCGCAAGTAGTCCCTTTATTTCAGAGGAAAAGTAGAATTTAGTGCCGATACGGGCATAGAAAAATGGTTTTACCCCCAACCGATCGCGCGCGAAGAATACGTGCTCTTTTACAGGGTCATGCACGGCGAAGGCAAAGATGCCGTTTAAATGACGCGGGCAATCTTCGCCGAACAAAATGTAACTCCACAGCACAATTTCGGTATCGCAGGACGTGCGGAAAGTTGCGCCCTTTGCCAGCAATTCATAGCGCAACTCTGTGCAGTTGTATATTTCGCCGTTGTAGACGATGGTATAGAGCGCACCCTTATATTCCAGTTGCATCGGTTGTGCCCCGCGCGCGGGATCCATTACCGCCAACCGGTTGTGGTAAAAACCGACAGACGGAGCAAAGAAAGTGCCGCTTGCGTCCGGACCTCGCTTGGAGAGACTTTGCCCCGCCTTGCAAATCGCCTCCTCTGCGGGGAAACGCGGATCATCAAAGTCAATATAGCCGTTGATTGAACACATAGTATCACCTCGCTATTATGCTATGAGCGCAACAGATGCGCGGTGCATACAATGAAAACAGGACGCGAGTCCCGCAGGAAGGAGTGTGCTACATGAAGATCGTGTTAATGAAGCCGCCGGGATTTCTGGCACCGATTTTGCGCCGCGCGTTCGGTATTCCGAAGCGCAGGATATGAAAAAGGCGCCTCCGCTTTCGAGCGGAGGCGCAATTTTTACCTAAAAAACAATAAAATGTTACAATTTCCACTTGTTTTTTTAAAGTTATACTTGCAATGCGCGCGAATATATGTTACAATAGACATAGTAATATTTTTAAGGACGGTGAAAACATGACGCATGAAGCAATCGGGCAGGTGCTTGCCGCCGAAGAACAAGCTGAAGTGCTTTGCCGCGTATCGTTGGAGCGCGCCGCTGAAATGAAATCCGAGATGGAAAAAAGCGCCGCTGCTCATCTTTCCGAGGTCGTTGATCAGATCAAGGCCACATACGAAGAAAGATTGAGCGAGATCAAGGTTGGCACTGCCGCGCTTCTGGAAAGAAAGCGTATTGCCGCAGAAGCTGAAGCCGCTGAGGTTCGTGAAAGAGCCGAGAAAAAAGTAGAGAGAGCCATTAATTTGATGGTCTGGGGGATTGTAGAAAAATGCCAGTAAGCAAGATGGAAAAACTGACGATCATCGTGCAGCATCAGCGTGTTGACGCACTTTTGGAGCGTCTTATGCGCTTGCGCTGTGTCGATCTGATCGACATGCCGTGCGAGCCCAACAAGCTTTCCAGCTATGGTGAGCATGCAAATGTTGCTGCAGCTATGGCAGAGGCAGAGCGTATTGATGCTGTTTTGCCTTCGCTTTACGCACACGCGCCGCACAAGCGCAAATTCTTCCGCGCACTGCCCAAGGTAAAGCACGCCGATTTCCGCATCGACGGCCGTATGGAACGTGCCAACAATGTGGTAAGCGACGCGGAGCGTATCATTGCCGAAAAGCAGGCGCTGAACGATGAGCGCGACGGCAAGCTTGCAGAGATGAAAACGTATACGCCTTATCTTGGTTGGGAGAAGCCTCTTGATTACGACGGCGATGCGACGACCTCTCTGATCCTTGGTGTATTTCCTGCCAAGACTTCTCGCACCAACGTAGTACAGACGATTACGGATCGCGCTGCGATGGTACGCATCATCAGCGAGGATGTAAAGGGATTGTACGTAGCGATCATGGTGCACCGTGATGAACGAGAAGCAACCATGCGTTCTCTTGCGAAGATCGGCTTTATGACCGTAAAACTGCCTCGTGTCAAGGCAACTGCCAAGACGCTGTTTGATCAGGCGGACAAGGAGCGTGCCGAGCTTGAAGTGAAACTTGCGCGCCTTGAGCGTCGCCTGGCAACGCTTGCAGAGCATGTGCGCGACGTTGAGATCCTCTCGGATATTGCACATACGCAACTTCTCGCCGAGAAGCAAAAGCATCACCTCGGCAGTACCGCAAACTGTGCCGTTTTGTCTGCATGGTGCCCTGTAGAGGAGAAGGAGCGAGTGACCGGCGTGCTGGAGCGTATGGAAGTTGCTTACGAGTTTGAGCAGCCCCTCACCAGCGACAAGCCCCCGATGCACTTGTCTAATCCTCGCGTGATTCAGCCCTTCGAGCGCGTGCTTGGTACGTACGCATATCCCGTGTACGGCAAATTCGAGCCTACGCTGATTCTCGCCCTTATGTTCTGCCTTGCATTTGGCTTGATGTTCCCTGATGCGGGCTATGGTCTTATTATGGCTGTTGGAGCATTCCTTGTGATGCATTTCTGCCGTATCCCGAATTTCCTCAAGCGCTTCTTCTTCGTGATGGGCTGTTGTGGATTGTTCTCGGTGGTGTTCGGTGTGTTGCTCGGTTCGTATTTTGGCCCAGGCGTGTTCTTTGGCAAAATCGCTCCGCTTACCTTCCTGCCTGATAGCATTGTTGCTGTTTTGGAGAAGTTCCAACCTGTCAAGAATCCTGCCGTCCCCGTTGTGCTTACGTTGATCATCGGCACGCTTCATGTGGCGGTTGGTCAGGTGCTTGCCATTATTTCTCTGCTTCGTCAGAAGATGGTGAAGAAAGCACTGCTTGACGAGCTACCTTACCTCGTGTTCTCGCTTTCCGTGATCACCGTAATGTTTTACTGGCTTGCAGGTGTAATTGCACTGGGCGCCAGCTTGCTTGCGATTTTGCTCACGCAAGGTTTGCAGGAGAAGGGCTTTAAGGGCAAGATGCTCGGCGCGGTTTGGGGCCTTGTGGGCATGCTTCGCTACATTGGCATGTTCTTCTCTTACTCGCGCGCCTTTGTGCTGTGCGCAGTAAGCGCACTGTTCGGCTTGCTTTGCTTCTTCCTGCCTCAGTTTGCAAGCTTCCCCTTTGCGATGCTTCTGGTGATGCTGCTTGCTTTCTTTGGCGGTTATCTGGCGTGCAAGGCGATTAACGTCCTGTTTGGTGCCGCTCGTTTGAACGGTCTTAAATACGTTGACTTTGCAGGTAAGTTCTACCGCGATGCTAACCCTGAGTTCCGTCCCCTTGCGCCCGAAGGACGCTTTGCAGAGGATGTTTCTCCCGTAGAGAGCAATTCGTTTTAATGAGGTAATAACGATATGATCGGACTTGATAAAATTACGGAACGCATCCTCGAGGAGGGCCGTGAGCGTGCAAGCCAAATTCTGATTGACGCAGAAGAGGATTGCAAGCGCATCGCCGCCGATTATGCGGAGCGCACCGAGACCACACGCCGCGAGATCTACGAGAGCAGCGTGGCAGAATGCCAGCGCCTGGTAGAGGAAGCACGTGAGCAGGCGCAAAAGACGCACGACGAGATCCTGGAGCAGGCACGTCGCGCGGTTGTAAGCCAGGTCATTGCGGGCGCAAAGAAAAAGCTCTGCAACTATCAGCACAATAAGTACCGCGAGCTGATGATCGCACTGCTCAGCTCTGCTCTTATCGAGCAGGATCGTGAGGAGCGCGTGCGCGAAGCAAGCGAAGAGGGTTATATCCCAACCGAGCGCTATGAGGTGTTGATGAATGAGTATGACTACAACCTCTTTGGCGAGGCAGTGGTAGAGGGCGGTCGCCGTTTGGCAGAGCGACGCATCGGCCCTGACAAGGCGGCACGCGTAGTGCTCTCCAAGGAGCATCTTACCATTGATGGCGGACTTCTTCTTCGCTTTGATGACGTGCTGGTGGATTGCTCGCTCGACACACTTCTCACTCGCATCTACGAGCAGATGAAGACCGAGCTTGACAACTTCCTGTTTGAGGACTAAGCTTCGTTATTAAAAAAAGGAACGCCTTGCGGCGTTCCTTTTTTTGTTAGTGAATATTCATATCGTTGCCGCCACCGAAGGGGAACGAAACGCTTGTTTTATTCTCATTGCTGTCGTGTTCGATCTTGATGTAGGGGGCAAGTGCTGCCGCGGTGTTGGAGATGGGCATGGATTGCACATAAACTTTACCAGGCCCTTTTACGGTGGTGTGGAATAACCCTTCTCCACCGAAGAATACATTTTTGGCACCCTTCACCGCTTGTATATCCATTGTACAACTCTCGCTCATGGCGGCAAGGTATCCGGTGTCCAGTACGATGCTTTGTGTGGCATCCAGCTCGTATTCTTTGCAGTAACCGTCGATTTCGATGAAGACCATGCCGTCACCCGTGATGCGCTGCATGATGAAGCCCTCGCCGCCGAAAAAGGCTTTGCGAAGCTTCTTTTGGAAGTAGACCGAAAGGTCAAGCCCTTTCTCCATAGCAAGGAAACCACGTTTTTGTACAATGATGCCGTTGCCGGGTGTGACGCGATGCGCCATGATGGAGCCGGGGAAGCTGGAGGCAAAGGCGATCACGCCGTCACCGCCGCGTGCGGTATACTCATTCATGAAAATGGATTCGCCCGAAAACATTCTGCCAAACACCTTTTTGATGCCACCACCCACGTTGGTGTTCATCTCCATATTGGGGCTCATCCAGCTCATTGCGCCGCGCTGGGTGCAGAGCGTTTCGCCATCGGTGGGATAGCAGATCACAACGGGCAGATTGCCGCCCTCAATATCGTATTTAATCATAAGTACACCTCGCTTTCCTTTTGTTGCTTCCATTGTATCATACGAAAAAGGGAATTGCAAGTAGAACATAAAAAGCCCGCCCCTTTTGGGGCGTGCAAATTTTTTGGCATTATTCCCACTCAATCGTGCCCGTGGGCTTGGGCGTGAGGTCATACAGTACGCGGTTGATGCCCTCGACCTCGCTCGTGATGCGAGCGGTGATCTTGTGGAGTACAGTGTAGGGGATCTCCTCAATGGTGGCGGTCATTGCGTCCTTGGTGTTGACGGCGCGGATGAT
>JAZNAM010000088.1:0-2144 GCA_045586515.1 Eubacteriales bacterium
GCGGCAGCCGTAGCGGAATCTCGGCAGGGCAAAGAAAAAAGGTAGCCATTTCGACTACCTTTCAAGAGAGTGGCACCCCCAACGGGAATCGAACCCATAACTAACCCTTAGGAGGGGTTTATTATATCCATTTAACTATGGAGGCGTGCTATTTAATTGTGATTTTGGCTTGGGTGTACAAAAGGTGTACAAAACTGCGTTTTGCAGGTTTAGGACACAAAATCCTTGTGGTGTTTGAGTCTATCCCGATAGTGTTTCGGTCTATCTTCTCGGATATACCCACCCCTTAGGAGGGATTTGTTATATCCATTTAACTATGGAGGCACACGAGTAGTATAGCATAACGCCATGAAAATTGCAAGGGATTTGCAAAAGAAAGCAAAAAAGTGGCATAACGGGTGGAGAAAACGCCCAAAGCAGTGCTTGACGGATGCCGATTTTACAGGAACGTGCGTTTTTGTCATCGTCTACAAAATCTATCCTTTTTTGGCGGTTTTCTCTCCTATCCTCACAAAAACGCGTTGGCGCGCTTGACTTTGCGCGCGTTATATTATATAATTATTTCGATTGTATATATAGGAGGAACAACCCCATGGTAAAGCTTACCGACCACGGTATGTATTTGGTTGACGGCAAGCCCGTAGACCACGCTGACCTCTCCCCTGCTGAGGCGCGTAAAAACACCATTGCATACTCTATCTTGCAGGCACACAACGTGTCCGGCGACGAGCAAAAGCTCAACATTCGCTTTGACGCGATGCTCTCTCACGATATCACCTACGTAGGCATCATTCAAACGGCACGCGCAAGCGGCCTCACTGAATTTTTCATGCCCTACGCCATGACCAACTGCCACAACTCGCTTTGCGCAGTAGGCGGTACGATCAACGAGGACGACCACGTGTTCGGCCTTTCCGCCGCCAAGAAGTACGGCGGCATCTACGTGCCCGCCAATCAGAGCGTCATTCACTCCTTCGCACGCGAGGAGATGGCAAAGTGCGGCGCGATGATCCTTGGCTCCGACAGCCACACCCGTTACGGTGCGCTTGGCACCATGGCAGTGGGTGAGGGCGGCCCTGAGCTTGTGAAGCAGCTGCTCCGTAACACCTACGACATTCCCACCCCCGAGGTGGTGCTCGTATACCTGACAGGCAAACCCCGTCGCGGTATCGGCCCGCACGACGTGGCAATCGCCCTTGTCGGCGCGACCTTTGCAAACGGCTTCCTCAAAAACCGCGTGTTGGAGTTCGTTGGCCCCGGCGTGAAGCACTTGCCCATGGACTTCCGCAACGACATTGACATCATGACCACGGAAACCACGTGCCTTTCCTCCATCTGGGAAACCGACGAAACCGTTGAGCGTCACTACCGCGCACACGGCAGACCTGCTGATTATAAGCACCTTACCCCCGGCAAGGTTGCATACTACGACCGCATGGTAGAGATCGACCTTTCCAAGATGGAGTCGATGATTGCCCTGCCCTTCCACCCCTCCCGCGCCTACACGATCCACTACTTCAACGAGCACGCAGCCGAGCTGCTTGCAGAGGTAGAGCGCGAGGCGGCTGAGAAGTTTGGCAGCAAGGCAAAGCTCGACCTTGTTTCCAAGGTGCGCCCCGACGGCTCCGTTATGGCGGACCAGGGCATTATCGCGGGCTGTGCCGGCGGTATGTTTGACAGCATTGACGAGGCATCCTCGATCCTTGCAACGGGCGACGTTGGCAACAGCTACTTCTCGCTTTCTGTTTACCCCACTAGCATCCCCGTATCGCTGGAGCTCACGCGCATCGGCGTATCCGCCAATCTGCTGGCAAACGGCGCGGTGATCAAGCCCTCGTTCTGTGGTCCCTGCTTCGGTGCGGGTGACGTGCCCGCCAACAACGGTCTGTCGCTGCGTCACACCACCCGTAACTTCCCCAACCGCGAGGGCTCCAAGCCCGGTGAGGGTCAGCTTTCGGGCGTTGCGCACATGGACGCGCGCAGCATTGCCGCAACTGCGGCAAACGGCGGTATCATCACTGCCGCACCTGACGTGGAGTACAACCACGAGCGCCACGAGTACCACTACGACCGCTCCGTTTACGAGAAGCGCGTATACTACGGCAAGTCGGATCGTAGCCATGTCGTTCTGTGTGCCAAGGAGT
>JAZNAM010000089.1:0-6428 GCA_045586515.1 Eubacteriales bacterium
AATGGACGCGGGCGGCGACTACTACCACAACACCACCTCCTATGACCTGATCGCATCCGCTTACTTCGCTTACTCCACCTCGCTTGTGATCAAAGCGGGCGAAGCACTTGGCGAGAACGTGGACGCGTACCGCGCCCTCTACGCAAATGTGTGCAACGCATTCCGCGCGTATTTCACGAGTGACGGCGTGCCGAAGGCCGAGGTCGAGATGACCTTTAAAAAGCCCGGCACCGACTACGGCAATATCTACCCCAACCACCCCAATACGCAGACCTCGCTTGTGCTGATGCTCGCCTTTGGCCTGTGCCGTGAGGAGGAACGCCCCATGCTTGCCGATATGCTTGTCGAGCTCATCAAAAAGAACGGCGGCTGCATGGCAACGGGCTTTGTGGGTACCCCCCTGCTCTTGCACGCACTCTCCGAGAACGGCAAGACCGACGTGGCGTATGACCTCTTGATGCAGTCCAAATCCCCCTCTTGGCTCTACTCCGTGGATCACGGCGCAACCACCATTTGGGAGCATTGGAATAGTCTCAAAGAGGACGGCACGTTCTGGAGCACCGATATGAACTCCTTTAACCACTACTCCTACGGCGCCGTTTGCGATTGGCTCTACGGCGTGGCGTGTGGCGTCACCCCTGCCGCCCCCGGCTATGCAAGCGTGCGTATCGCACCCAAGCCCTCTCGCGTGCTCGGCTTCGCGCAGTGCGCGCTGGATACCCCCGCGGGCCGCGTAGAGAGCGCGTGGTACTACCGCGACGATATGCTCCGCATCGAGTGCGCAACGCCCGACGGCGTGCAAACTGAAATCGCGCTGCCTGACGGCACCGTGAAGCACGTGAACGGCGGCAAGTACGTATTCGTGCTGAAAGTATAAGGGGACGCGACTTGTGGGCGCTTTTAAAAGCGCCCACACCCGCAAAACGCTCAAACGTCTTTGACCTGTTCCAGGCAACGGACGGAAAGCTTGTGCAAGCAAAGCACGGACCGGACGCTTGCCGCTTTGCGGCCTCGCTAATCCGTCGCTACGCTCCTTACGAGGACGCCGGCCCCTACAGGTTTGTGCGAACAAAGATAATAAAAAGAGCAGACACCGCGGTGTCTGCTCTTTTGTTATGCTTCTTTGTCAGGAATATACTCCATAATATCCTCGACTTTACAATCGAGTGCTGCACAAAGTTTGCTTATCGTTTTACTCTCAATATTTTCGTTTGCCTTCAATCGGCGAATCGTCTTGCTATCAATCCCGCTATTCTCACGAAGGCGATACGTGCTGATGCCTTTTTGCTTCATGGTGCGCCAAAGTTTATCAAAAACAATCATTGTTATAACCTCCGTATTGACATTTATTATTATGGGGGTTATAATCTTATTTATTAAGGGGATATATTCCCCATACGAAAGGAGATCTTCTGTCATGGAATTATGCCACGAACTGCTCGGTTCTATTTTAAGAGGTGAAAAGGCAGAGCTTGTGCTCTCGTTAAGCGTTGATTGCGAGCAATTTCTTGAAAAGGAATGCTATAAAGCTTTGCGCGCCATAAGGGAAATTCTTCGAGATAACACATTAGATGATGAAACCTGTTTTGAAAAAATCGAAGAAATCGTCTGCCTTTTTGAGAGCATGAATGTCGACTGCGGAAGCAGACACGATTTTGGATAAATAAAAAGAGCAGACACCGCGGTGTCTGCTCTTTTGTTGTTGTCTATCTTCGGTAGAATACCTAATGAGAAAAAATCAAGTATTTCGAGGCTGCCCGAGGAGTGCCAAGTGAAGGCGTAGTTACCTACGTCGAACTGCACGACGAGAGCACACGAAGAAAGACGCCGATTTTTTCCATTAGGCGCGGCCGGTGCAGCCGAACAGATTCATCTTCTTGATAACGTCCTTCTTGATCTCATCCTTGCGCATATTGCGGATGGTGAGGTAGTCAAGATTCTGCTCCATACCCTGCTGCATAGCGCGAGCGCCTGCGAAGAGCAGATCGGTGAAGATGTTGACCTTGCTGATGCCGTTTGCAATGGCATTGCGGAAGTCGTCGTCAGTCAGGCCAGAACCGCCGTGAAGAACGAGCGGAACGTCGGTTGCGTTTGCGATCTCAGAAAGGCGCACAAGGTCAAGCTTGGGCTTGTTCTTGTAGGGGCCGTGTGCGGTACCGATTGCAACAGCGAGTGCGTCAACACCCGTCTTTGCCAGGTAGTCGCAAGCCTCCTCAACCTTGGTGTAGCCGTCAGTTGCTTCGTTGTCGCCCGAAAGGCCCATGCCAACGTGGCCGATCTCACCCTCAACGGATGCGCCAAAGCCGTGGCAGATCTTGACGATCTCAGCGGTGTTGGCAACGTTGACGTCGTAATCACCAGCGGAACCGTCGAACATGATGCTGGAGAAGCCGAGCTTGAGTGCCTCCATGCAACGGGGGAAGGTCAAGCCGTGGTCGTAGTGAACAACGACAGGAACGGTTGCGCGCTTTGCGGCGGCAATGATGGAGGGCGCGATGAGTTGCAGCTCACCGTAGGGGAGCAGAACCTCAGCGGTACCGATCACAACGGGGGACTTGGTCTCCTCTGCTGCCTCGATCACAGCCTGGAGCATATCGGTGTCGGTGGTGTTGAACAGGCCAACGCCGTACTTCTTTGCCTTGGCGTCTCTCAGAACTTCATTCAAAGTAACAAGCATGTTTTATATCCTCACTTTCAAAAATTAAACCATTTCAGGGGTTTCGCGACCTGTCGTGTTGATCAGGTTGAAGATGTAGTCCTCATCGCGCATACCGCTCACGGAGTCGGCAGCGGCGAGGTTGCAAACAGCGGCGCCCGATGCGAAATCAAGCAACTCCTTGTCTGCCATATCGTGATAGATACCATACAGGCAACCTGCGCAGAACGCGTCACCCGCACCAACGGTGCCCTTGATATAGCCCTTGGTGATCGCCACGGAGGGGGCAATGGTGAACGCGCCGGTCTTGCAGTTGTACATGAAGCCGGATTCGGGGCAATGCACGATCACGCGCTCGGTCACGCCGAAAGAGGCGAGGTGCTTCATAGCCGCCTCGATATTGGCGACGATGAGCTTGCCCTGCTCATTACGAGCGGGAAGACCTGCGGTGGCGCAGCACTCGATCTCGTTCATGATGGCGTTATCGGAATATTTGAGGGCGGGCAGCACCTTTTCTGCGAAGCGGCCGGTAGAGTCGCTCACCACGTCGAAAGACGTCTTAATGCCCTTCTCTTGCGCCTTTGCAAGGAAGCGAGCCATGGCGGTGCCATACTCGGCATCGGGCTTATCAAACTCGTCCAAGAGAAGAATGTATCCCGCGTGCAGCATGTGGCACTGGAGCGCATCCACGTCCACTTGCTCGGGGGAAAATGCGGCATTTGCGCCGGGGTGATGGAAGAACGTGCGCGCACCCGTGCCCTCGACGGTCATGACGTCGGAGAACGAGGTTGCATGGTCGTTGGACACGATCACGCCATCCACGTTGATGCCGACCTTTGCCATTTCGCCCGTTACGTATTTGCCCGCGTCGTCATTGCCTACCATACCGTATGCCCAAACAGGCAGATCGGGGTCAATGACCGCAAGGTCAATGCCCGTGTTCGGCACGCAACCGCCTACGGCGTTTTGCACGGCAGAAATCTGTGCAAGCATGCCCGGCTGCGGATATACGGGAATCATTTTTACCGTATCGACCAGAATGTTACCAACGAAGGCAACGCCCTTTCGATTGTTTTTGAGTTCGCTCATAGCCAACCTCCTAATATATGTCAATTTTTATTATAAACGATACGCGCGCGAAAGTCAATACACAAGTGCGTACGCGCGCAGATTTTCGTGAAGCAAAAAAACGCATTGTGCAGCAAAAAAGCCCACGGCAAATGCCGTGGGCTTTGGTTACGCATATTACGTATTAGTTGACATCAGGACACAAGGGGCCTGCCAGCTCAGACAGGTAGAACAGTCTGCCGGGGAGCGTGGGGATAAAGGAGGACGCAATGCTCTTATCGGGGCCGTAGTGGAGGGTGGTGAGGAAGCTCATGCCCTGCCAGCCCTGGCCGCGGCCAAGCATACCGTCAGCGCCGCCGATGGCGTAGTCAGCCTGCAAGAACAGGCCGGGGCCGATGGTGTTTGCACGGCAAGGAACCATGGTCGTGCGGCTCTTGAAAGAGGTGATTGCGTTCTGCTCGATGGTGAGGGGGTGAAGCTTTGCGCCGATGCGGTGCGTAGCTGCCTTCCACTCGTCAACCGTAGCGTAGTCATCGCCGAACTGGGGCTCCCAGAATGCGATGTGGCACATTCTGCCGATACCGTACACAAGCACGAGCTTGCCACCCTCAGCCTTGATCGCAGCGATCTTGCCTGCGTAGGTGGGGAGGTTTGCCTTGGTTGCGAAGTTGCGCTGTGCTTCGGGCACGGTCTTGTTGATCTTGCTGAAGAATGCGTCCTTCATGCAGTACTCGAAAGCAGCGGGGTTGGAAGCGTCAAGGGTGTTGCCCTCTCCGTCAGCCCACTCGTCCATGTTGAAGGTGGTCACGTGAGCGCAGTCAACGTCCCACTCGTTGAGGAAGTAAGCTGCCCATCTGTACATGCCCATAGGACCAACAGGAAGGATCATAGCAAGCTTTCTGCCCTCGTCGCCGGTCTTCTTGATCTGAAGAGCGATCTCGTGGCCCATCAGAACGTTCAGGTCTGCAACGTCCTTGCATTCAACGGGGTTGAAGCCAGCGTTCCAGAAATCCTCGCGAGCGACGCCCTTGTCGCAGCAAGCGTCGATCTTGGCCATATCCCAACCCTGGGGATAGAAGCCCTCAAGCAGAGAGCCCTTGACAGTAGTCATGAAATCCATAATATGTATCTCCTTTAAATTAGATTTTAGGGAAGCAGGCGCTTGGTCGTGCCCTTGAGGTATACCTGGCACTGACGGAAGCCCTCGGCGTAGTCGGCGCCGCACTGGTAGCCGCGGTAACGGCTGCAAGTACGCACCATGTCGGCAAAGTCGATGCCGTCGTGGTCGCGCATCCAGACGATCTGGCTCTCGTGGCAGTTGAGCATCTCGATCTTGAGGTCGATCTCCTCGGAAACGTCCACGAATTCGGTGGGGTTGAAGTTCACATTTGCAAGCGTATCCATATAGTAGATGGGCACGAGCTTGGCGGGCGTTTCGTACTTGCTCTTATAATTGGGGAGCGTAGCGGTGAACGCTGCGTCGAACACCAGGCGGGAAACCGCCGTGTGGTCGGGCATATAGTCATCGGGATTGTGGGTAATGATGAAATCGGGCTGTGCGTACTTGATGACGTCAACGATACGATCTCTTGCTTCCTTGTTGTTGTCGTAGATGTCGAGATCGTTGAACAGGCCGCCAATCACCTCGATACCTGCAAGCGAGCCCGCTTTCTTGGCCTCTGCCGCACGGATCTTGGTGAGTTCATCGGGCGGAATAATCACGTGGCCAAGGTTGCCCGTGCTTGCGTGGCATACCACAACGTGGTCACCGCGCTTGACGCACTTTGCAAGCGTACCCGCGCACGCGATCTCAATGTCATCGGGATGTGCACCGATTGCTAATACATTCATCGCTGTATCTCCTTTGATTTATTGTGAGCCCCTACGGGGCTTGGTTACAAATACCATTATACACCTGTTTGCAATTTTCGTCAACAGGTATTAAGGATTTTGTGAGGATAGGGCGTTGTTTGGTGGGCTCATATCACGGACCGTCGAGGACGCCGATCCCTACAAGGAAAGTGCGTTATCGTTTGAAATGCAAACGTTCCGTAGAAAACGGTCGGCGGATCAGAGCTAAGTATTTCGAGGCTGCCCGAGGAGCGCCAAGCGAAGGCGTAGTTCCCTACGCCGAGCTGCGCGACGAGCGCACACGAAGAAAGACGACGCTCTTATTCGCCGAATTACCAGTCGGTGGAAATGTGCTTCCAACCGCCTTTGATATAATTCGCGCCGGACCACACGGTGAAAACGAGCATCACCACGATGAGCAGGAAGGACACGGGGTAGAAGGGGGTGTAGACCGCTTCGGGGAAGAAGCTGAAGATCAGCTTGATGATGAGGGGTTCTGCAAAGATCAGGCAGATGCAAAGGATCTGCGTGACGGTCTTGATCTTGCCGAGCATGTTGGCGGCAACGACCTCACCGCTTGCGTTCACAAGCACCAGGCGAAGCGAGGTGATGGCAAGCTCGCGGAAGATGATCATCACGACAGCGGCAAAATACACGATCACAAAGATGCGATCATACGCGACGCCGTAAACGTCGGGGTTCATCATGCGGAAAAGGAGGGCAAGGAGCGTGCCGATCACCATAAACTTATCCGCAACGGGATCCATAAACTTGCCAAAGTTGGTGATAAGGTTGCGTGCACGCGCGATCTTGCCGTCCAGCATGTCGGTGAGCGACGTGGCAATGAACAGCA
>JAZNAM010000090.1:0-4224 GCA_045586515.1 Eubacteriales bacterium
ATGCTTCATCAGCCCGACCCCAACGGTCTGCCGGATCTTTACAACGGCATTCTCGCCATTCGTCATCTGCACACCAGAGCACTCACCGAAACAGGTCTTTCCACTGCGGATGAGATGCTTTACCCCTCAAATCATCGCTATCTCAACGATTTGCTTTCCTACGTTGCCGTAGGCGCGCGCTCCTCCGAAAACCAGGAGCATCGCTTGGTGGCAAGTGGTATTGACGTTCCCGTAGGTCTTAAAAACCCCACGGGTGGCGACCTTTCCGTGATGATGAATTCCATTACCGCTGCACAGCATAAGCACTCCTTTATCTATCGCGGTTGGGCAGTAGAAACCGAGGGCAATCCCTTGGCACATGCGATCTTGCGCGGATACGTGAACAAGCATGGTCAGTCACTCCCCAACTACCATTACGAGGATCTTGCCAACCTGGTGGAGCTTTACGCAAAATCGGGGCTGGACAACCCTGCTGCAATCGTGGACTCCAATCACGCAAACTCCGGCAAAAAATTTGCCGAACAGCCGCGTATTTGCAAGGAGGTTTTGCTTGCTCGTCGTCATAACAGCGACATCAAGCGACTGATCAAGGGCTTCATGATTGAAAGCTATTTGGTGGACGGCGCACAGAAGATCGGCAACGGCGTTTGCGGGCAGTCCATCACCGATCCTTGCCTCGGTTGGGAAAAGACCGAGCAACTGATCCTTGACATCGCGGATCTGACATAAGTTTTCAGCTTTTCCATTCGTCTTTTCTTGACAATTTTCCCGTGTGATGATATGATAACAGTATCATTTTTGAAAAAAGGAGAATTATTATGGGAAAAGCGGATAGAGAAGTAATGGCGGCGAGAATCGCAGCCGGAGAAAAAAGAGAAAGAAAGGAACAGTTAAAGCAAATGAAAAAGAAAATGAAGAAGGAAAGAATCAGTTTTTTCGCTGATTTCAAGAAGTTTATCACGCGCGGCAACGTGCTTGATATGTCCGTCGGTGTTATCGTTGGCGGTGCGTTTACCGCAATCGTCAACGGACTGAGCAACTATGTACTTAAGCCCGTGATCAACTGGCTGTTGTTCCTCCTTTTCGGAAACGACTCGCTTGACACCATTTACACGTACTTACATAAGGCAGAAATGGACGTGTTCAACGACGCAGGTCAGAAGATCGGCACCGAGGTAGACCTTGCCAATTCTATTTACCTTGACTGGGGTTCGCTTATCAATGCCATCATTAGTTTCTTCCTGATCGCCTTCGTGTTGTTTATGATCGTTCGCATCATCAACAATATTCGCAGACGACTTGACGCCAAGGAGCTTGCCGCCGCTGAAGAAAAAGCAAAGGCAGAGGCACAGGCAAAGGCAGCCGCAGAGGCAGAGGCAGCCGCAAAGGCCGCCGAGATTGCTGCACACGAGCAGGAAGTGCGTGAGCAGTTCTATGCTAACGTTGCCCGTCAAACCGAGCTTCTCGAGAAGATTGCAAACAAGTAAAATACCGAGCACCTCGCGCAAATTGTGCGCGAGGTGCTTTCCTTTTATTGATAAAATTTAATAAAAAATACGAATTTGGGAAAAATTTAACAAAACGCTCTTGCACAACCCTTTTAAATGTGATAAAATAATTATGTTTGGATAATCCCGAAATTAGAAAGGTGGAACTGACAATGACCTACAACAAGAAAACCATTGAAGACATTGCCGTTGCCGGCAAAAAAGTAATCGCACGTTGCGACTTTAACGTCCCCATGAAGGACGGCGTGATCACCGACGATAAGCGTATCGTTGGCGCACTGCCCACCATCAAGTACTTGCTTGATCAGGGTGCCGCCGTGATCCTTTGCTCTCACTTCGGTCGTCCCCATAACATTTTTAATGAAAAACTTGAACTCGACAAGAAAGAGAAGAAAAAGGTTGAGGCTCTTCCCGAGGAGGAGCGCGCAGCCGCTACCGCCAAGTACCTTGAGGCGGCAAAGAACGATAACGTAAAGTTCTCTCTTGCTCCCGTTGCAAAGCGTTTGTCTGAGCTGCTTGGCTTTGAGGTGCAGATGGCGAAGGACGTTATCGGCCCCGATGCAAAGGCAAAGGCAGCCGCCCTGAAGGCGGGCGAGGTTCTTCTGCTTGAAAACGTTCGTTTCCACAAGGAAGAGACCAAGAATAACCCCGATTTCGCTCGTGAGCTTGCTTCTATGGCAGAGATCTACGTGAACGATGCATTTGGCACGGCTCATCGTGCACACGCAACCACGGCTGGTCTTGCTGATTACTTGCCCGCTGTTTGCGGCTATCTCATTCAGAAGGAAATTTCTGTGATGGGCGGCGCACTGGCTGATCCCAAGCGTCCCTTCGTTGCTATCCTCGGTGGTGCAAAAGTTTCCGATAAGATCGGTGTGATTAACAACCTCATTGATAAGGTTGACACTCTCATCATCGGCGGCGGTATGGCATACACCTTCTTCAAGGCACAGGGCCTTGAGATCGGCACATCCATTTGCGAGCATGACAAGCTTGATCTTGCACGTGAGCTTATGGACAAGGCAGCAGCGCGCGGCGTGAACTTCATGCTTCCCGTTGACAATGTGATCGGCGAGGCATACGACGAGAACACCACTCCTCGCGAGGTGGATTCCGATGCGATCCCTGAGGGTTGGATGGGCCTTGATATTGGCAAGAAGTCCCAGAAGCTGTTTGCCGACACCCTCGTGAATGCAGGTACCGTCATTTGGAATGGCCCGATGGGCGTTTCCGAGTGGAAGAACTTCGCAGCCGGCACCGAGAACGTTGCCAAGGCTGTGGCAGAGTCGGGCGCAATCTCTATCATCGGCGGCGGCGACTCCGCGGCGGCTGTTGAAAAGCTCGGTTATGCCGATAAGATGACTCACGTTTCTACGGGCGGTGGTGCATCGCTTGAGTTCCTTGAAGGCAAGACCCTTCCCGGCATTGCATGCCTGCTTGGTAAATAATTTGTGACGTAAGGAGAATTTTGATATGAATCCCGCAAAGAGAAGAACTGTGATCGCCGGCAACTGGAAGATGAACTTCACCCCTGCACAGGCGACAGCATTTATCAACGAGATTAAGCCTATGGTGGCAGGCAAGGATAACTGTGACGTTATCTTCTGCGCACCCTACGTGACCATCGCTGCTGCTATGGAGGCGGCAAAGGGTTCCAACATTGTGATCGGTGCAGAGAACGTACACTACGAGGCAAAGGGTGCTTACACCGGTGAGGTTTCCGCAGAGATGCTCAAGGCAATCGGCGTGGATACCGTTATCATCGGCCACTCCGAGCGTCGTCAGTACTTCGGCGAGACCGACGAGACCGTAAACCTTCGCACCAAGGCCGCTCTTGCCGCTGGCATGCGTGTGATCCTTTGCATGGGCGAGGTGAAGGAGCAGCGCCTTGCAGGTATCACCAACGAGGTTTGCGCGATGCAGATCAAACTTGATCTGGCAGGCGTGAGCGCTGAGGATATGAAGAACATTGTTATCGCTTACGAGCCCGTATGGGCAATCGGCACTGGCCTTACCGCCACCCCCGAGCAGGCAGAGGAGACTTGCGGTGCAATTCGCCGTGTTCTCGTTGAACTGTACGGTGAGGAAGTGGCTGAGGCAACCACGATTCAGTATGGTGGTTCTATGAACGACGGCAACGCAGCAGAGCTGCTTGCAAAGCCCAACGTAGATGGCGGCCTGATCGGTGGTGCATCTCTTGTGGCAACCAAGTTTGCCGCAATCGTTGACGCTGCGCAATAAGCGAACGGCAAGAAGGAGGGCGCCTGCTCTCCTTTTTGCAAACAAAAGGAGAAAATAATGGCTAACTATCGCAGAGGAAGAATTAATGACGAAATGCAAAAAACGCTTGCCGAGATCATTCGCGAGGTCAAGGATCCGCGTGTGAGCGAAGCGTTTATCAGCATTACGGGTGCGGATGTGACGCCCGACCTCAAGTACGCCAAGATCTATTATTCCGCACTGCGCGGCGATAAGAAGGAAGTGTATCTGGGGCTCAAGTCCTCGGCGGGCTTTATCCGCCGTATGGTGGCACAGCGCATGAATCTGCGCGCTACGCCCGAACTCACCTTCGTGGAGGACACCTCTATCGCATATGGTGCGCACATTGCTTCAATTTTGAACAATATCACCATCAGCGAGCCCGATGAGGAAGAGGAGTTGGAATAATGAAAATCCTCCCGCACGGGGGGGGGAATTTTTATTTTAAAAGCAATTT